>CANGYF010000004.1 GCA_947458265.1 Betaproteobacteria bacterium
CCAACCTTGCGGCGCGTCATACGCAACTGGTCGCGAAGGACGCCGAACTCGCGGTCAAGATGATCCTGGACGCCATGGCGCAGAGCCTGGCGGACGGGCACCGCATCGAGATCCGCGGGTTCGGCAGCTTTGCCCTGAACTACCGGCCGCCCCGGGTCGGACGCAATCCGAAATCCGGCGAGAAGGTGCATGTGCCCGCCAAGCACGTGCCGCACTTCAAGGCAGGCAAGGAATTGCGCGAACGCGTGGACGTCTCCGGCGCGTGAGCGCCGGCGGCCTGCGCGCTTCCGATCGTGGCTAGCGGACCAGCAGGGGATCCCGTTGCCGGTGGCCCGTCCGCGTTCAGCCGGCTGCTGGGCTACGTATGGCTTGCGGTCAAGCTGGCCCTGTTCGGGCTGGTGTTTGCCCTCGCCGTGAAGAACAGCGAGCCGGTCACGCTGCGCTTCTTCCTCGGCCGCGAGGTCGAGACTTCGCTCGCGCTGGCCCTGGTGGCCGCCCTGTGTGCCGGGGCATTGTTTGGCGTGCTTGCGATGGCCGGCCATGCGTTCGGCCTGCGGCGCGAGGGTTCGCGCGCCCGCGCCGATCGCGACCTGCTGCGGGCCGAGCATGAGGCGCTGCGCACCGAACACGAGGGGCTGCAAGCCGAACGTGACCGTCTGCGCGGCGAGCTCGCCGCGCTGGCGCCAGCGGCGTCGGCTGGGCAGGATGAGGGCGCGCTGCAGGCATCGGCGAACGCCGCCACCGACCGTCAGGTGCCGCATGGACTTTGAATACTGGTGGCTGATCGCGTTCCCGATTTTCTTCGGGCTCGGCTGGCTGGCCGCGCGCATCGACATCAAGCAGCTGGTGACCGAGTCGCGGGCGCTGCCGGTGTCCTACTTCCGCGGCATCAATTTCCTTGTCAATGAGCAGCAGGACAAGGCGATCGAGGCCTTCATCGAGGTGGTGAAGGTCGATCCGCAGACCGTCGAGCTGCACTTCGCGCTGGGCAGCCTGTTCCGCCGCCGCGGAGAGGTGGAGCGGGCGATCCGTATGCACCAGAGCCTGGTCGACCGTGAGGACCTGCCGGCCGAGCAGCGGCTGGATGCGATCTACGAGCTTGCGCAGGACTACCTGAAGGCAGGGCTGCTCGATCGCGCCGAGGAACTGTTCAAGAGGCTGGAGGGCACCGCGCGCGAGGACCTGGCCGCTGTTGCGCTGCTGGAGATCTACGAACAGGAGCGGGAGTGGGAGCGTGCGATCGAGACCGCGCGCCGTGCCGAATCGCGCGATGGCCGTTCGTTCCAGATGGACATCGCCAACTACTACTGCGAACTGGCCGCCAACGAGCTCGCGCATGCGCGCCCGACCGAAGCGAGCCGCCATCTCGAGATGGCGCTGGCGAGCCATCGCAAGAGCGTGCGCGCCAGCATACTGCTCGGCGACATCGAGCTGGCGACCGGCCAGGTCGATCCGGCGATCGACGCATGGAAGCGCATCGAATCGCAGAACCCGGCGTACCTGTCCATGGTCGCCGAGCGCCTGCTGAACGCCTATCGCGCGATGGGCAAGCCGGAGGTCGGCCTGCGCCTGCTGCAGTACTACCTGGCGAACCATCCGTCGCTCGACCTGATGGGCGTGGTCTTCCAGGCTACGCTGGAGCAGCAGGGTGCCGAGGATGCCTACCGGCTCGTGCGCGATGAGCTCAAGCGCAATCCCACGCTGATCGGGCTCGGCAAGCTGCTCGAGGCCCAGCTCGTGACTACGCCGATCGAGCAGCGTGCCGACCTCGAACTGATCCGCAACGTGGTGCAGCAGCAGACCCGCAGCCTGGCGATGTACCGCTGCGACCAGTGCGGCTTCAAGGCCAGGCAGTTCTACTGGCACTGCCCGGCCTGCCGAGGCTGGGAGACCTATTCGCCCAAGCGCACCGAAGAGCGCGAACTGAGCGTGTGATGCGCCCGCACGAAGCACCGCGCGGCCTGCCACGCCAGCGCCCCGTCCCGGCCGTCGTGTGGCACCCTTCCTGAAACTGCCTGCCAACCCGATGACCCTGACGATGACCGACCAATCCTCGCTCCCGATCGGCCCGCGCGTGATCGTTGCGCTCGACCTGGCCAGTGCCGATGCGGCCCTCCAGATGGCCCGTACCCTCGACCCCCGGCGCTGCCGGGTGAAGGTCGGCAAGGAACTGTTCGCCACCAGCGGCCCGCTGCTGGTCGCACGCCTGCGTTCGATGGGGTTCGAGGTGTTCGTCGACCTGAAATTCCACGACATCCCGAACACGGTTGCGGCGGCCTGCCGGGCTGCTGCTGCCGATGGCGCATGGATGCTCGACGTGCATGCGAGCGGCGGTCGCCGGATGATGGAGGCTGCGCGCGAGGCGTTGGCGCCGTTCAGCCCGCGACCGCTGCTGGTCGCGGTGACGGTGCTGACCAGCATGGACGCGCACGACCTGGCCGAGATCGGCGTCGACGCCGACCCGGAGGCCCAGGTGCTCCGGCTGGCCCGTCTGGCGAAGGACAGCGGCATGGACGGCGTGGTCTGCTCGCCACGCGAGGCACGGATGCTGCGCGAGCATTGCGGCCCGGGCTTCGTGCTGGTCACGCCAGGCGTGCGGCCCCCCACCGCAGCGGCCGACGATCAGGCGCGCATTGCCACGCCGGCGGAAGCGGTCGCGGCTGGCGCCCATTACCTGGTGGTCGGACGGCCGATCACGCAGGCCAACGACCCGGTCGCCGCACTCGCGTCGATCATCGAACAGACCGGAGGCTGAACCATGAAGATCACCGTCATCGGCACCGGTTACGTCGGCCTGGTATCCGGGGCCTGCTTCGCCGACCTGGGCAACGACGTACTGTGTCTGGACATCGACGAGCGCAAGGTGGCCCACCTGAACGCAGGCGGCATCCCCATCCACGAGCCCGGGCTCGAGGCGATCGTCAGGCGCAACGTCGAGGCCGGGCGCCTGAGCTTCACCACCGATCCGCGGCAGGCAGCCGCGTTCGGGCGCGTGCAGTTCCTCGCGGTCGGCACGCCTCCGGGCGAGGACGGTGCGGCCGACCTCCAGTACGTGATCGCAGCGGCACGGTCGATCGGCCGCCACCTCGACGGCTACTGCGTCATCGTCGACAAGTCCACCGTTCCCGTCGGTACCGCCGACCTGGTGCGAGAGGCGATCGCCGAGGAACTCGTCCTGCGTGGCGTGTCGCATCCGTTCAGCGTCGTGTCCAACCCGGAGTTCCTGAAGGAGGGCGCCGCGGTCGAGGATTTCATGCGTCCGGACCGCGTGGTGCTGGGCGTGGACGACGAACGTGCGCTGCGCCTCATGCGCGAACTGTACTCGCCGGTGCAGCGCAACCACGAGCGCCTGATCGTGATGGACGTGCGGTCGGCGGAACTCACGAAGTACGCGGCCAACGCGATGCTTGCCACCCGCATCTCGTTCATGAACGAACTGGCCAACCTCGCCGAGCGGCTCGGCGCCGACATCGAAATGGTGCGCAAGGGCATCGGCTCCGATTCGCGCATCGGCTACCACTTCCTCTATCCGGGTGCCGGCTTCGGCGGTTCCTGCTTCCCGAAGGACGTGCAGGCGCTGCGCCGCACGGCTGGCCAGCACGGCATGGAACTGGCGATCCTGGAGGCGGTACACGAGGTCAACGAGCGGCAGAAGCAGGTGCTCGTTGACAAGGTCGTGGCCCGGTTCGGTGCGTCCCTGGCCGGCCGTCGCTTCGCGCTGTGGGGCCTCGCGTTCAAGCCGAACACCGATGACATGCGTGAGGCGCCCAGCCTGGTCGTCATCGAAGCCTTGCTGGCGCGCGGTGCGACCGTGAATGCCTACGACCCGGTGGCGATGGACGTCGCCCGCGACCTGCTCGGGGAACGCCCGGGCGTGGCCCTTTGCACCAGTGCACGCGCCGCGTTGAAGGACTGCGACGCACTGCTGATCGTCACCGAGTGGAAGGAGTTCCGCAGCCCCGACTTCGACGCGATCCAGGCCACGCTCAGGCAGCCGGTGATCTTCGATGGCCGGAACATGTACGACCCGGCGATGGTCGCGGACGCCGGCATCGAGTATTACCCGATCGGCCGCGCGCAGGCGAAGACAGTCGGGGGCCAATGAACAAGGCTGCGCGTAACGCGATCGCCCCGGACGCTGGCTACTCCCATGAGCGCGCTAGCACCGGGCGCGTGCTGGTGGTCGGCGACGTCATGCTCGACCGTTACTGGTTCGGTGCGGTCGAGCGTATCTCGCCGGAGGCTCCGGTCCCGGTGGTACGCGTCGAGCGCAGCGAAGAGCGTCCCGGTGGTGCGGCCAACGTCGCACGCAACGCGGCCGCGCTCGGCGCGCGTACCCGGTTGCTGTGTGTGGTGGGCGACGACGAGGCGGGCGTCGCGCTGGAACGCCTGCTCAGCGCCGAGCATGTGCATGCAGACATGCACCGTGACCCGACCATCTCGACCACCGTCAAGCTGCGCGTGATCAGTCGCCAGCAGCAGTTGATGCGCATCGACTTCGAGACCCTGCCCAGCCACGAAGTGCTGGCGGCCAAGCTCGCCGCGTTCGAGGAGGCCCTGCCGGAATCGGACGTCGTGATCCTGTCCGACTACGCCAAGGGCGGGCTGGCACATATCGAACGGATGATTGCCAGCGCACGTGCGGCCGGCAAGCCGGTGCTGGTCGACCCCAAGGGCGACGACTACGACCGCTACCGGGGCGCGACGCTGCTCACCCCCAACCGCAACGAGTTCCGCCAGGTCGCCGGCAGCTGGAGCGACGACGCGGCGCTGGCCGACAAGGCGCAGCGCATGCGTGCCGAACTGGGGCTCGAAGCCCTGCTCGTCACGCGCAGCGAGGAAGGCATGACGCTGTTCGATGCCGATGGCATGCACCACCAGCCGACCCATGCGCGCGAGGTCTACGATGTCAGTGGTGCAGGCGATACCGTGATCGCGACCATCGGCGTGATGCTCGCCTGCGGAACGCCGCTGCCCGAGGCCATGCGCGTGGCCAACCGTGCGGCGGGCATCGTGGTGGGCAAGCTGGGCACGGCGGTCGTGCATCCGGAGGAACTCGCGCCACCCGTCGCGTCACCCGAGCAGGAGAGAAGCTGACCATGGCAGGCTACTACATCGTCACCGGCGCAGCCGGTTTCATCGGCTCCAACCTGGTGCGGGCGCTGAACGCGCGCGGCGAGCGCGACATCATCGCGGTCGACAACCTCACCCGGGGCGACAAGTTCAACAACCTCGTCGACTGCGAGATCGCCGACTACTTCGACAAGGAAGACTTCCTCGAGGCACTGTCCGCGGGTTCGTTCGACGACGGCATCGAGGCGGTGCTGCACCAAGGGGCCTGCTCGGATACCGTCGAGTCCGACGGTCGCTACATGATGGACAACAACTACCGCTGGACCGCGCAGCTGCTCGAGTTCTGCCAGGGCGAAGAGATCCCCCTGGTCTATGCGTCTTCGGCAGCGGTCTACGGCGGCACCGGCGTGTTCCGTGAATCGCGCGAGTTCGAGCGGCCGCTCAATGTCTACGGCTACTCGAAGTTCCTGCTCGACCAGGTCGTGCGCCGGCAACTGGCTTCGCGCACGGCGCCGATCGTCGGCCTGCGCTACTTCAACGTCTACGGGCCGGGCGAGCGGCACAAGGGGCGCATGGCATCGGTGGCGATGCACTTCTTCGACCAGTACCGTGCCGCCGGCAAGGTGCGCCTGTTCGCCGGCTCCGACGGCTACGGCGATGGCGAGCAGCGGCGCGACTTCGTCTCGGTCGACGACGTGGTTGCGGTGAACCTGCATTTCCTCGGCAAGGTCGACGCCAGCGGCATCTACAATTGCGGCACGGGTCGTGCCCAGACGTTCAACGACGTGGCGGTGGCGACCATCAATGCCTGCCGCGCGCAAGCGGGCGAACCGGCGCTGTCGCTCGATGCGATGCGCAGTGCCGGGCTGGTCGAGTACTTCCCGATGCCGGTCGACCTCGCGCGCAAGTACCAGAGCTTCACCGAGGCCGATCTGTCGCTGCTGCGGCGCTCAGGGTATGCCACGCCGTTCGCCAGCGTCAACGAAGGGGTCGTGCGCTACGTCGACCACCTCGCCCGCGCCGCATAGTACGGCGGCAAGGCCGCCGCGCCATGCCTGCGGCCAGCCTCAGAACCAGGCGATCCCGCTGCGGCCGCGCGGATCGCTGGCGGTGCTGACCCGTCCGGTGCCGCGGTCGATATGCACCACCTGCATGTTGCCCCAGGCGCGGCCGGATATCGCCACCGCATGGCCTCGGCCGCGCAGTGCGCCGATCCAGTCGTCGCCGAAGGCTTCCGGCTCCACTTCGATGCGGTCGGGCCGGGCCTGGTGGTGGTAGCGCGGCCGTGACACCAGCGCCAGCGGCGACGGCGGATCGGCCGAGGCGATGTCCAGGATGGCCAGCAGAAGCATGCTGATGATGCGCGAGCCCCCGGGCGTGCCCAGCACGTGCACGCCGGACGCGGTTTCGACGAACATCGGGGTCATGCTCGACAGCGGCCGCTTGCCCGGCTCGATCCGGTTCGCATCCCGGCCGACCAGGCCGTAGGCGTTCGGCTGCTCCCCGGGCAACGCGAAGTCGTCCATCTCGTTGTTGAGCAGCACGCCGGTGGTACCGGCGATGAAGCCGGAACCGAAAAGGGTATTGATGGTGAGCGTCGCCGCGACACGGTTGCCGTCCTGGTCCACCACGGAAAGATGGGTGGTGTGCATGCTCTCGCGAGCCGGCGGCGTGGCAGGGTGGCTGGCCGTGGTTGCCCGCTGCGGGTCGATGTCGGCGGCGCGAGCGCGCAGGTGCGTGTCCGACAGCAGCCGCTCCAGCGGTACCCGGTCGAAGCCGGGATCGCCCAGCCAGCGCGCGCGGTCGTCAAACGCCCTGCGCAGCGCCTCGGACACCAGGTGTGCACCGGCTGGTGTCCGGTGGTCGAGCGCCCCGAACGGCGAGAGCATCGCCAGCGACTGCGCGATCACGACGCCGCCGGAGGAGGGCAGGGCTGCGGCGGTGATCGTGGCGCCGCGGTACTGGATGCGCATCGGCGCACGCTCGATGACTGCATAGCTCGCGAGGTCCTGCGTTTGCCAGATGCCGCCATCGGCGCGCACCGATGCGACGAGTTCGGCGGCGACCGGGCCCGAATAGAAGCCGGCGTGGCCCTCGGCAGCCAGGCGCGCCAGCGTCGCGGCCAGCGCGGGCTGGCGCAACCGCTCGCCCGGCTCGGGCGTGCGACCGGCGGGCATGAATACCGACGCAGTACGCGCATCGCGCTGTACCCGTGCCGCTGCAAGGCGCGCGACGGTGGCGAATCGGGCGTCCACCGGGAAGCCGTCCCCGGCCAGCGCGATGGCCGGGGCGAGCGATCGCGCGAGCGGCAGGCGCCCGTACCGTGCGGACAGGTGCACCAGTCCTGCCGGAAGGCCCGGGATCGCGGCTGCGCGCGCACCGTCGAGCGATGCGCGGGGGATCGCACGGCCTTGCGCATCGACGTACATGTCGGGAGTGGCTGCAGCCGGTGCGGTCTCGCGCGCATCCACCATCACCTGGTGGCCGTCCCGTGCCCGGTGCAGCAGGAAGAAGCCGCCGCCGCCGATCCCGGACGAATAGGGTTCGACCACCGCCAGCGCGGCCGCCACTGCCACCGCTGCATCGAATGCATTGCCGCCGGCGGCGAGCACCTGCCGTCCGGCCTCGCTCGCCAGCGGGTGTGCGGAAGCGATGCCTTCGCGAAGGGACGCTGCAGTCGCGTGCTCTGCGCTGGCTGCGCCCTGGGCGGCCAGCGCGATGGGTGCGCCGCACAGGACGGCGCACAGCACGAGGCAACGACCGACCGCCGGCAACATCCTCATCATCGCTGCTGCGCCGGCGAAGCGACCGGGCAACCGCATTGCCGCTGTGGTCAGGCCGACTCGGGCGGCGCCGACAGCAGCGCCGGCACCGGCGAGCGGCGGCGGCGCACGATCGCGGCCGGTTCGGCTGCGCCCGTCACCAACGTCTTGTCAGGCAGCGGCGGGGGCACATAGGCGCTGGTGAACAGCGGATCGTCCGGCAGGCGCCGGCGCGCACTGCCCGATGCCGGCCGATCGGACGGACGGCCACGGTCGCGCATTGATTCGCGTATCGACTCGCCACGCGAGGGACGCTCGGACCCATGTTCTGCCGGACGCCCGCGCGATGCGCCGCCGCGGCTGCCACGATCGCTTTCGCGCGCAGGACGCTCACGATCGAAGCTGCCGCCGATGCCGGGGCCGGGACGGGCGGACGGTGTCCACCCTTCGACCTCGCGCACCGGCAGGCTGCGCTTGATCAGCTTCTCGATGTTGGCGAGCATCTCGTCTTCCGACGGGCTGACCAGCGAGATCGCCTCGCCGAGCATGCCGGCCCGGCCGGTGCGCCCGATCCGGTGCACGTAGTCCTCAGCCGACTGCGGCAACTCGTAGTTGATCACGTGCGGCAGATGGTCGATATCCAGGCCGCGCGCCGCGATGTCGGTCGCCACCAGCAGGATGATCCGGTTCGCCTTGAAATCGGACAGCGCCTGCATCCGCTCGGCCTGGGTCTTGTCGCTGTGGATCTCGGCCGCGGACAGGCCTTCCTGCTGCAGCGAGACGGTCAGCCGGCGTGCGGTCTGCTTGGTGCGCGTGAACACCAGCACCTGCGTCAGTTCGCGGCTGCGCACCAGGTGCGACAGCAGGCGCCGCTTGTTGCCCTCGTCGCAGCGATGGATGATGTGGGTGATGGTTTCGGCGGTCGCGTTCGGCCGCGCCACCTCGATTCGGATCGGCGTCTTCAGCAGCTGTTCGGATAGCCGCTTCACTTCCTCGGGGAAGGTCGCCGAGAACAGCAGGCTCTGCCGCCGCTCGGGCAGCAGCGCGAGGATGCGCTTGATGTCGGGCATGAAGCCCATGTCGAGCATCCGGTCGGCCTCGTCGAGCACGAGGTACTCGACCTGCGACAGCGACAGGGTCTTCTGCTGGATGTGGTCGAGCAGCCGGCCAGGCGTGGCCACCACGATCTCGACGCCGGCGCGCAGCTGGGCGATCTGCGGATCGATCGACACGCCACCGAACACGCAGGTGGCGCGCAGCATCGTGTACTTCGCATACGCCCGTACGCTTTCCTCGACCTGTGCGGCAAGCTCGCGCGTGGGCGCGAGGATCAGCGCGCGCACCTGATGGCGTGCCGGCGACACGCTGTTGTTCGCATGCACGCGCAGCCGCTGCAGCATCGGCAGCGCGAACGCGGCGGTCTTGCCGGTGCCGGTCTGGGCGCCGCCCAGCAGGTCGACGCCGCGCAGCACGTGCGGGATGGCCTGAGTCTGGATCGGCGTGGGCGCCTTGTAGCCCAGCTCGTCCAGTGCACGCACGATCTCCGGCGCGAGGCCGAGGTCGCGGAACTGCACGACCGGCGCTGCTGCCGCGACCGGAGCTGCCGCCGCAGATGGCACCGGCACCTCCGCCGCAGTGGTGTCTGGGGCGGCTGTCGCGGCGATGCCGCTGTCTCCGGTGTGTCCGCTGTCTTCCAGCGCTTGCTCGGGATATTCTGTACTCGCCATAACTCTCGAGGATAACATGGTGCGCGGCAGCACGCGCGCGAAGGCGCTGCGGCCGGTATCGGCGGCCCGGCACGGTTTCCCGGCGCCCGGCGCGGCACGCCCCGTGCGATCATCGCGGTCGCCTCAAGCAACCGGTTGCGCGTCCTGAATCCCACCCTGGAACACGTCTTCTCCACCGACGGTCCGCTCGCCCGCGCGGTACCCGGATATCGGCCCCGTCCCGGGCAGGTCGAACTCGCCGACGCGATCGCGCGCACGCTGGACAGCAACGGCGTGCTCGTCGCCGAGGCGGGCACTGGTACCGGCAAGACGTTCGCCTACCTGGTGCCGGCACTGTTGTCCGGTGCCAAGGTCATCATCTCGACCGGCACGAAGACGCTGCAGGACCAGCTGTTCGACCGCGACCTGCCGCTGGTGCGCGCGGCGCTCAACGTGCCGGTGTCGGTGGCGCTGCTCAAGGGGCGGTCGAACTACGTCTGCCATTACCACCTTGCCCGCAATGCGCGCGAGGGGCTGTTCGGAAACGCGCAGGACGTGCGCCACTTCCGCGAGATCGAGCGCTTCGCGGCGACCAGCAAGTCGGGCGACCGCAGCGAGCTGGCCTCGGTACCGGACAACGCGTCGGCATGGGCGATGGCCACCTCGACCCGCGAGAACTGCCTGGGTGCCGAATGCCCGCAGTTCCAGCAGTGCTTCGTGATGGAGGCGCGGCGCAACGCGCTCGCGGCCGACCTGGTGGTCGTCAACCACCACCTGTTCTTCGCCGATGTTGCCCTGCGCGACACCGGCTTCGCTGAACTGCTGCCAGCCTGCGAGGCAGTGATCTTCGACGAGGCGCATGCGCTTCCCGACACCGCGAGCATGTTCTTCGGCGAATCGGTGTCCACGTCGCAGCTGCTCGACCTCGCGCGCGACACCCGGGCCGAGGCCCTGGCCGGTGCACGCGACTACGCACCGCTGCCAGTCGCGGCCGGTGCGGTCGAGAAGGCGGCACGCGACCTGAGGCTGGCGGTACGCGAGGATTCCGGTCGGTTGACGCTGCGCCTGCTGCGCGAGCGTGCCAGCTTCATGCCGGCGCTCGAGCACCTGATTGCGTCGATCGAGTCGCTCGGCAGCCACCTCGCGGACCAGGCCGAACGCAGCGAGGGGCTGGGCAAGTGCGCCGAGCGCTGCGACGAACTGTTCCGCCGGCTCTCTCGGTGGCATGCGCAGGCGGTGGCCGAAGCCGCGGCCGCGCCGCAACAGGCGCTGGTTGCCCGGCGCGCGACCGGGCAGCCAGCGGCAGAGGACGCCGCCACCGATCCGGACCAGGATGCGGGCTGGGTGCTCTGGGGCGAGACCTTCGCCCAGTCGCTGCAGCTGCATGCGACGCCGCTGTCGATCGCGCGCATCTTCCGCCAGCAGCTCGGCGGCAATGGCGGCCATCCGAAGGCCTGGGTGTTCACCTCGGCGACCCTTTCGATCGAGGGCGATTTCAGCCACTACGCCGGCGCGCTCGGGCTGGCCGATGCCGAGTGTGCCAGCTGGCCCAGTCCGTTCGACTTCCCGCGCCAGTCGATGCTCTACGTCCCGACCGGCATGCCGGAGCCCAACACCGCCGACTACGTGCGCGCGGTGGTGCAGGCCGCGTTGCCGGTGATCGAGGCGTCCGGTGGGCGCGCCTTCATCCTGTGCACCAGCCTGCGCGCGATGCGCGCGGTGCACCAGTTGCTCGACGAGGCGTTCCGGCGCCGCGGGCTGATGTTCCCGCTGATGGTCCAGGGCGAAGCCTCGCGCAACGAACTGCTTGATCAGTTCCGCACGCGCGGCAACGCGGTGCTGGTGGCGAGCCATTCGTTCTGGGAGGGCGTCGACGTGCGCGGCGAAGCCCTGTCGCTGGTGGTGATCGACAAGCTGCCGTTCGCGCCGCCCGACGATCCGGTGCTGGCGGCGCGCATCGAGCACATGAACCGCAGCGGCGGCAACGCGTTCTCGCAGATCCAGTTGCCCGATGCGGCGATCACCCTCAAGCAGGGTGCCGGACGGCTGATCCGCGACGAGACCGACCGCGGCGTGCTGATGATCTGCGATCCGCGCCTGATGTCGAAGGGGTATGGACGGAAGATCCTGAAGAGCCTGCCGCCGATGAAGCTCACGCGCGAACTGGCGCCAGTGCAGGCGTTCTTCCGCGGCTGAACGCGGCGCCGTCGTCCGCGCCGCCGATCAGTCTCCGACCCGGCTGCCGTGCAGGTCGTGCTCGTCGGACCGGGTCACCTTCACGTCGATGAAGTCGCCCGGCTTCGCGCCGCGTACCCTTGATACATGCACCCGTCCGTCGATCTCGGGCGCATCCGCCGCGCTGCGGCCGATCGCGCGCGTGCCTTCGGCTGAATCGACCAGCACCCTGACCGTGGTGCCGACCTTGCGTGCAAGCCGAGCGGCACTGATCCTGGCCTGCACTTCCATGAACCGGGCCTGGCGCTCTTCGCGCACCTCGTCGGGCACCGGGTCGGGCAGGGCATTGGCCGCTGCGCCTTCGACCGGCGAGTAGGCGAAGCAGCCGACTCGGTCGAGCTGTGCTTCTTCGAGGAATTCGAGCAGCTGCTCGAACTCGGCCTCGGTTTCTCCGGGGAAGCCGGCGATGAACGTGCTGCGGATCGTGAGTTCAGGGCAGGCTTCGCGCCAGGCCCGGATGCGGGCGAGGTTGTTCTCGGCGCTGGCGGGGCGCTTCATCAGTTTCAGGATGCGTGGGCTTGCGTGCTGGAACGGCACGTCGAGGTAGGGCAGCACCTTGCCCTCGGCCATCAGCGGTATCACTTCGTCCACGTGCGGATACGGATAGACGTAGTGCAGCCGCACCCAGGCCCCGAGCGAGGACATCGCCTGCACCAGCTCGGTCATCCGGGTACGCACCGGACGGCCACCCCAGAATCCGGTGCGGTACTTCACGTCGACCCCGTAGGCGGACGTGTCCTGCGAGATCACCAGCAATTCCTTCACCCCGGCGCGCACCAGGTTCTCGGCTTCCTGCAGCACGTCTCCGACGGGCCGCGAAACCAGGTCGCCGCGCATCGACGGGATGATGCAGAAGGTGCAGCGATGGTTGCAGCCCTCCGAGATCTTCACGTACGCGTAGTGCCGGGGCGTGAGCCGTATGCCCTGCGGTGGCACCAGGTCGCTGAACGGGTCGTGCGGGCGGGGCAGGTGCTCGTGCACCGCCTGCATCACCTCGTCGGTGGCATGCGGCCCGGTGACGGCGAGCAGGTTCGGGAAGTTGTCGCGCACCACGCTGCCCTTGGCGCCGAGGCAACCGGTGACGATCACCTTGCCGTTCTCCGCCAGCGCCTCGCCGATGGCGTCCAGCGATTCCTCGACGGCGGCGTCGATGAAGCCGCAGGTGTTCACGATCACCATGTCGGACCCGGCATAGTCGGGCGAGATCGTGTAGCCCTCGGCGCGGAGCTGGGTCAGGATGCGTTCCGAGTCGACCAGCGCCTTCGGGCAGCCGAGGGACACGAAGCCGACGCGGGGAACGGCGGGCGAGGGCGCTGGCGCGCCGTCGGCCTTGCCCCTGGAACGGGCGCGATCTGCACCACCGGCCGGGCCGGGGCGCCCTGCTGCGGGCGGCAACGCCTACTTCTCTTCCGGCTTGCTGCCGGAAGCGCCGCCGAAGCCGGGGAAGGGGAAGCCACTGAACATGTTCTGGGTCTGTTTCTGCATCTGCTGCTGCATGTCGACGAACATCTTGGCGCTTTGTTCGAGGTAGCCGCTCATGAGGCTCTGCACAGCCGGGCCCTGCATCTTGACGATCTGGTTCCAGGCCTCGGTGTTGACCATCGGGTTGCTGCCGTAGAGCGAACGCGACTGGTCCTGCAACTGCTGCTGGATGCCCATGAACGTCTGGATGTTCTTCTCGAGGTAGCTACCCATCATGCCCTGCATCGCATTGCCGTAGAAGCGGATCATCTGCGACAGCATGTCGGAGGAGAACATGGGTGCCTCGCTGTTCTCCTCGTCGAGGATGATCTGCAGAAGGATGTTGCGGGTCAGGTCGTCGTTCGTCTTTGCATCGATGACCTGGAACGGCGTCTGCTCCAGGACCAGCTGCTTCACGTTCGCCAGCGTGATGTAGGTGCTGGTGGCGGTGTCGTAGAGACGGCGGTTCGGGTACTTCTTGATGATGCGCGGCGTGTCGCTCATTGTCCCTTTTTCCCTCGTCCGGCTGTTTCAACGGTAGCGTTCGGTACTGCGGTGACAGTATGCACCTGTTCGCCGTTGTGCCACTCGGACGGCGGATCGGGCATGATTCCAGCGTGCGTTCCATCGTACGCTGCCCGCTGAGTGGGAAGCGTCAGGCTCGGCATGGCTGCTGCATGCCCTCCGGGGGCGCGGATTCTAATGGATTTCCACCGATTCATGGAGGCTGCGACCGATGACCCGCCCCACCTCGCCAGAGGACCTGATGAAGCTTCAGCAGGAAAGCCTGGCCGCCGCGGTGCGCTTCGCCCAGCTGACCGTAGAAGCTTCGCAGAAGCTGCTCGGTGTACAGCTCGATGCCGCCCGGCATGCGGTCGAGGCGGGCACCCGGAACATCGATGCGCTGTCGAAGGTGACGACGCCGGAAGACGCGGTTGCGCTGCGCGCCGAGCTGGCCGAGCAGGCGGTCCAGCAGGCACTGGACTATTCCGAGAGCGTCTACTCGGTCGCTGCGGAGCTGCAGGACCGGTTCGGCAAGCTGGTCGAGGAGCGCATGGGGGCCGCCACGTCCGACCTGGAGGGTACGATGGCGAAGCTCCTCGACGCCGCCCCACCAGGTGCTGCCGCGGCGGCTGACGCCGTCCGGCACGCGATGCTCGCGAGCCAGTCGGCCTTCCAGGACATGACCCGTACCAGCCGCCAGATGTCCGAACTCGCCCGCTCGGGCGTGAAGGCAGCCAGCGACGCGACTGTCGCCGCGGCGAAGGCTGCCCGCAAGCGGTGAGCGTTTGGCGCGGTTGAGGTGCCTGGACACGCGCATCGGGTTGCCGGTTCCGCTCGTGTCCCCCGCCTTCAGGCGCTCCCGCGCCTGAAGGCTCCTCCTTTACCTCGCTCCACCGGCAACCCGATGCGCGTGCCATACCACCACCGTGCCTTGGGGAGAGTAGGGGGGCTGGTGCGGGGGCACCTGCGGATCGTCACTGCAAGACGGTGGTACGTCCTCCGCCCCCACCCCGGCGCCTGCGCTGATCGAGGAGAGGGGACACCTTGCGGAGCGAGGTAAAGGAGGAGCCGCCGGGCGCGCTCGCGCCCGGCGGCGGGGGACACGAGCGGAGCAAGGTGTCCCCTCTCCTCGATCCGACCAGGCCCGCCTCCACTACGACATGTGCTGCCCACCATTGATCGCGATGTTCGACCCCGTCACGAACGCCGCCTCTTCCGAGCACAGGTAGGCCACGAGTCCCGCGACTTCCTCCGGCTTGCCCAGTCGGCCCATCGGGATCTGCGGCACGATCTTGGTGTCGAGCACGTCCTTCGGGATCGCCATCACCATCTTGGTGCCGATATAGCCCGGCGAGATCGTGTTCACGGTCACGCCCTTGCGCGCCACCTCGAGTGCGAGCGCCTTGGTGAAGCCATGCATGCCGGCCTTGGCCGCTGAGTAGTTGGTCTGGCCGAACGCGCCTTTCTGGCCGTTCACCGACGAGATGTTCACCACCCGACCCCAGCCGCGGTCGACCATGCCGTCGACCACCGGCTTGCACATGTTGAACACGCTGTCGAGGTTGGTCTGGAGAACGGTGTCCCAGTCGACCTTGCCCATCTTCTTGAAGGTCATGTCGCGGGTGATGCCGGCATTGTTGACCAGCACGTCGATCGGGCCCACGTCGGCCATCACCTTGGCGCAACCGGCGGCGCAGGACTCGAAATCGGACACGTCGATCTGCACCGCATAGATCTCGTGTCCCTTCGCCTTCATCTCTTCCAGCCAGCCTGCCGCTTTCGTGTTGCCCGGCGAATAGCTGACCACCACCTTGTCGCCCATGTTCGAGAGCTTGGTCGCGATCGCTTCGCCCAGCCCGCCCATGCCACCGGTCACCAGTGCCACTCTCTGCGTCATACGGTCCTCCGTTGCCTTCGTTGATCAATGGATCCTTCGCCCGACCTTGTCCGGACCTGCGCCGGATCGCATCGCAACCCCGATGGCCGCCTCTGGAACGAGCCGCACGGTAACGACGTATCGTGACGAAGATGTTAACCCAAGCCCTCGCGGGCTCCGGCGAAAACCGCTGCTGCGAAGCAGCAAGCGTGCCAGCGTGACGTCCTGCGCTCGCGGCCGTATCCCGTCCGGTCAGCCGGCGGGCATGCAGCGGCACGGCCCGCGACTCAGCGTTCCAGTACGTAGCGTCCGGGCGCGCGGTCCAGCGGCGGATGGTCGGGATCGGCGTCGATGTCCGGGGCATCGATACGGCGGCCGGAACGCTTCCTGAGCCACGCGGCCCAGTGCATCCACCAGCTGCCTTCGTGACGGCTGGCCGCGGCCAGCCAGTCCTCGGATGTCCTGGTGCGCGCGGGGGTGCCTGCGCTGCCGCTGGCGGCGAAGAAATGCCGGCGGTTCTTCGAGGCCGGGTTCACCACGCCGGCGATATGGCCGCTGGCCGCCAGCACGAACTCCCGGCTGCCGCGCAGCAGGCCGCGCGCCAGCCATGCGGTGCGCCAGGGCACGATATGGTCTTCTTCGGCGGCCAGCAGGTACCAGGCGGTGCGGATCCGGCGCAGGTCGATCGGCAGGCCGTCGAGCTGGACGCGGCCGGGGTGCCGCAGGTTGTTCTCGAAGTACATCTGGCGCAGGTACCACGCATAGAGGACGCCGGGCAGGCTGGTGCCGTCGCTGTTCCAGTAGAGCAGGTCGAACGGCTCGGGCGCCTTGCCCTTGAGCCAGTGGTCCACCACGAAGCGCCAGATCAGGTCGTTCGCCCGCAGGCTGGCGAACGTGAACGCCAGGTCGCGTCCGCTCATCACGGCCGGTGCCGCAGCCGGGTCGAACCGGCGCTCGCAGGCCTCGACATAGTCGCGGTCGATGTAGACGCCGATGTCTCCGACGTCGCTGAAGTCGAGCATGGTGGCGAGCAGGGTGGTCGATGCAGCGGGATGCTCGCCGCGCGCTGCAGCCAGCGCTAGCGCGGTCGACAGCAGGGTGCCGCCGACGCAGAAGCCCAGGGCATTGACCTGGGCGCTGCCCGATACCTGGCGCGCGATCGCGATCGATTCCAGTACGCCACGCTGCGCATAATCTTCCCAGCGCAGGTGGCCGAGTTCCGCCGGTGCATTGCGCCAGGACAGGATGTACACGTCGAAGCCCTGTTCGAGCGCGAAGCGCACGAAGGAGTTGCCCGGCTGCAGGTCGAGAATGTAGTACTTGTTGATGAACGGCGGCACGATCACCAGCGGCCGCGCATGCACCTTCGGCCCGGCTGGCCGGTAGTGGATCAGTTCGACGATCTCGTTGCGATGTATGACTGCGCCCGGCGTCGTCGCGAGGTTGCGGCCGACCTCGAACGCCTGTTCGTCGGTCATGGTGAGTGCGCCGCGCCGGGTGTCTTCGGCGGCACGCTGCAGGCCGCGCGCGAGGCTCTCGCCGTTGCTGCGCGCCGCCAGTTCCAGCACCTCCGGATTGGTCGGCACGAAGTTGGCGGGCGACATCGACTCGATCCACTGGCGCAGGAAGAAGCGCGCGTGGCGATCGTCCGCAGGGGCGAGTGCCGCCGCCTCGATCGTACGTTCCAGCCAGCGCTCGTTCAGCAGCTGTGCCTGGCGCAGGTACTCGAACCAGGGATGCGATTGCCAGGCCGGCGCGTTGAACCGCCGGTCGCGCGCGGCCAGCGCCTGCAGTTCCGGGTCGGGAGCGACCTGCGACGGTTGCCCGATCATCGACTGCCAGAGCGCGAGATGGCGCTCGGTGAGTTCGCGACCGAGCGCCTGCCAGGTGCCGGGGCTGCGTTCCAGGGCTGAGGCGAGCGTTGCCCAGGCGCGTGCGATCGCCGGCGGCTGGTTCAAGCGTCCCTCCATACCAGCGCCGCCATCCGCCCGGTGACCTTGTCGCGCCGATAGGAGAAAAAGCGTCCGGGGTCCGATACCGTGCACAGGCCGCCGCCATGGACGCGCTCGATCCCCGCCCGGGCGAGCCGGCGTCGGCCGAGCAGGAACAGGTCGGCATGCCACTTGCCGGGAACCGACGGCAAAGGCTCGAAGGCGATCGCATCGGACGGGTCGACCGCCAGGAAGGCGTCGCGCACGTCGTCGCCGACCTCGAACGCGTCCGGCCCGATCGCCGGCCCGAGCCAGGCGATCATGCGCTGCGCGTCGATGCCGATCGCAGCCAGCGTGTTCTCGATCGCCCCGCCAGACAGCCCGCGCCAGCCGCAGTGCACGGCGCCGATCCGCCGCCCGTCGTCGCTGCACAGCAGTACCGGCATGCAGTCTGCGATCATCACCGTGCACACGGTCCGCTCGCGGTCGGTGAACGATGCGTCCGCTTCGGGTGGTGCCTCGATGGCATGGGCAGCTACCACCCGGCTGCCGTGCACCTGCTGCAGCCAGCGCGCCGGCCCGGGCAGCAGCGCATCGAGTCGGCGACGGTTCTCTGCCACTGCAGCCGGATCGTCGCCGGCGCGCACGCCGAGGTTCAGCGATCGGTGCGGCCCGGTGCTGACGCCGCCGCCGCGGGTGGTGACCAGGGCACGCACGCCCGCCGGCGCTGGCCAGTCGGGCACGATCAGGTCGGAGGCCGGGATCGCGTCCGGGCCGGCGGGATCGGGATCGTTCATTCCGCCACCTGCAGCGCATCGAGCGCTGCCCGGATGTCCGTCGGCAGCGCGGACTGGAAGCGCAGCGCCTCGCCGCTGACCGGGTGCGCGAACGCGAGTTCGACCGCATGCAGGGCCTGCCGGCCGAGCGCCGCCGATGCCGTGGCCAGCGCCGGCGCGAGGCGGGCGGCCTTCGGGGCGTACACCGGGTCGCCGAGCACCGGGTGGCCGATCGACTCCATGTGCACCCGGATCTGGTGGGTGCGGCCGGTGGCCAGCCGGCATTCGACCCGGGCCGCCCCAGCCAGCGGTTCGAGCAGGCGGAATCGTGTCAGGGCGGGACGGCCACCGGCGACCACCGCCATGCGCACACGGTTGACGGGATGGCGGCCGATCGGCTGCTCGATCTCGCCGGTCAGCGGCGGTCGACCGACCACGATCGCCTGGTAGATGCGCTCGACGTCGCGCGCGGCCAGTGCGCGTACCAGCGCCGTATGGGCGACCAGCGTCTTGGCCACCATCATCAGGCCACTGGTGTCCTTGTCGAGTCGGTGCACGATGCCGGCCCTGGGCAATGCCTCGATCGCCGGATGATGGTGCAGCAGTGCGTTGAGCAGCGTGCCCTGCCAGTTGCCGCTGCCCGGATGCACGACCAGCCCGGCCGGCTTGTCGAGCACGATCAGCGCCTCGTCCTCGTGCACGACCTGCAGCGCGATCGCTTCCGGCAGCGCGGCAGCCTCTTTCGGATCGGTGCCCGGGGTGACTTCGAGCAGTTCGCCGCCCCAGACCTTGTCCGCGCTGCGCACGACGCGGCCATCGACCAGCACGCGCCCGCCGCGGATCCACTGCTGCAGCCGGCTGCGCGAGTGCTCGGGCATCAGCGCCGCCAGGGCCTGGTCGATCCGCTCGCCAGCGCCGGCCAGGGGCACCACGAGGCACAGCGGGGCTGCCGCGCCGGTCGCGGGCCGGGCGTCCGGTTGCGCGCCGTCGGGCGACGGATGGGACGGGCTATACTGTTGGCGAATCAATTGCTTGCCATGGAACGGACGAACCGATGAAAGCCGCAGCTTCGAATCCCGATCGACCGCATGCCGATCGGACAGGTGGCACTTCCTGCCCGCCCGTGTCCGGTGGGTGGAGACGCCCGAGTGTACTGGCAGTGCGGCAGGTGGTGATCGCGGCGGTGGCCGCCGGTCTGATCGGCGGCTGTGCGTCGGTGCGCGACTTCGACGAGACGCGCGGCTGGCCGGCGCCGAAGCTCTACGCCGAAGCGCGTGACGAGATGAACAACCGCAACTGGGCGCGCGCGATCAAGCTCTACGAGACGCTCGAATCGCGGTATCCGTTCGGCCGCTACTCGCAGCAGGCGATGCTCGAACTCGCCTACACGCAGTGGAAGGATGCCGAGCCGATCCCCGCGATCGCGACGCTCGACCGCTTCCTCAAGCTCTATCCGACGCACCCGAGTGCCGACTACGCGTGGTACCTGCGCGGCCTGATCAACTTCAACAACGACCTCGGCACGCTCGGATTTCTCTCGCGGCAGGACCTGAGCGAACGTGACCCGCGTTCGGCGCGCGAATCGTTCGACTCTTTCCGCGAACTGGTGACCCGGTTCCCAGACAGCCGGTATGCGCCCGATGCAGCGGCGCGCATGAAGTTCATCGTGAACATGCTCGCCTCGCACGAGGTGCATGTCGCGCGCTTCTACCTGCGCAAGGGCGCCTATGTCGCCGCAGCGAACCGGGCGCAGACGGCACTGACCACCTACCCGCAGGCGCCAGCCAACGAGGAAGGCCTGCTGATCATGGTCAAGGCCTACGATGCGATGGGGCTGACCGACCTGCGCAATGACGCAGAGCGGGTGATGAAGGCCAGCTTTCCGAAGAGCAAATACCTGGGCACCGACCCGCGGGTGGACGGGCGCCGCTGGTGGCATCTCTGGTAGCAACTGCAGCGCCGGTTCAGTGCGCGAACCGGTGCAGCACCTTCATCAGTTCATCGATCGCCTCGCGGCCGTAGCCGGCGGCGGGCACGCGGCGCGTACGCTCAGCGCGCTTCGAAGCCGGCATCGGCGATCACCGCGCGCAGTGCGTCAACCGGCGCTGCCAACGGGTCGTGCTCGATGCTCGCCTGCGCGGGTTCTAGGGTCACGGTTGCCGATTGCACGCCGGGTGTCGACTTCAGCGCGCGGGTCAGGCTGTTGACGCAGCCCTGGCAGGTCATGCCTTCGACTGCGATGCGGGTGGTTTCCATGTTCAGGCTCCGTAGGACGGGTCGCGGTTGGAGGAGGGCTGCGGTGCAGCGGCGTGCGCTGCCGGTTTCCAGCGCCGAAGCAGCAGTGCATTGCCGACGACGCATACCGAACTGGCGGCCATCGCTGCGCCTGCGATCACCGGGTCAAGCAGCCCGGCGGCGGCCAGCGGGATGCCCAGCACGTTGTAGGCGAAAGCGAGGAACAGGTTCTGGCGTATCTTCGCCATGGTGGCGCGCGACAGGTCGATCGCATCGACCACCTGCGACAGCCGGTTCCCCATCAGGGTGATGTCGGCCGTGTGCAGGGCGATGCCCGAGCCGCTGCCGATCGCGAAGCTCACGTCGGCCGCTGCCAGTGCCGGTGCGTCGTTGATGCCGTCGCCGACCATGCCCACCGATCGCCCGGCGGACTTCAGGCGCATCGCCTCGGTGGCCTTGTCGGCCGGGGTGCAGCGCGCGCGCCAGGTGTCGATGCCTGCCTCGGCGGCGATGCGCGCGGTGACGGCTGTCTGGTCGCCGGACATCACCTGCAACTGCACCGATGCGGCCTGCAGCCGTCGCACCGCATCGACGGTGTCCGGCCGCAGTGCATCGGCCATGCCAACCATGCCCAGCGCATGGCCGCGATGCGCGACCACGACCCAGGTGAGGCGCTCGGCGTGCGTGTCGTCTGCGGCCGCATCGGCAGGCACCTCGATGCCCTCGGCGCGCAGCCATTCGGCCGATCCGAGCAGTGCGTCCGCCCCGTCGATGCGGGCGCGCACGCCGCTGCCGACCACCGCCTCGAATCCGTCGACCCGCATCGTGCGCTCGATGCCAGCCGCCAGGGTCGCGTCGCGGATCGCCGCAGCGAGTGGATGCTCCGAGTCGGCCTCCAGCGCCCCGGCGATCGCCAGCACATCGTGCGTGGACGCGCCCTCGAAAGCGACGACCTGTTCCACCCGTGGCGTGCCGGTGGTCAGCGTGCCGGTCTTGTCCACGATCAGCGTATCGATCCGGTGCGCGGCCTCCAGCGCGGCCGCATTGCGGATCAGGATGCCGGCACGAGATCCCTCTCCGATGCCGACGATCACCGCGGTCGGCGTGGCCAGGCCGAGCGCGCACGGACAGGCGATGACCAGCACGGCGATCGCCGGCACCATGGACGCGACCAGGCCCGCTCCGGCAAGCATCCAGCCGATGAACGTGAGTACCGCCAGCACCAGCACGACCGGCACGAAGATGCCAGCGATCCGGTCGGCCAGGCGCTGGATCGGTGCCTTCGAGCCCTGTGCTTCGCTGACCAGCCGGACGATGCGCGCCAGCGCGGTGGTCGCGCCGACGCCGGTGGCGCGCACCCGCAGTGCACCGCTGCCGTTCAGCGTGCCGGCGTACACCGGGTTGCCGCCGGCCTTGGGCACCGGAAGGCTCTCTCCGGTGAGCATGCTTTCGTCGACGCCGGAGCGGCCGTCGATGACTTCACCATCGACCGGGAACGATTCACCGGGTCGAACCTGCAGCGTGTCTCCGGGCTGTACCTGCGCGATCGGCACCTCGACCACCTCGAGGCCGGCCGCATCGGCGCGCTCCAGGCGCGCGGTCGGCGGCTGCAGCCCGACCAGTGCACCGATTGCCGCACCGGTGCGGCTGCGTGCGCGCGCCTCCAGCCACTTGCCGAACAGCACCAGCGTGATGATCGCCGCGCTGGACTCGAAGTAGACGTGGCCTCCGGGCGCCGAGAACACGACTGCTGCGCTGTAGCCCCATGCGATGGTGGTGCCCAGTGCGACCAGTACATCCATGTTTGCACCGCCGCCGCGCAGGGCGTTCCAGGCGCCGCGGTAGAACGGACGGCCGAAGCCGAACTGCACGGCGGTCGCCAGCGCGAGTTGCAGCCAGCCGGGCAGCATCCAATCGTGCCGGCCGGCGAACATGCCGACCATCTGCGCGAGCAGCGGCGCGGTCAGCAGCGCGCACCAGGCGAGCGCGCGCGTCGCATCGTGCCGGTGTTCCTCGGCGGTGGCGCTCGCGGCCGCGTCGTCCACGCCGGGTACGGCTTGCGTCACCCGCGCCGAGTAGCCGGCGCGCCCGACCGCAGCGGTCAGGGCCGAGACGTCCAGCCGGGCGGCATCGAAATCGACATGGGCGCGGCCGGTGGCGAAGTTGACCGAAGCGGTGACCTGCGGCAGCCGGCCGAGCACCTTCTCGATCCGGGACGCACAGGCGACGCAGGTCATGCCTTCGATGGCCAGGTCTACCGACGCGGGGGAGGGGCGCCGGTCGCCCGTGTCGAACGGGGTGTCCATGTCTGCACCGTACCCCGGTGGGGTATGGGGGTCAAGCGTGGCGCGGCCGCCTGCAGGCCCGCGCCACGGCTCAGCCCGACAGTTCCGGGCGGTCGGCGAACAGCGCGAGCGCTTCCGGGTTGGCCAGCGCCTCCCGGTTCTTTACCGGTTGGCCGTGCACGACATTGCGAACCGCGAGCTCGACGATCTTCCCGCTCTTCGTGCGCGGGATGTCGGCCACTTGCAGCACCTTGGCTGGCACATGCCGGGGCGTGGTGTTTTCGCGGATGCGGGCCTTGATGCGCGCGACCAGCGCATCGTCCAGCACCAGCCCGTCGCGCAGGCGCACGAACAGCACCACCCGCACGTCGATCGGCTGGGCCGGCGGCCAGTCCTGGCCGATCACCAGCGACTCGACCACCTCTTCGAGCTGCTCGACCTGCCGGTAGATCTCGGCGGTGCCGATGCGCACGCCGCCCGGGTTGAGCACGGCATCCGAACGGCCATGGATCACCAGGCCGTCGTGCACGGTCAGCTCGCAGAAATCGCCGTGGCACCAGGTGTTCGGGAAGCGCTCGAAGTAGGCGGCCCGGTAGCGGCTGCCGTCCGGGTCGTTCCAGAAGCCCACCGGCATGCACGGGAAGGGCTGCGTGCACACGAGCTCTCCGCGCTCGCCGCGCACCGGCTGGCCGTCGTCGTTCCAGACATCGACCGCCAGGCCGAGCCCCCGGCACTGGATCTCGCCGGGCCAGACCGGCAGCAGCGGACTGCCGAGCACGAAGCAGGACACGATGTCGGTGCCGCCGGAGATCGACGACAGGCACAGGTCGGACTTGATGTTCGAGTAGACGTACTCGAAGCTCTCCGGCACCAGCGGCGACCCGGTGGAGAGCATCGTGCGCAGGCTTGACAGGTCGTGGCTGTCCTTCGGCTTGAGATCGAGCTTGCGCAGCGAATCGATGTACTTCGCGGAGGTACCGAAGATCGTCATCCCCTCGTCCTGCGCGAAGTCGAACAGCACATTGCCGCGCGGATAGAACGGTGAGCCATCGAACAGCATGAGCGTCGCGCCGCTGGCGAGGCCCGTGGCCAGCCAGTTCCACATCATCCAGCCGCAGGTGGTGAAGTAGAACAGCCTGTCGGTCGGATGCAGGTCGACGTGCAGCCGGTGTTCCTTGAGGTGCTGCAGGAGGGTGCCGCCGGCACCATGCACGATGCACTTGGGCACGCCGGTAGTACCCGAGGAGAACATGATGTAGAGCGGGTGGTCGAACGGCAGCCGTTCGAACAGCAGCTTCGACGGCTGGAAGGGCGCCATGAAGTCGTGCACGTCCACCGCCCCGGGGATGCCCGAGAGGTCGGGGTCGCGACGAGTGTAGGGAATGATCACCGTCTGCAGCAACGAGGGCAGGCGTGCCGCCACCTCTGCCACGCGCGGCATCACGTCGATCGTCTTGCCGCTGTAGAAGTATCCGTCGGCGGCGACCAGCACCTTGGGCTCGATCTGGCCGAAGCGGTCCAGCACGCCCTGCACGCCGAAATCCGGCGAGCAGGACGACCAGGTCGCCCCGAGGCTGGTGGTGGCCAGCATCGCGATGATCGCGCCGGGAATGTTCGGCACGTAGCCGGCGACCCGATCGCCGACGCCGACACCGGCGGCGCGAAGGGCCTGCTGCAGCCGGGACACCTCATGGTGGAGTTCGGCATAGGTGACCGAACTGCGCACCTTGCCTTCGCCGCGGAACACGATCGCCGTCGCGTCGTCGGCCCGGCGCAGCAGGTTCTCGGCGAAGTTGAGCCGTGCGCCCGGGAACCAGCGCGCGCCGGGCATCCTGTCGCCATGCTCGAGCACGACGTCGCCGCGTGTGTCCGCGATGACCTCGCAGAAATCCCAGACCGAACTCCAGAACTGCTCGGGCTGCTCGATCGACCAGCGGTACAGCGATGCCTGGTCCCGGCAGTCTACGCCCCAGGTACGCGCGACCTCGCGCATGAACTGCCTGAGGTGCGAGCGCGCGATGCGGTCGGGCGTTGGGGACCAGAGCGGACGTGCGGAATCATTCATGGTGTCGGTGCGCTTGCAATCAACCGAGGAAGTCGAGGACGGCTTCGGTGACCAGTTCGGTCGAGGCCTCGCCACCCAGGTCGGGCGTATGCAGGCGGCCCTGCTTCGTGGTGGCTTCAATCGCGCCCATCAGCCGCACGGCAGCGTCCTTCTCGCCGAGGTGTTCGAGCATCATCACCGCCGACCAGAAGGTGCCGATCGGGTTGGCGATGCCCATGCCGGTGATGTCGAAGGCAGAGCCGTGGATCGGCTCGAACATCGACGGGAACCGGCGTTCCGGGTTCAGGTTGGCGGTCGGTGCGACGCCCATCGAACCGGACAGTGCAGCGGCCAGGTCGCTCAGCACGTCCGCATGCAGGTTGGTGGCGACGATGGTGTCCAGGCTCGCCGGCTTCACCACCATGCGTACCGTCATCGCGTCCACCAGCATCTTGTCCCAGGTGACGTCGGGGTACTTGCGGCTGACCTCTTCCGCGATCTCGTCCCAGAGCACCATGCCGTGGCGCTGGGCGTTCGACTTGGTGACGACCGTGAGCAGCTTGCGCGGGCGCGAACGTGCCAGCTCGAATGCGAAGCGGATCACGCGCTCGACGCCGGTGCGGGTGAACACCGACACTTCCATCGCCGTCTCTTCCGGCAGACCGCGGTGCACACGGCCCCCGGCGCCGGAGTACTCCCCCTCGGAGTTCTCGCGCACGATCACCCAGTCGAGCTTCGCCGCGTCCGGATTCGCCAGCGGGCTGCTGATGCCGGGCAGCACGCGCGCCGGGCGCACGTTCGCATACTGGTCGAAAGGCTGGCAGATCGCCAGGCGCAGGCCCCAGAGCGTGATGTGGTCCGGGATGTCCGGGGCGCCGACCGCACCGAAGTAGATCGCGTCCAGGTCCTTCAGCTGCGAAAGCCCGTCTGCGGGCATCATCACGCCGTGTCGCTTGTAGTAGTCGCTGCCCCAGTCGAAGGTGCGGAAGGCGATCGAGAAATCGCCGCTCTTCTTCGCGAGGTGTTCGAGCACGCGCTGGCCGGCTGGGATGACTTCCTTGCCGATGCCATCGCCGGGGATGGAAGCAATGGTGTAGGTACGCATGACTGGCCGTTCTGAACCGAGGTATCTGAAGGCCGTGAGGCTACCACCATTGCATTGTCCGGATCGGCAGTGGCGGTGGGATGCGCCTGACCCTGAACTACTCCCGCACGATTGCCGGGCCGGCACAAGGCGCTAAAGGTGCTGCGGCTCCGGCCGCTAACAACAGTCGTCCCTGCCAGTGTTGCCTTGCGCACCAATCGGGCGGGCACTTTCCGTTTGCATCGTGTCGAGGTTGCAATCTTGCTGACCAATGTTTCCGCCCGCCTCACGGCACTGGTCGCGGTCATGTCCATTCCAACCGCAATCCTGGGCGGCATCGCCTTGTGGGCGCTGCTGCAGTCGAGCCATACGCTCGAAAGCGTGTACACGAACGCGATGCAGCCGCACGAGATGCTGACGACCTCGAGCGCGGCGATCAGCGGTATTCGTAACGAGATCGTCGGACTGCCCCAGGGCAAGCTCACCGAGGCGCGATCCGCACAGGCCATCCAGGCCGTCGAGCAGGGACTTGCGCTGATCGGCGCCAGGATGACGGCGTACCGCGCACGCGATCTTTCGCCGGACGAACTGAAGCTCCTGGCCCGGTTCGACGCGGGCTATGACAAGTTCGCGGGCACTGGCTGGAAGCTGGTACGAAAGCAGATACAAGGCGGAAACGGTAACGATGCGATCGAGGATGAAGCGGTCTCGATGGGCGTGCCGGCGGCGGAAGTGGTCAAGGTGCTGGGCGAGCTGGCAGGGTTGCAGGTGGCCTTTGCCGAGCGTGCCTACACCGAGGCGACCGCGAGCTTCCAGCGCACGCTCGTCATCGCCGCCTTGATGCTGTTGCTGGCGACTGTCGTGGCTGTGGTGGGGATTGCATTCGTCCGCATGCGCATCAGCCGGCCGGTCGCTGATCTGTGCACGGCGATCGGTGATGTAGCGCAAGACCAGGACCTCACCCGCCGGATCGCGGTGACCGGCGACAATGAACTCTCGCGCACGGCTCGCGCGTTCAACCAGTTGCTCGACCGATTCAGCACGGCGCTGCGCTCGATCGACGCGGGCAGCCAGCAGGTCGCGGATCGGGCATCGGCGCTGGCAGTCTCGGCTCGTGACCTCGACGCGAGCGCGAAGGCACAGGACGAAGCGTCGACCGCGACCGCGGCATCGGTCGAGCAGATCACGGTCAGCATCGCGCAGGTGGCCGACGCAGGACGCGATACCGCGGAGTTCTGTGAGCAGTCCAGCACCAAGGCCGCTGCCGGCGCCGAGGTGGTCGAGGCAGTCGCCGGGCAGGTACGCATGATCGCCACCTCGATCGATCAGTCCTCGCAGAGCGTCGGCGAGCTCTCGGCGCGGTCGCGGGAAATCGCGCAGATCAGCCTGCTCATCCGCGACATCGCCGAACAGACCAACCTGCTTGCATTGAACGCCGCAATCGAGGCTGCGCGCGCCGGGGAGCAGGGGCGTGGCTTCGCGGTGGTCGCGGATGAGGTGCGCAAGCTGGCCGAACGCACCAGCGCGGCGACGATGGAAATCGGCACCACGATCGGGCGGATGAACACGAGTGTCGACGAAACGGTCGCCAGCATGGATGCCAATGCCGAGCAGGCCGCGCGCGGGGTCGAACTGGCTCAACGCGCTGCGGGAACGCTTGGCGAGCTACGCGCCGAAGCCGAGCGCATGCGGGCGCAGGTATCCGACATCGGGCATGCGACTGCGGAACAGAGCAGCGCGAGTACGCAGATATCCCTGAACGTCGAGAACATCGCGCAAATGGCGCAGACCAGTCGGGCATCGATCGCACAGGCGGCCACCGCCGCGGACGGTCTCGAATCAGTGTCGCGCGAACTCCGTGCGGCGGTTGCCCGGTTCCGACTCTGACCCGCGGCGCGCCGGATGGCGCTTCCGCAAGTCTGGCCAGTGCTACCGCACGCGTGCTCAGGCCACCTGCAGCAGAGGTCGAAGCTTGCGTACGTCAGCCAGGCTATCGAGGGTCCAGACGGTGTCGCACAGCCGGCGCGCGCGGCGCTTGCCGGTGATCGGCGCCAGCAGGTCGTAGCACTTGGCGTCGACCTCGGCCCGGGTCATCGGATTCTCGGCCGTGCCGCGCACCGCCTTCGTATGGTGGGTGAGGTTCGTGCCGTCTTTCAGCGTGATCGACACGATACCCTGGCGGCTGGGCATCACGCGGGTCAGCGCTTCGTCGCCGGTGAGGGTGACGCGCTTGCGCAGCGCCAGCACCTTGGGGTCGCGCATCCGTGCAACATCGTGCGTCGACACGAACGTGACGGTGCGGTCGAGAAGCATCACCGCGGCCAGGTGCTGCATGCAGATGTCCGGCATGTCGCGGTTGTCCACGGTGTTCGCGCCCTGTTTCGCGACGCGGATGTCCACGCGCTCGACGTCTTCGGCACGCACGCCCTTGGCGGTGATCAGCGCGAGCAGCGAATCGAGCGGGGCCTGGATCGGCGAGCCGACCGACCAGCGCTTGATGTTGGTGTTCATGATCTCGAACGTGCTGCCCAGGCGCTTGACCAGCACCTGCGGTTCCGGCTTGCGCCCGTAGGCGACGAAGAAGTTGCGCTCGCCGGAGAATACGTCCTCGACGCCGGTCATGCCGGAGTCGACCATCAGCGCCGCATAGACGCCGTTGCGCGCCGGCATGCCGCCGAAGTCGAACGCCTTCTCGACATGGTCTGGATCGCGCATCCAGCATGAGACGCCCGAGGCCTGCTGCGCGGTGTAGGACAGCAGGTGGCGCATCTGGCGCGGGTTGAAGCCGAGCAGCGCACCACCTGCGGCGGCGGCACCGAACATCGGCCCGAAGCTGTGCGTGGAATGCCCATCCTCGCGGAATTCGTACGCGTTCAGCGACATCGTGAGGCGCGAGGACAGGTCGTAGCCGACCGCGATCGCACGCAGCAGGGCGCGGCCGGACACGCGGTTGCGTTCGCCGATCGCCAGCGCCGCCGGCACGATGCCGCAGCCCGGGTGGGTGAGCGATGGCGCATGCGAGTCGTCGGTCTCGTCGGCATGGGCCAGCATGCCATTGGCCAGGGCTGCGTTGATCGCCGAGGTGACGATCGGGGTGCCGATCACGCAGGCTTCCGGCTTGCCGCCGAGCGACTCCACGAACGCGATCGCGCGCTCTCCCGGCAGCAGCCTCGACCCGGACACCATCGCGGCCAGCGTGTCGAGCAGGTGATGCTTGGTCTTCTCCACCACCGCGGGTGGCAGTGCCTTGCGCGGCGAGGCGGCGAGGTAGGCCGCCAGCGTGGTCATCATCGGCGAGATCGCCGGACCCTTCTTCCCCTTTGCACTTGCGCCGCTCATGGCAACCATCCCCCCCCATTGATGTGTATCGTCTGCCCGGTCAGGTAGCGCGCGTCCGGCCCGCACAGCATGCGCACCATCGCCGCGATCTCTTCCGGTTCGCCACGCCGGCCCAGGGGCGGCAGGCTGGTGCGATGGGCCGGCCGCGCGGGCGCGCCTGGCAGTCCGCGCACCGTGTCGATCGTGCCAGGCACGACGTTGTTCACCGTGACGCCCATCGGCGCGAGGTCGAGCGCGAGTCCCTTGGTGAAGCCCGCGAGGCCGGCCTTGGCGGCGACCACATGCGCCCGGCCGGCCGCGCCCTTGTGCCCGGTCTGCCCGCCGATCATGACGACCGCCCCGTTGCCGTCCTTCGACAGGTGGGGCAGGCAGGCCTGGGTCACCAGGAAGGCGCCGTCGAGGATGATCGCGATCACGCGCTGCCATTCCGCGTGGGTGATCTCGGCGAACGGCGTCTCGGCGCGGATGGCGGCGTTGTTCACCAGGATGTCGATACGCCCGAAACGCCTGATCGTCGCTTCGACCAGGCTAGCGACGGCCTCCGGATCGGTGACGTCGGCGACATGCACCTGCGCCGTGCCGCCGGCGGCCTCGATCATCGCGCGCGTTTCCTCGGCCTCTGTCTTCGAGGTGTTGGCATTGATCATCACCGAGGCGCCGCCGCTGGCGAGCGAGCGGCAGATCGCGCGCCCGATGTTGCGTGCGCCACCGGTGACCAGTGCCACCTTGCCTTCGAGCTCTCGCCCGGGCGTCATGCCGATCGTGCTGGCCACGTGTCCTCCTCGCTGTTTCGTGTCGCCGATGTCCGCTGGATGCTAGCAGAACGGGCGTGGCGGCGAGGCTGCACGATGCATCTCGCCGGCGTGCCGATCATCATCGTCGCGGGCAGCGGGGGCGGGGGATGCTCACCGAGCGGGGTTTCCGGGCTTCCGAAATGCGCGATGCGGGCACCGGAAACAGAAACGCCCGGACCGTGAGGTCCGGGCGTTGGAATAAATGGCGCGCCTGGCAGGATTTGAACCCACGACCCCTTGGTTCGTAGCCAAGTACTCTATCCAACTGAGCTACAGGCGCGTTGCCCCGAGTATATGCGAAATGGCTTGTGCAAAACAGCCGGGGTGGCGGAGAGAGAGGGATTCGAACCCTCGATACAGGTTTTGGCCCGTATACTCCCTTAGCAGGGGAGCGCCTTCGACCACTCGGCCATCTCTCCGGACCGGCGGAGTATACCGAACCCTGCGGCTTCAGGGCAGCGCGTCGTTCGCGTTCCACGTGAACCTGCACGCAGAACCGGCTCCAGGCGAAGCTCGTGCCGTGTTCCGGCACGCCAGCGGATCAGGCCGGTTCGTGCGCGAGGTCGAACGCGTCGTGCAGCACACGTACCGCAAGTTCGAGGTACTTCTCGTCCACGACCACCGAGATCTTGATCTCGGAGGTGGAGATCATCTGGATGTTGATGCCTTCCTCGGACAGGGCGCGGAATGCCTTGCTGGCGATGCCGCAGTGCGAGCGCATGCCCACGCCGACGATCGACACCTTGGCGATGCGGTCGTCCCCGATCAGTTCCTTCGCGCCGATGTGCTTCTGCACTTCCTCGATCAGCTTCCGGGCGCGTGCGTAGTCGTTGCGCGGCACGGTGAAGGAGAAGTCCGTCAGGCCATGCACGCCGGCGTTCTGCACGATCATGTCGACGTCGATGTTGGCGTCGGCGACCGGGCCGAGGATCTGATAGGCGATCCCCGGCTTGTCGGGCACGCCCTGCACGGTGATCTTCGCTTCGTCCCGGTTGAACGCGATGCCGGAGATGATCGCCTGTTCCATGTTCTCTTCCTCTTCGAACGTGATCAGCGTGCCGTCGCCTTCGTCCTGGAAGGAGGACAGCACGCGCAGCTTGACCTTGTACTTGCCCGCGAACTCGACCGAGCGGATCTGCAGCACCTTCGAGCCCAGGCTGGCCATCTCGAGCATTTCCTCGAAGGTGACCGTCTTCAGCCGCCGCGCATTGGGCACGATGCGCGGGTCTGTCGTGTAGACGCCGTCGACATCGGTGTAGATCTGGCACTCGTCGGCCTTCAGGGCCGCCGCCAGCGCGACGCCGGTGGTGTCCGAGCCGCCGCGGCCCAGCGTCGTGACGTTGCCATCGGCATCCATCCCCTGGAAACCGGCGACCACCACGACCCGGCCGGCGTCCAGGTCGGCGCGCATGTTGTGCTCGTCGATACTCAGGATGCGCGCCTTGGTGAACGCGCTGTCGGTGAGGATCTTCACCTGCGGACCGGTGTAGCTGCGTGCATCGACGCCGATCTGCTTGAGCGCCATCGCGACCAGGCCGATGGTGACCTGTTCGCCGGTGGACACCATCTGGTCGAGTTCCCGGGCGTCGGGCTCGGGCTGCACCTCGCGCGCAAGCGCGATCAGCCGGTTCGTCTCGCCGGACATGGCCGACACCACGACGACCACCTTGTGGCCCTTGGCCTTCCAGCGCGCAACGCGCTGTGCGACGTTCTTGATGCGCTCGGGCGAACCGACCGAGGTGCCGCCGTATTTCTGGACAATGAGAGCCATGGGTGGGCGCGTTGCAATTCAAGGTAAACCATCAATCATAGCGTGTCGCGGCTGGCTGCGCACGCGCCGCCGGGAAGCAGCCTGCTAGACTCCTGGTTTCGTTGCAAGAGGCCACTCGCTTGATCACCATCACCCGACGGCTGGAATTCGATGCCGGGCATCGCATCCCGCACCATGCCAACCAGTGCCGCCACCTGCACGGGCACCGCTATGCGCTGGAACTGACCGTGACTGGCGCGCTGGTGGAGGTGCAGGGCAGTGCCGACCAGGGAATGGTCGCCGACTTCTCCGAGGTCAAGGCGATCGCGAACCAGGCGGTTGTCGAGGTCTGGGACCATGCCTTCCTGGCCTGGAAGAACGACCGGCCGGTGCTCGACTTCCTGGCGACGCTCCCCGGGCACCGCACCGTCGAGTTCGAACAGCCGCCCACCGCAGAACACCTGGCCGCGACCGCCTTCGGCCTGCTCGAGGCCGCGCTCGCCGCACGCTACGGCTCCCGTCTGGCGCTCGCCCGGGTGCGGCTTTATGAGACGCCGAACGCCTGGGCCGACGCCGGGCCCCGCGACCGGTGAGCCGCGCCGGACGCCCCGGCCCGGCTGCGGGCGTCACCGCGTCCGGCCTGGCGATTCCCGTCCTGCTCTGGCTGCTGGTTGCCGCGGTCGCGACCTGGTCGGCGATCGCCCCCAAGGACCGCTTCACCTGGTGGCTGGAAGCGTTGCCGGCATTGGCCGTGCTGGTGCTGCTGCCGGCGCTGCATGGCAGGTTCCGGCTCACCACGCTTGCGTACCTGCTGGTCGCGGCACACGCGATCGTGCTGCTGGTCGGTGCGCACTACACCTACGCCGAGGTCCCGCTGTTCGACGCGCTGCGCGATGCGTTTGCCTTGTCGCGCAACCACTACGACCGGGTGGGTCACCTGATGCAGGGTTTCACCCCTGCCATCGTCGCGCGCGAGGTGCTGCTGCGCCGCTCGCCGCTGCCCGGCAGCCGCTGGCTGCCCTTCCTCGTGGTCTGCTTCTGCCTCGCATTCTCCGCATTCTATGAACTGATCGAGTGGTGGGTGGCGGTGGGCAGCGGCGACGAGGCGGTCGCCTTCCTCGCCACCCAGGGCGATGTCTGGGATACGCAGTGGGACATGTTCCTCGCACTGGTGGGCGCGACCGCCGCCCTCGCGATGCTGTCCGGCCTTCACGGTCGACAGCTGCTGCGCATGGGATTCCCGGGTCGCTGACCGGGGGAGCGCACCCGGGGACCCCGCAGGCTCAAGAATCCGGCCGGCGGGCCGCTACTCCTATCGTGCCCGATTCAGCCTCCCGGACGGGGGCGACTGCGCCTACCGCATCGGCCTGGCCGTTCGCCCGCGCGGTAGCCCCGGCACCCACAACGACAAGGCGAGACCATCCCGATGAAACAGACCCTTCGAAGCATGAAGCTCTGGCAGAAATTCGCTGCGCTCGCCGTGATCGGCGCGGTGATGTGTGCGGTGCCGCTGGTCAAGGTGGTCGGCTACAAGAACGCAGAGATCGCGGTTGCACGAGCAGAGGCGGAGGGGCTCGGGCCGGTGCGTATCGCCGTGGTGCTGCAGCGAAACCTCCAGACGCATCGGGGTCTGTCGGGCATCTTGCTCAACGGCAATGCGTCGGTCGACGCCGATCGCCGTGCCCGGCAGGCCGATGTCAACGCCGAATTCCAGAAGCTGTCTGCGGCGCTCGCCGGGTTGGGCTACACCGACGCGGCCACCGAAGTGGACGCGATCAAGGCCGGCTGGAAGGCGATCAGCGAGAAGGTGGATGCGCGCGCGGTATCGGCCCCCGAGAGCTTCGCCGCGCATACCGGGCTGATCGAGCGCAACTTCCTGGTGCTGGACCTGATCGCCGACGCATCCGGACTTTCGCTGGATCCGGTGGCCGAGAGCTACTACGTGATGACCGCGCTGGTCGACCACCTGCCGCGCCTTGCGGAGTCGCTGGCGACGATGCGCGGGCGGGGTGCCGCCATGCTTTCGGCAGCGGAAATCACCCCGGTTGAACGAGCCATGATCGGCTTCGAGGTGCGCGGCGCGCGCTACCTGCATGGCCGTGCCACGATGCAGATCGGCAAGGCGATCGCCCTCAGCCCGGAGGTGAAGCGCATCATCGGCGGCACCAGCGCAGCCAGCGCAGCCGAAGCCGAGGCCTTCTACAAGCTGGCCGAGGCGCAACTGATGAAGCCGGGAACGGCGACGATGGGTGCCGGCCACTACTTCAAGGCGGGAACGGTCGCGGTCGATGCACAGTACAAGGCGATCGAGGACACCGCCAACGCGCTGCAGGTGCTTCTGCAGGATCGCATCCAGTCGACGCAGATGCAGCTGGCGTCGATCCTGGGCATCCTGTTCGCCGTGGGTGCACTGGCGACCGTGCTGGGCATCGCGATCAGCCGGTCGGTCACCCGGCCGCTCGGCGATGCCGTCGAGGCAGCCAACGCCGTCGCGGCGGGCGACCTGAACCATGCGATCGACGACGACGGCAGCGACGAGGCGGCGCAGTTGCTGAAGGGTTTCAAGACGATGCAGGGTATCCTGCGGCAGCGCCATGCCGAGGACGCCCACCGGATGGCCACCTCCGATGCGGCCGCGAAAGCCGCCGCCCTCGTGGCCGAAGAGATCGGCACCGCAGTCGAAGGGGCTACCCGCGGCGACTTCACGCATCGCATTCCGGTGGAAGGAAAGGACGAGTTCCATGCTGAACTGTGCGAGAAGTTCAACCAGCTGATCGAGACGGTCAGCGGCACGATCGCCGAGGTGCGTAACGCGGCCAATGAACTGACATCTGCGTCCGGTCAGGTGTCCGAGACCTCGCAGTCGCTGTCGACCGCAGCCTCCGAGCAGGCGTCGAGCGTCGACCAGACGAGCGCATCGCTGCACCAGATCAGCATGTCGGTGAAGCAGAACTCGGAGAGCGCCGTGCTGACCGACGGCATCGCGACCGAAGCTTCGCGTGAAGCCGAGGCCGGCGGCCAGGCCGTCGCCCAGACGGTCGAGGCGATGAAGTCGATCGCCACCAAGATCTCGGTGATCTTCGACATCGCCTACCAGACCAATCTGCTGGCTCTGAACGCGGCGGTGGAAGCGGCCCGTGCCGGCGAGCATGGGCGCGGCTTTGCAGTGGTCGCAGCCGAGGTGCGCACACTGGCCGAACGCAGCCAGGTCGCCGCGCAGGAGATCGGCACGCTGGCCAGCTCGAGCGTCGAACTGGCCGAGCGTGCAGGCAAGCTGCTGTCCGCGATGGTGCCCTCGATCAAGAAGACCAGTGGCCTGGTGCAGGAGATCGCCTCGGCCTCCGGCGAGCAGAGCCAGGGCGTCACCCTGATCTCCGATGCGATGAGCCAGCTCAATTCCAGTACCCAGCAGACCGCCGCGGCATCGGAGGAACTGTCCGCGACTGCCGAGCAGCTGTCGGCCCAGGCCGAGCAACTGCAGAGCCTGATGGCCTACTTCCGGCTTGCGTCGGACGTGGCGCCTGCGGTGGGCCAGGGCCGGGGGCGCAGGACGGCGGCTGCCTCTCGCAGTGGCCGCAGGGCTTTCTGAGGCGGAATGCCTGATCGGAGGCGCTTCGCGCCTGCGCAAGCGGCGGGCTGTACCCGCCCGCCGGTGACCAGCGCAGCCACCGGCGACTCGGCGCACAATCCCGGCTGAACGCGCTGCCCCCGTGTCGGGCGAGCAGCGCGACGCACGGGGGATGGTAATGAAGGTATGCATATTCGGTGCAGGGGCGGTCGGCGGCAGCATCGCGACCCGGCTGCTGGCTGCGGGGGCGGATGACGTTTCGGTAGTCGCGCGCGGTGCGCAGCTCGAGGCCATGCGCAGCCGCGGCCTTGTCCTGCGCTCCGGCGGCACCGAAGTGAAGGCCGCCGTGCCGGTGGCCACCGATGATCCGTCGACCCTGCCGCCGCAGGACCTCGTGCTGGTCACGCTCAAGGCGCATGCGGTGCCCGGTGCGGCGGCCGCGATCGCGCGCCTGCTCGCGCCGGGCGGCAGCGTGGTGTTCATGCTCAACGGCATCCAGTGGTGGTGGCGGCATGGCCGGCCCGGCCCCGGCGGTACGCTGCCGCTGCTCGACCCTGACGGCGCGCTGTGGCGCGAGGTGCGCCCCGAGCGCACGATCGGCTGCGTGATCTACTGCCCGTGCGAACTGGTCGAACCCGGCGTGATCTCGCATGTCGGCAGCAACCACTTCATCCTGGGCGAACCGGATGGCAGCAGCAGCGCAAGGGTGGAGGAGGCCGTCGCGATGTTGCGCCGGGGCGGCATCGACGGGCGCGCTTCGAACGACCTGCGGCGCGATATCTGGGGCAAGCTGGTGTCTAACGCGTCGGGCAACACGATCGCCGCGCTGACCCGGCTCGACCTCGGTGCGCTGGCGGCCGACCCGGACCTCTGCGGCCAGATGGTGTCGGTGATGGAGGAAGTGCTGGCGGTTGCCGCCGCGCTGGGCTGGGACCTGCGCGGTCAGATGGACCTGCCGGCGATCGCGCGGCGCGGCACCTGGGGCCAGCGTCCGTCCATGCTGCAGGACGTGCTGCATGGACGGCCGATCGAGGTCGAGGCGCTGTTCGGCCAGGTGCATGCGTTCGCGCATGAGGCCGGGGTGCCGGTGCCGACGATGGATGCGATCCTGCCGCTGCTGCGCGGGCTGGGGCAGTCGCTGCGCACGCGCTGACGGATGCCGTACGGGACCGTCCGGCGGGGGCCGGGTGCTTGCCTGTTCAGCCGGGCTTGCGCCGGGCCGGGCCGGCCGGCTTGCCGCTGCCGGTCACGCGCGGCGGCAAGCCGGTGTGCTGCGTGAGCAGGCGGCCACGCTGCGGCTGACCTGATGGCGTCGAGTTCTTGCGCCGCGCCGACACGTAGTGGCCGTCCACCGCCGGCTGGAAAGTCGGGATCAGGTGCTGCTTGCCGTTGCCGATCAGGTCGGCGCGACCCATCGCCCTGAGCGCATCGCGCAGCAGTGGCCAGTTGTTCGGGTCGTGGTAGCGCAGGAAGGCCTTGTGCAGGCGCCGGCGCCGCTCGCCGCGGACGACATCGACGCTGTCTTCGGGGGCGACCTCGCGGCGTACCTTGCGCAGCGTGTTGCGCCCCGAGTGGTACATCGCGGTGGCGGTGGCCATCGGGCTGGGATAGAAGGTCTGCACCTGGTCGGCGCGAAAGCCGTTGCGCTTCAGCCACAGCGCCAGGTTCATCATGTCTTCGTCGGCGGTGCCCGGATGGGCGGCGATGAAGTACGGGATGAGGTACTGCTTCTTGCCCGCCTCGGCGGAATAGCGGTCGAACATCTCCTTGAAGCGGCCGTAGGTGCCGATGCCGGGCTTCATCATCTTCGACAGTGGCCCCTGCTCGGTGTGCTCGGGCGCGATCTTCAGGTAGCCGCCGACATGGTGCTGGACCAGTTCCTTCACGTACTCCGGTGACTCGACCGCCAGGTCGTAGCGCAGCCCGGATCCGATCAGGATCTTCTTCACGCCCTTGAGCGCACGCGCCCGCCGGTACATGCGGATCAGCGGCGCATGGTTCGTGTTGAGGTTCTGGCAGATGCCCGGATAGACGCAGCTCGGCTTGCGGCAGGCCGATTCGATCTCGGGGCTGCGGCAGCCGATGCGGTACATGTTGGCGGTGGGGCCGCCCAGGTCGGAGATGACGCCGGTGAAGGCGGGTACCCGGTCACGGATGTCCTCGATCTCGCGGATCACCGAGTCTTCGCTGCGACTCTGGATGATGCGGCCCTCGTGCTCGGTGATGGAGCAGAAGGTGCAGCCGCCAAAGCAGCCGCGCATGATGTTGACCGAGAAGCGGATCATCTCCCAGGCCGGGATCTTCGTGGAGTGCTCGTGGCTGCCGTTCGCGTCGGCGTACGACGGATGCGGGCTGCGCGCATAGGGCAGGTCGAACACGTGGTCCATCTCGGCGGTGGTCAGCGGGATGGGCGGCTCGGTCACCCAGACATCGCGGTCGCCATGGGCCTGCACCAGCGCGCGCGCGTTGCCGGGGTTGGTCTCCAGGTGCAACACCCGGTTCGCATGGGCATAGAGCACCGGGTCGGACTTCACCTGCTCGTACGAGGGCAGGCGGATCACGGTGCGGTTGCGTGGCGGCGCCGCGCGCCGGGAGGCCAGCGCCGGGTTGGGCACGAAGTTCAGCGGCTTCACCGTGGTGGTCGCGGCAGCGGCGCCGTTCGCCGGGATGTCTGCCTGCGGTGGCTGTGCGCCCTCGGCCTGGGTACAGGTCGTGCCCTGCGCCTGCGCCTGCTCGGCGGTGGTCATGTAGGGGTTGATGTGGTCTTCGACGCGGCCGGGCTGGTCCACCTGGGTCGAATCGATCTCGAACCAGCCCTCGGGCGTACTGCGCCGGATGAATGCCGTGCCGCGCACGTCGGTGATCTGTTCCACCGGCTCTTTCGCGGCGAGTCGATGCGAGATCTCGACGAGCGCGCGCTCGGCATTGCCGTAGAGGAGCAGGTCGCACTTGGCATCGACCACGACGGAGCGGCGGACCTTGTCCTGCCAGTAGTCGTAGTGCGCGATACGGCGCAGGCTGCCCTCGATGCCGCCCATGATGATGGGGACGTCCTTGTAGGCCTCGCGGCAGCGCTGCGAGTAGACGGTGCACGCGCGGTCCGGGCGCTTGCCGCCGATGTCGCCCGGGGTGTAGGCGTCGTCGCTGCGTATCTTGCGATCGGCGGTGTAGCGGTTGATCATCGAATCCATGTTGCCGGCGGTCACGCCGAAATACAGATTGGGCCGGCCAAGGACCTTGAACGGATCTGCGCTGTGCCAGTCGGGTTGCGCGATGATGCCGACGCGAAAGCCCTGGGCTTCCAGCGTGCGGCCGATCACCGCCATGCCGAAGCTGGGGTGGTCGACATAGGCATCGCCGGTGACGATGATGATGTCGCAGCTGTCCCAGCCCAGCTGGTCCATCTCGGCCCGGCTCATCGGCAGGAAGGGCGCGGTGCCGAAGCGCGCAGCCCAGTACTTGCGATAGCTGGTGATCGGCTTTGCCGCGCGCGCGAACAGGGAGACGTCGAGAGGGCTGTTCATCGGGCAAGGGTCCTGGGATCGGGCACGCGGCCGCAAGGAGCCGGCGACACCCGCGCTTCCTGAAGGACATGGCGGTGCAACAGGCTGGCGCCGCCGGTCTTCAAGAATTTCGGCGGCCCGTATTGTAGCCCGCCGACAGGCAAGAGGGATTGCGAGATCGCGATGGCTGGCCGGGGGGCTGGTCGTTACGCGGCCCCGAGCATTCGTGCCCGCGGTCGCGGTGGCCGGTCACTCCGGCGTGATGCCCGCGGCCTTGACTACCCGCGCCCATTTGGCGATCTCGGCGGCCACGAAGGCTGCCAGTTCGGCTGGCGTGCCCGGTACCGGTTCCGCGCCCTGCGCATTGAGCCAGCTGGCCATCGCCGGCGAGGCGATGATGTCGACCATGTCGCGGTTCAGGCGGGTGATGGTCGGCGCGGGCGTCCGCGCCGGCGCGAACATCGCGAACCAGGTCGTCGACTCGAAGGCCGGCAGGCCCGCCTGGGCCGCGGTGGGAATCTCCGGTGCCGATGCGGACCTGCGGTCCGAGGTGATTGCATACGCGCGCACCTTGCCTGCCCGGACTTGCGGCAGCGCGACGGGCATGGGAAGCATGGCGAGCTGCACCTCGCCGCTGATCACCGCGGTGAGGGCTGCGCCGACGCCCCGGAAGGGCACGTGCAGGATGTCGACGCCGGTAGCGCTCTTGAACATTTCCAGCGTCAGGTGACCGGACGTGCCCACGCCGCCAGACCCATAGTTCATGCGGCTCGCCGGGTTCTTCGCATGGGCGATCAGTTCCTTCAGCGTCGTGGCTGGCACCGACGGGTGGGAGATGACCAGTTGCGAGACCTGGGCGAAGCGGGTGATCGGCGCGAAGCTCTTGATCGGGTCGTAGGACAGGCTCTTGAGCAGGCTCGGGGCCGCGCCGAACGAGCCCAGTTGTCCGAGATGGACCGTGTATCCGTCGGGGGATGCGCGCGCCGCGATCTCCGCTGCCAGCACGCCCGCGCCGCCGGCACGGTTCTCGACGATCACCGGCTGCCCCCAGCGTTCAGCGAGTTGCTGGGCGAGCTGCCGGGCGAGCAGGTCGCCGGTGGTCGATGGCGAGGCGGTGATGATCCGCACCGGTTTCGCCGGAAAGGTGTCGGCAGCCTGCGCTGCACAGGTGGCGAGGATGGCAAACAAGGTCGGGAGGATCAGGGATCGCATTCGAGGTCCGTGTGCGTTGGCCGAAGGGCGGGAAGGACGATACCCGTGTCCGCGAGGGTGGGGATATGGTGCCATTTCTCCGGCGGTGGCAACAGCCACGGCATCCTTCTGGCCGTCACGTCGGCGCGGGACGATTCATCGAGGATCCCGGACGGCGTCTGGCGACCCGGCAGGCCGCGCCCGGATCACGGCGTATGATCCTGCGGTTGCATTCCTGCGGGCCGGACCCGCGCACCGAGGAGGCGTACCGATGAAGCGGGTCATGATCAGGTTGCTGTTCGTGCTGTCATTCGTGTCGTCATTCGTACCTGGCCTGTCGGCGCTGGCGCAGGCGGCGCCCTGCATGGTGGTCACGCTCACCGGCACGCAGGGTGGTCCCTCTTCCTTCCGGGGTCTTGCCGGTTCAGGGACGATGGTGCGCTACGGCGACGATTCGAACGACTGTCGCGGCGTGGTCCTGCAGTTCGACGCGGGCCGGGGAACCTCCATGCGCCTGTCGCAGGTCGGCGTCACGCCCGGGCAGGTCGATGCCGTGTTCATCACCCATGTGCACTCCGACCACGTCGACGGGCTGGCCGATCTCCTGCAGCTTCGCTGGATGCAGGAGTACAAGCTGCCGAAGATCGATGTGGTCTGCTCGGCCGATGCTGCCGCCGGCGCCGGCTTCGTGATGAGTTGCGCAAAGCTTGTCGCGCACACCGCGGATGCCTACATCCAGTCGGGCGAGATCGCCCAGCGCCGTGCCGAGGACAAGGCCCGGCCGGTGGGCGGCCCGGCCGACCTGGTCAATGTCAGGACCTTCGCGTCGACCGACGCGCCCCAGGTCGTGTGGTCGAGCGGAGATGTACGCGTCACGGCGGTACGCTCTGCACACGTGGCGGGACATGCGTCCTATCGGGTCGACACCCCGGTGGGCAGCGTGGTCATCGGTGGAGATGCCGGCAACGACACGCCGGCACCGCCGCGCGCATCGTCCACTTCCGCGCAGGTCGAGGCGCTGGCGCGCGGCGCCCAGGTCATCGTGCACTCGGCGATCCACCCGGTGATGGGGCCGGACGGTGGCACCGGCTTTCCCGCGCCGATCTATCACCGCCAGAGCACGGCCACCGACCTGGGCGCGATGGCGCAGCGTTCGGGCGCGCAGCACCTGATGCTCACCCACCTGATTCCGCCGCTGGAGGCGGATCGGCAGGGCCCTTACCGGCTGCCGAAGGGCGCGATCACCGCGGCCGACTACGAGACTGCGGTGCGGGCTGGCGGCTTCGCGGGCGGGCTTACAGTGGGCGGTGACCTGTCGAGCGTTCGACTGCCCGTGCGGCGTTGAGGCGGCTTGTTGGTGATTGTCGAAAAGCGCCTCAGGACGCGGGGTACTCCAGCAGTCGGCTAGGGTTCTCGCCTGAGCAAGGCACCCATCGACGGAGCAATCGCGCAGAGGGTGCACGGCTGCAGCCGTGACCTGCGCAGTGCACGCTCAAGACGCTTCGACTGCCAGTCCGCAGCTCGAGGCTTTTGCGTTGTGCTTGGCTGCCGCGGCTGCCGAGGCCACCTGCTCGGGGCGGTCGAACCGACCCTGCCGCACCGGCACTGCGCCGATCGAGAGCGTGGTGAATCCGAAGAACCGTTTGATGCCGTGCCGATCCTCGGCCTCGATCCCGCCGCGCTCGCGCGCATCCGGGTCGAACAGCTCCACTGCCAGCGCGTTGAAGGTCTCCACCACACGTTCGCAGCGTGCCAGCCAATCGTCACTCTGGAAGAGCACGACGAAGTCGTCACCGCCCACGTGACCGACGAAGTCGCGGCGCGCGTCGCAGTTCGCAATGAGGGTACGCGCCACCAGCCGGATCATTTCGTCGCCACACCAGTAGCCATAGTGGTCGTTGTAAGGCTTGAAGTCGTTCAGATCGCAGTAGCAGGCGACGAAACTCGCTCCGGCGCCCATGAGGCGTTCGATGTGTTCGGTGATGGGGATGTTGCCGGGCAGGAAGGTCAACGGGTTGGCGTGGCGTGCCGCTTCGATGCGTACCTCGGTGACCATGCGCACCAGTTGCTCGCCCGTGCCCAGCCCCATGTAGCGTCCAGCGTCCGTGAGGATGAAGCCGTCGGTCAGGTAGCGCTGATCCGACGAGGTCAGCACGGCTGTCAGCCCTTCGATGCCCGTATGCTGGTCGAGCAACAGCGGCGTGCAGTTGGCAAAGGCCATTGCGGGCTTGCGCGCATACAACTCCCTGTGGAAAGGCTTTGCATAGCGGTCGACGAAGGCCTGGCGACTGATCAACCCGACCGGGCGCGTTCCGTCGACCAGCGCGACTGCCCTGCGGGCTGGGTCTTCGGCGAACGCGTTGGCTACATCCTCGTTGGTCGCCTGCATGGGCAGGGGCGGCACATGCAGTGCAATCCGACGGACCGTCAACTCCGCTCCTGCGGTGCGCGTGATCTCGGGCAGCACGGCGATCACTGCGCTGGACAGCACGGAAGCAGCCTCTGGCAGCATCTCCGCGGCGGGCTGAGGTTGGGGCCGGCCCAGGAAATAGCCCTGGCCGAGTTCTATACCCAGGTCGCGCACGATGCGAAGTTCGACGTCGGTCTCGATACCCTCGGCCACCAGCTTGGAGCCGAACACCTCTGCCAGTCGCACCAGGCCCTTGATCGTCTGCACTTTCCTGGCATGCAGGTCGACCTGGTTCACGAAGTACTTGTCGATCTTCACGAACTCCGGACGCAGCTCCGACCACAGCCGCAGGTTGGAGTGTCCCTCGCCAAAGTCGTCGAGCGCAAAGCGCAGGCCCAGCGCCCGAAGCTCGTCGGCCACGGCCACCAGCCTGGCCACGTCGGTCACGCGTTCATGTTCGGTGACCTCGATGACCAGCGCGGCCGGCGACACCTCGGCCGCCTCCAGCGCCGAGACGATCCCGGACGCGGAATGCATCCCCACGTGGTACAGGATGGCCTGTGCACTGAGGTTGACGAAGAGTCGCTGGTCGTTCACCGGCGGTGACCAGTACTTCACGACGGTGGCGATGCAGGCTTTTTCGAGCTCGAGCGTGAGTCCTTCGGCGGCTGCAGCGGCGAACAGCGCATCGGGGTTGACCAGTGCTGTGTCCGTCGGTCCCCGGATCAGGGCCTCATGCGCCACGATGCGACCATTCCCCAGGCTCACGATCGGCTGGTAGACCGATCGCAACGCCTTCCGTGACAGGATCCTGGCGACCGTCTGCCGGCGCAATGTGTCTGTCAGGCTGAGGTGCATCGCGGCCAGGGCTGGCCGTTCGGCGGTTACCGTCCAGTCATCATCTGCCATCGTCGACTCTTGTTCCGTTGTCCTACAACGCCGGAAAACTGGTGCCTGCGCCGCCTTATCGGCTGGGCAGGTCGAAACTTGAGCACGAAATATGGGCAATCACGTGGTGCCCGGCAGAACGTGTTATGAAATCAGTGGGTTAGGGGAAAAATCTGGCGGAAGCGGTGAGATTCGAACTCACGGTGGAGCTTCCCCCACGGCGGTTTTCAAGACCGCTGCCTTAAACCACTCGGCCACGCTTCCGGACATTCGTACACAGGAAGGCTACTCAATTCCGCCCACGGGCGCCACTCCGTGGGGCAGCTCCACCTCGACAAGGACGGAGCTTGAGCGGCTACCTGAACCTTTGTCATGATCGTGAACTTCCGGCATGTTTTCCGGTCATAATCATCGTAGTTTTCCGTTTCTACCTTTCCCCAGGAGGGAACACATGCAACCAGAACTCCGGATTCCGGCACAGACAGGCGAACTCTCGGTTTCCCAGAACCGGGTGCTGCGCAACACCTACCTGATGCTCTCGCTGACCATGATCCCGACACTGATCGGCGCCATGATCGGCATGCAGCTGAACTTCGGCATCATGCGCACCAACCCGATCATGAGCTTCTTGGTGATCATGGCGGTGTTCTACGGCATGGTGTTCGCGATCGAGAAGAACAAGGACAGCGGCCTGGGCGTGGCGCTGCTGCTCGGCTTCACGTTCATGATGGGGCTGTTGCTCGCGCCGCTGCTGCAGGTAGCGCTCGGCCTGCGCAACGGCGGCCAGATCATCGCGATGGCGGCGGCTGGCACCGGTGTGGCCTTCTTCAGCATGGCCGCGATCGCTACCGTGACCAAGCGGGACTTCAGCTCGATGGGCAAGTTCCTGATGGTCGGCGTGATCGTGGTGATGATCGCGGTCGTGGCGAACGTGTTCCTGCAGATGCCGGTGCTGTCGCTGACCATCTCGGCGGTGGTGGTGCTGCTGTCGACGATGCTGATCCTCTACACGCTCAGCGGCATCATCCACGGTGGCGAGACGAACTACGTGTCGGCCACGCTGAGCCTGTACATCAGCATCTACAACATCTTCTCGAGCCTGGTGCAGCTGCTGATGGCCTTCACTGGCGATCGCGATTGAAGTCCAGGATTCCTGGTCATGAGCGGCCCGCTTCGGCGGGCCGTTTTCATTCTGGCGGCAGCAGTTCGGGCAGGACGGCGGATGGCGCCGCGGTGGGATCGTGCTCGAACCACGCGACCGATTCGACATGGCCGGTATGCGGGAACATGTTGACCACCCCGGCTGCGCGTAGCACGTAGCCTTTCGTGTGCACCAGCAGCCCCGCATCGCGCGCCAGCGTGGCCGGGTTGCACGACACATAGACGATGCGCGCGGGCGGCGGCACGACCTCGCCAGACGCGGTCGGCTCGCCGATCGCCTTGATCAGGGCGAGCGCGCCATCGCGTGGCGGATCGACCAGCCACTTGTCGAACCGCCCGAGGCGGGCCAGTGTATCGGCGTCGGCCTTGAACAGGTCTCCGGCCTCGAAGCGTGTGCGCGATGACAGGCCGTTGCGCTCGGCATTGGACGCGGCGCGTGCGACCAGCGACTTCGCGCCTTCGACACCGACCACGTCCGCGCCCTGGCTGGCGATCGGCAGCGAGAAATTGCCCAACCCGCAGAAGAAATCGGCGATGCGCTCACCTGGACGCGGGTCGAGCAGGCCGATCGCCCGGCGCACCAGCACCTCGTTGATCGCATGGTTGACCTGGGTGAACTCGGTCGGCGAGAACTGCAGGCCGACGCCGAACTCCGGCAACCGGTATTCGAGCAGCGCGGGCTCGGCCGGATGCAGCGGGAAGGCGGTCTCCGGTCCCTTCGGCTGCAGGAACACCTGCACCCGGTGGGTGTCGGCGAACGCGCGCATCAGCGCTTCGTCCTCGACGGTCAGCGGCGCGAGGTTGCGGAAAACCAGCGCGCAATGCGGCAGGGGTGCGGCACCCACCGCACGCGATCGTGGGTCGGTCACTGCCACCTCGATCTGCGGCATCCGGTCGGCGATCGACAGCGCTTCGACCAGTGCGCGCAGCGGTACCAGCAGGTCGGCGACCACCGGCGCCAGCACATGGCATTCGCGCATGTCGGCAATGAAGCTGCTGCGCTTCTCGTGGAAGCCGACCAGCACGCCGCCCTTCTTTACCACCAGGCGCACCGACAGCCGCGCGCGGTAGCGGTAATGCCAGGTCGGCCCGTGGATCGGCGACAGCATCATCCCGGCGCGCAGCTTCGCGATGTGCATCAGGTTGTCTTCCAGCACCCGCTGCTTGGCGGCGACCTGCGCGCGCGGCTGTACATGCTGCATGGCGCAGCCGCCGCAGACGCCGAAATGCGCGCAGCGCGGCTCGATCCGCTCGGGCGACGTGCGCTCGATGGCTACCGCCTCGGCGAACTCGTAGGTCGGCTTGCGCATGTACGAAGCGATGCGCACCCGTTCGCCGGGCAGTGCGCCGTCGACGAACAGCGTCTTGCCGTCGATTCTGGCGATCCCGCGGCCGTCCTGGTCGAGCGACTCGATTTCCACCAGCGGCAGCGTCGACGGGTCGACCGGTGCACCCGAGGGCGCCGGGCCTCGTCGTCCGAACGTGCGCGGCGTGCTCATCGGACGGAACCGGTCCGCAGCGGCATGCCAGACCTCGACCCGCTTCGCGTCGCGCGATTCACGCTGGCCACGCCGCCAGGAACTCCTGCCAGTGGGTGCCCGGCGTGCGGCCGAGGGTGGCGCGAACGTGCTCGATCTCCTGATCGTAGAGCGCCGGCACCAGCACGCCACGCAGGCGCTGGAAGCGCAGGAACATCAAGTAGGTGTTGACGGCATCGGTCTCGCAGTAGGCGCGGATCTCCGGCAGGCGTCCGTCGCGATACGCGCCCCAGACCTGGCTGCCATCCATGCCCAGCTTGCCCGGAAATCCGCACAGCTTCGCCAGTTCGTCGAGCGGTGCGGCACCGCGCGGCTGGTACATCGCCAGCAGGTCCATCAGGTCGAGGTGCCGCATGTGGTAGCGGCTGATGTAGTTGTTCCACTTGAATTCGCGGTCGTCGTCGCCCAGTTCCCAGTAGCGCGGGGCGGTGACGCCGTTGACCAGTGCGCGGTAGTGCAGCACCGGCAGGTCGAAGCCGCCGCCGTTCCATGACACCAGTTGCGGCAGGTACTTCTCGATGCCGTCGAAGAAGCGCTGCACCAGCGTCGCCTCGCTGTCTTCCGGTTGTCCCAGCGTCCACACCTTGAAGTGGTCGCCCTCGCGCAGCGCGCAGGAGATCGCGACGACCTTCTGCAGGTGCAGGGGCTGGAAGTCGGTCCCATGGCTCTGGCGCCGTTTCTGGTGGGCCATGTCGACGACATCCTGGTCGGACAGCGCATCCGACAGCCCGTGCAGCACGCGCAGCCCGGCGATGTCGGGGATGGTCTCGATGTCGAAAGCCAGGATCGGGGTCATGGACGGCGTACGTGGGGTCGGCCGCGGATTCTAGCCGATGGGCGCCGCGTCGATCGGCTATCATTTCGCGATGAAACAGACATTCCTCGATTTCGAGAAGCCGATCGCCGAGATCGAAGCGCAGATCGAGGCGCTGATGGTCGCGCACGACCTCGCGCCCGACGGCACCGCCGCCGATCCTTCCGAAGAGATCGCCGCGCTGCGCAGGCAGAGCGCCGAGGCGACGAAGCAGGTCTACGCGAAGCTGTCTCCATGGCAGATCTCGCAGGTGTCGCGCCATCCTCAGCGGCCTTATTCGCGCGACTACATCGAGCGGCTGTTCACCGACTTCCAGGAACTGCACGGTGACCGCACCTACGCCGATGATGCGGCGATCATCTGCGGTCTGGCCCGTTTCGACGACCAGCCGTGCATGGTGATCGGGCACCAGAAGGGGCGCGACACCAAGGAAAAGATCCTGCGCAACTTCGGCATGCCGCGGCCGGAGGGCTATCGCAAGGCCCTGCGGATGATGCGCCTGGCCGAACGCTTCGGCCTGCCGGTGTTCACGTTCATCGATACCCCGGGTGCCTATCCGGGCGTGGGGGCCGAGGAGCGTGGCCAGTCCGAGGCGATCGGGCGTAACCTGTTCGAGATGGCGAAGCTGAATGTACCGATCGTCTGCACGGTGATCGGCGAGGGCGGCTCCGGCGGTGCACTGGCGATCTCGGTCGGCGACGTGCTGCTGATGCTCGAGTACTCCACCTATTCGGTGATCTCGCCCGAAGGCGGTGCGTCGATCCTGTGGAAGAGCGCAGACAAGGCGCCCGATGCAGCTGCGGTGCTGGGCATAACGGCGGCGCGTCTCAAGTCGCTGGGCCTGGTCGACAAGATCGTATCCGAGCCGCCCGGTGGCGCGCACCGCGACCCCGACCAGATGATGGTGACGCTCAAGCGTGCGCTCGCCGATGCGATCAAGGGCATCCGCGGCAAACCGGTCGACCAGTTGCTCGAACGGCGCTTCGACCGGCTGATGGGCTATGGCAAATTCCGCGAGGTCGAGGTCGGCTGACCCGGTCGCCCGGGTGCATGCGGCGGTCGCGCATGCGCTCGCGACGGTCCGTGCGTCGGGCACACAGGGCGCATTGCCCGCGGTCTGCGTCGGCCTGTCGGGTGGTGTCGATTCGATGGTGCTGCTGCAGGCCTTCGCCAGCCTGGCAGGCCAGGGTGGCCTGCGCCTGTCGGCAGTGCATGTGCACCATGGGTTGAGCCCGAATGCCGATGGCTGGGCCACCACCTGCCGGTCGGCCTGCCGCCGGCTGAAGGTACCGTTGTCGGTGGTGCGCGTGGTGGTCGACCGGCAGTCGGGGCTGGGCATCGAGGCGGCGGCGCGGCTGCAGCGGCAGCGGGTGTTCGCGGCGCAGCGCGCCGACTGGATCGCCCTTGGCCACCACCGGGACGACCAGGCGGAGACGGTGCTGCTGCAGTTGCTGCGCGGTGCCGGGCTGCGCGGCTTGTCCGGCATGCCGGATGGGTCAGAGATCGTCGAGGCCGTGGCCGAGGGGCCGCGCCTGCTGCGCCCTTTCCTCGACCTGTCGCGCGCGACACTGGAGGCCTGCGCCCGGCAACTGGGGCTGTCCTGGATCGAGGACGAGAGCAACGCCGATACCGCGTTCGACCGAAACTACATCCGGCATGCGGTGATGCCGCTGCTCGAACAGCGGTTTCCGTCGGCCCGTGCCTCGCTGGCCCGCAGTGGCCGGCTGCTGGCAACCTCGGCGCGCCTGGTCGAGGCGGTCGCGGCACAGGACCTGCAGGCGGCGCTCGAAGGCAGTCCGGTCCGGCCGGCCGGCGTGTCGCTGGCCGTGCTCGCGGCGATCGGCGAGGGCAGGGCGCGCGAACTGCTGCGCGAGTGGCTGCGCCGCCATGGCGTGCCGATGCCACCGGAGCGGCGGCTCGCCGAGGCACTCAGGCAGGCCAATGAAGCCGGGCCGGAACGTGCGGTCGAGATCGCCTTCGACGGCATCACGCTGCGCCGCTACCGGGACCGCCTGTACCTCGATCGATCGCATCCCGCCGCTGCCGGTGGCGATGCGATCGCATGGAACCGCCGGGGGAGGATGGCATTGCCAGCACTCGGTGGCACGCTGCTGGCGGAGCCCGTCCGCGGCGCGGGCATCGCGCAGCGCTTGCTGCGTGGCGCGGTGCTGACCATCGACGCACGCAGCCGTGCCAGCGGTCCTGCACCGCGCATCGCCATTGGTGAGCCGCCGATGCGGCGTACGCTGAAGAACCTGTGGCAGGAGTCGGCGGTGCCACCGTGGCAGCGCGATCGCTGGCCGCTGCTGCGTATCGGCGGCGAGCTTGCGTGCGTGCCCGGCCTCGCCGTGGCCAGTGCGTTCTCGGCCCGGCCCGGCGAGGCGGGCCGCGTGTTCCGCTGGCTTGTCGATGGATGAACGCGGGTACGCGGGTTGTTTGCTCGGTGCCGGATCGAGGCAAGGGCCCACCTGGCTCCGCTCGTGTCCCCCGCCCCCGGGCGCTGGCGCGCCCGGAGGCTCCTCCTTTACCTCGCTCCGCCAGATGGGCCCTTGCCTCGATCAGCGCCGGTGATGGGGAGAGGACGGCACCATCGTCAGATCGGCAGAACCAGCACCTTCCGGAACCGGATCAGCCCGCCCGAGGACTGCAGCGCGATCGGCCCGCGCGCGTACTTCGTGTCGCGGATGTCGACGGTAGTCTGGCCGTTGAAGACGACGACCAGCCGTGGGCCATCGGCCGTGATCTCGAACGTGTTCCAGCGCCCGCCGGCCTGCGGATAGGGCTGCGAAACCTTCGCGAAGTCCACGATCGCGGCGGTACCGTAGGTCGGATCCTTGCGCTGATCCCAGATATTGACTTCGTACGAATTGGTCGCGGTGATCCTCGCCGGATCCTGGCAGCGGATGAAGATGCCGCTGTTGGTGTCCGCGTTCGCATAGAACTCGGCCCTGATGCGGAAGTTGTCGAACGAACGCTTAGAGACCAGGAAGCCCGGCCCCTGGTCCGACTCGAGCACGCCGTTGACGACGCGCCAGTTGGCCTTGCCGATCGGATTGAACGCGTCGGTGCCGCCGCCGTCGAACAGCGGGATCCAGTTGCCCATGCCGGGCATGCTGCTGCAGCCGGTTGCGCCGAGTGCGATGAGCGCGCCGGAAGCCTTCAGCGCGGAACGACGATCCATCTGTGTCTCCTCCCTCGTTTCCGGCGGCGCGGGTGCGCGTCCGGCAATGCCCCGTTGCGGGCCTGCGTCAGTAGACGCTGATGCCCATCTTCTTCAACACGGGTTCGAAGCGGCGGATGTCATCGGCCAGCCGCTTCGTGAAATCCTCCGGTGACATCGTCATCGGTTCTGTGCCCTGGGCGAGCATGCGGTCGCGCACCCGTGGAACGGTGACGATCCGGGCGAGCTCGGCGTTCAGGCGGCGCACGATCTCGGGGGGCGTTCCGGCCGGGGCGAACCAGCCGTACCAGCCGCTGAGCACTTCCAGGCCCTTCACGCCATGCGCGGAGAGGGCCTTCAGCTCCGGCATCGCCTGCAGCGGCTGCGGTCCGATCACCGCGAGTGCACGCACGCGTCCGGCACGCACCTGCTCGACCAGCGTCGCGGAATCGAACATGTAGTCGATGCGCCCGGCGAGCAGGTCCTGGATCGCAGGGGCGAGGCCCTTGTAGGGGACGTGCACAGCCTTGACGTCGACGGCCGCGTTGAACATCTCGGTGGCGACATGGATCAGGCTGCCGTTGCCCGACGAGGCATAGGTGAGCTTTCCGTCGTTCCTGCGCGCGAAGGCGATGAACTCCTCGACGGTGGTCGCCTTGATGTGCGGCCCGACGACCAGTACATAGTTGGTGCGCGAGGAGGTGCCGATCGGAGCGAAGCCCTTGATCGGGTCGACCCAGTTCTCGTCCTTCTTCTGCAGGATCGGGTTCAGCGTCAGCGTATTGGTACCCGACACCAGCACCGTGTGCCCGTCGGGCGCCGCCCGTGCCACCACGCCCGCGGCGATGCTGCCGGCGGCACCAGCCCGGTTCTCGACCAGCACCGGCGTGCCGAGGCCGCGCGACATCTCCTCGCCGATGATCCGTGCGACGGCGTCGATGGAGCCGCCGGCCGGGACGGTGACCACCAGCGTGATCGGCTTGCTCGGCCAGCCGGCCTGCGCATGGACGAGCGAGGCGGTGGCGAGCAGCGCGGCGGCCAGCGCCGCCGCGGAACCCCTGTGCGCCCTGCAGCTCATGCGCGATGCGTCCCCACGAAACGCACGTCTTCTGCTTTCGGCGTGCCTACCACCATCATGAACTCGGCGTCGGCAAAGCCGTCGTTGCGGAACCAGTGCCGGCGGCCGGCCGGATTGAGCATGACGTCTTTCGGCCCGAGTCGCTGCTCGACCGTGCGCCCGTCCTCTTCCCAGCCGACGGTGATCACGCCTTCGAGCACCAGGTATGCATCCTCGACGTCGCGCACGTAGGACCGCACGCCGCGGCCCTGCGGCAGCCGTATGAGGTCCTTGCGGTAGGTGCCCGCAGGGGCGCCGCCTTCGCCGATGTACACCAGGCGGGCGAACCCGGCATCGGTCCACTGCGGCCGCTGCTGGCTGTAGCGCACGACATGGCGTGCGAACTCGCGGTGGCGCGGGTCGTGGCTGTGGAAATCGAGCCGGTGGGTGTGCTCCGGGTCGGCACCGTAGCGGGCCGACAGTTCGCTGCCGTGCGTCTTCGGATGGAACAGGTAGCGCGGCATCTCCGGCCGACTCTTGCCGAGCATGATCGACACCAGCACCGGTTCGTAGCCATCGTTGCGGAATCCGTGCGGACGATCGGTCATGTGCAGAACCATGTCTTTCGGACCCAGCCTGGCCTCGATGATCTCGCCGTCGTACTGCCAGGTGGCGGTGAGTACGCCCGACAGGACCAGGAAGGCTTCCTCGATCTCGTGTGCATGCAGCACGGCGTACTTGCCGGCCGGCTGGTGCACCATGCTCATCGTGAAATGGTTGGCCGGCAGGGTGTCCGGGTCGCCGACCTTCGGCGAGCCGCCGGCACCGATGAAGCGGAGCTGGGCCCGGTCGAGTTCCGGGAAGCCGCGGCTGGCAGGGAAGGCGTCCCAGTCGGGGATCTTCTCTGCGTGGCGTCCCACGTGGGCGCGCATGGCCACCTCGAGGTCGGCAACGGTGCCGTCGTGGCGCGAGGCAAGGACTGTGGACATGCGGATGCTCCGTTCTGGGATACCGGGCGACACGATAGTCAGCGCGCAGGCGCCGCGTCAAGCCTGCCGCGCGACTGGTCCTGCCCAGCGTTCTACCTCGACCAGGATCGACAGCGCGCTGGAACCCTGGGCCAGTTTCGAGGTGCCCAGGTCCGGGGCCAGCACGTTCGGGTTGCCGCGCAGTTCCAGTGGGTCCGGACCGTCGTCCTGCGGGTCGTACCAGCCACCGGTGGCCATGATCGCGGCACCCCGGACGACTCCATCGTCGGGCACTACCGATGCGAGGCAGGCGCCGCGCGCATTGAACACGCGCACCGGGTCGCCGTGCGCGAGCCCGCGTGCCTGTGCATCGGCCGGGTTCATGTGGATCGGTTCACGGCCGCCGATACGCTTTGCCCGCGCCAGTGGCCCGAAGTCGGCCTGGCTGTGCAGCTTGTCCACCGGCTGGTTGGTGACGAGGTGCAGCGGATGCGTCGCGGCTCCGGAAGCACCGAGCCATTCGACCGGCGCGAGCCAGGTCGGATGGGCCGGGCAGTCGTCGTAGCCGAAGGCCTCGATGCGCTCGGAGGTGATCTCGATCCGACCCGACGGCGTGGACAGCGGATGTGCGGCAGGATCCTCCCGGAACGCCTCGAACAGGACGAAGTCCTTCTCCGGTGCCGGCACTTCGTACCAGCCGGTGCGCCACCAGTCCTCGAACGCCGGCTGCTGTACGCCGATCTTCCCGTTCGCCTCGCGCGTTCGCTCGTACATCAGCCGAATCCAGCCGTCGGCATCGAGCCCTTCGGTGAACGCCGGTTCATGGCCATTACGCGTGGCCAGTTCCCGGAAGATGTCGAAGTCGTCGCGCGCCTGGTGCTGGGGGTCGATCGCGCGCTGCATGGCGATGATGTAGCGGTCGCGCGAGGCGCCGCCGATGTCGTTGCGCTCGAGCGAGGTGGTTGCCGGCAGCACGATGTCGGCATGCTTCGCCGTCGGCGTCCAGTGCGTCTCGTGCACCACGATCGTTTCGGGCCGCTGCCAGGCGCGGCGCATCCGGTTCAGGTCCTGGTGGTGGTGGAACGGATTGCCGCCGGCCCAGTACACCATGCGGATGTCGGGGTAGATTCTGCGCTCGCCGTTGAAGTCGTAGCTTGCGCCCGGGTTCTCGAGCAGGTCGGTGTGGCGTGCGACCGGGATCGAATGCGCACCTGCCGGATTGCGGCCGAGCGGCAGTTCTGGCGATGCGGCGCGTACGTCGCGCGGCGCGCCCACGCCCTGGATCGATCCGTGGCCGAAGGCGAAGCCACCGCCGGGCAGCCCGACCTGCCCGAGCATGGAGGCGAGGGTGATCGCCATCCAGTAAGGCTGCTCGCCCCTGTGCGCCCGCTGCAGCGACCAGGTCAGGGTGAGCATCGAGCGCACGCCCTCGAGCTGGCGGGCGAGTGCCCGGATGTCCGCGGCCGGTACGCCGCAGATCGCCTCCGCCCACTCCGGCGACTTTGCCAGCCCGTCGCTGCGCCCGGTGAGGTAGGCTTCGAAGCGCTCGTAGCCGGTGCAGCAGCGTGCGAGGAACGCACGGTCGTGTGTGCCGCGCGCGACCAGTTCGAACGCCATGCCCATCATCAGGGCGGCATCGGTGTTCGGACGGATCGGGATCCAGCGCGCATCGAGGAAGGCAGGCGCATCGCTGCGTGTCGGACTGACCACGACGAACTCGATGCCGGCAGCCTTCGACTTGCGCAGCCAGGTCTCGAGCGTGTGCTCGCCGGAGCCGCCGGAGGCGACCTGCGCATTCTTGAGCCCGAGGCCGCCGAAGGCGACCATCAGCTTCGTGTGGCCCACGACCGAGTTCCAGTCGGTGACCCGTCCGGTCACCGGCGCGAAGGTGCCGATCACGTGCGGCAGGAAGAACTGCGCGCAGCCCCAGGAGTAGTTGCCCAACTGGTCGACCGAGCCGCCACCGGAGTACAGGAAGCGGCGCACCTGTGAGCGCGCATGGTGGAAGCGGCCGGCCGACGACCAGCCATAGCTGCCACCGAAGATCGATTGATGGCCGTGTTCGCTGCGCACCCGGGCCAGTTCACCGGCGACCAGCTCGAGCGCGGTATCCCAGTCGACCTCCACGTAGCGCTCGTGGCCGCTGCGGCTGCGGTCGCGACGGGCCAGCCAGCCTTCGCGCACCGACGGGCGCCGGACCCTGTGCTCGGAATAGACCAGCTCGGGCAGCGCTTCCAGCATCGGCGAGGGATGCGCATCGCGGAAGAAGGGTTCGGCCCGCACGAAGCGGCCATCTTCGACGACCGCCGTGTACGCGCCCCAGTGGGCAAGCTGCTGGAATCGCTGCACGGCCATGGGTCATCCTCCGGTGACGCGCGGACGCCGGGGCGGCATCGCGCGTTTCTTTCGAGGATACAATCTCCTGCCGACCTGAAGGCGCCCGGGGCGCAGCTCAGTTCTCCGGCTTGATGCCGTGTTGCCGGATGATGCGGCTGAACGTCTCGATCTCCAGGCGAACCGATGCCGCGTACTGTTCCGGCGTATCGGCCAGCGGTTCGAAGCCGCCTGCCACGAGTCGCTTGCGCAGGTCCGGGGCTGCCAGTCCCTGTCCGATCGATGCATTGATGCGGGATACGATTTCCTTCGGCAGGCCGGCTGGCCCGACCAGCCCGTAGCGTCCCTCCACCGGTGCGATGTCGATCATCGACTCGAGGATGGTGGGCAGCGTGGGTGCTGCCTCGGCCCGCCTGGCGCCGGCAGCTGCGACCAGCCGGAGCCGTCCGCTGCGCACGAATGGCTCCGCGGCCGGGAGCGCGACCAGCGCCAGGTCGATCTCGCCCGACACCAGCGCGTTCAGATAGGGACCTGCGCCCTTGTAGGGAACGTGCAGGATGCGCGTGCCGGTGGCACCGAGCAGCATCTCGGTTGCGATGTGCGAGATGGTGCCCGAGCCGGCCGTGCCATAGGACAGGAAGCCCGGCTTCGCCCGCGCCAGCGCAACCAGTTCGGACACGGTCCTTGCCGGCACGGACGGGTTCACTGCCACCACGTAGGCGGTCAGCGCGGTGCTGCCGATCAGCGTGAGGTCCTTCAGCGGGTGGTATCCGGCCTTCGGGTTGAGCAGCGGGCCGATCACCAGGCTGGACTGGTTTCCCGCGCCCAGTGTGTAGCCATCCGGCGCGGATCGCGCGACCAGTTCCATCCCCAGTGTGGCACCGGCACCCGGTCGGTTCTCGACCACGACCGGCTGGTTCCAGAGTTCAGACAGCTTGTTGCCGACCAGCCTCACGACGACGTCGTTGGCTCCGCCAGGCGCGAAGGCCACGATGGTCCGCACCGGCTTGGACGGATAGCCCGCGACGGGCTGCCCCGCCGCGGGAGCGGCCGCACAGGCAAGCGCCCCGGCGGCGACGATGAAGGCTCCGGACAGGACGGGGACACGAGCGCAGCCCGTTTCGGGAAGGGGGATGGGCTCTGGGTGGCTCAACGCGTCGATCCTCGGTAGCAGGGGAAGATCACCGGGCCTGGTGACCGTGGCAGCAGTATGGGGCATGGCGTGTGTCCCGGCAGTACGGTCCGTCCTCAGCGAGGCAGCCTGGCATCGCTTGCCATCGCCTGGCGCACATAGGCGGGCGTCAGGTGGCTGGCGAAGCGTTCCAGGAAGGTCAGCATGAACCCGCGCAGGTAGGTGCCCCGGCGCAGCGCTACCCGGGTCAGGTTCGATTCGAACAGGTGGCCAGCCTCGATCGTCCGCAGGCCAGCATCGCGGCGGGCATCGAACGCCATCGAGGCGACGATACCCACGCCCAGTCCGAGCTCGACATAGGTCTTGATCACGTCCGAGTCGAGGGCGGTCAGCGCGATCTCCGGCCGCAGCTTCGCCCGTGCGAAGGCCGCGTCGATATGCGGCCGTCCCGTGAAGCCCGGGTCGTAGGTGATCAGCGGCCAGGCGCACAGGGCTTCCAGCGCCAGCGGCGAGCCGGACAGCAGCGCATGGCCTTCCGGGACCACCACCACATGGCTCCATTCATAGCCGGGCATAACGACCAGTTCCGGATAGTCGAGCAGCGACTCGGTGGCGATGCCGATGTCGGCGCGGCCGCCCAGCAACTGCTCGGCGATCTGTTCCGGCCGCGACTGCTGCAACGCCAGCTTCACGTCCGGGAACGCCCGCTTGAACTCGCCGACCACCTTCGGCAGCACGTAGCGCGCCTGGGTGTGCGTGGTGGCGACGATCAGGTGTCCGCCGCGCTGGTTGGAATGCTCCTCTGCAGCGCGCTTCAGGTTGTCCGCTTCGTGCAGCAGGCGCTCGATGATCTCCAGCACGGTCTCGCCCGGCGCGGTCAGGCCGAGCAGGCGCTTGCCGTAGCGCTGGAAGATCTCGACGCCGATCTCCTGTTCCAGTTCGCGGATCTGCCGGCTGACGCCGGGCTGGGAGGTGAACAGGGCGGCGGCGGTGGCCGTCAGGTTGAAGTCGTGGCGCACGGCTTCGCGTACGGTACGCAGCTGCTGGAAATTCATCGGCACATCGCTCTATATATGATCCGGTGGATAAAGATAGCGGATTATATTCGTTCGCCTCATGTGCGAGTGCAGCGAAAATCGCGTCCTTCCAGTCCTCCAGGGTACGGCCCCCCGGCCGTTGCGACCGAGCATGTACCAGTACGAGACGATCGACCGCAGATACGGACACTTCAGCACGCGCCAGAACATCCAGTTCAACTGGCCAGCGCTGGAGCGGGTGCCCGACATCCTCGACCAGATGGACGAGGTCGACATGCATGCGATCCAGAACAGCGGCAACTGCATCCGCAGCACGACCGTCGACCATTTCGCCGGCGTAGCGCCGGACGAGGTGCTGAACCCGCTGGTCTATGCCGAGATCATCCGCCAGTGGTCGACGCTGCACCCGGCGTTCGCCTTCCTGCCGCGCAAGTTCAAGATCTCACTGTCGGGGTCGCCGGAGGAAACGGCTGCGGTGATGGCGCACGACATCGGCCTGAACGCGGTGTTCGACTACGACGGCAGGCGCGGCTTCACGGTGGTGGTCGGGGGCTGCCTCGGGCGCACGCCGATCGTCGGTCATGTGATCCGCGAGTTCCTGCCGGCGGCCGACCTGTTGACCTACCTCGATGCGATCCTGCGCGTGTACGACATGCACGGCCGGCGCGACAACAAGTACAAGGCACGTATCAAGAGCCTCGTGAAGGAACTGGGCGTGGCCGAATTGCGGCGGCAGGTCGAGCACGAGTGGTCGTTCCGCGAGGGCGGGCCGGGCACGCTTCCCGCAGGCGAGATCGCGCGCGTCGAGGCCCGCGTCACGCGGCCCGTCTACCGTGCGCTGCCACAGGTATCGGCCGCGTATTAGCGGCACCGGCGCGAGCCGGGCTGGCATCGTGCGCATGCGTGCGATGATCCTGGTACCCGCCCAGAAACGGAGCCCGACAATGGATCTTGGCATCGCAGGACGCAGGGCGCTGCTGTTCGGCGCCAGCCGCGGCATGGGACGGGCCTGCGCGATGCAGCTCGCGCGCGAGGGTGTCGATGTCACCCTGGTGGCGCGCACGGAAGGGCCGCTGGCCGAGGCCGCCGCAGCGATCCGCGCAGCCTGCCCGGAGGTACAGGTGACGGCCGTGGTCGGCGACCTGACCCGGCCGGAAGGTCGCGCGGCGGCGCTGGAGGCCTGTCCTGCACCGGATATCCTGCTCAACAACGCCGACGGTCCGCTGCCTGGCGACTTCCGGGACTGGAGCCGCGACGACTGGATGGCGGCGATCGACGCGATGATGCTCGGACCGATCGAGATGATGCGGCTGACCGTGGACGGAATGATGGCGCGCCGTTTCGGCCGCATCCTGAATATCGTGTCGCGCAGCGTGAAGATCCCGCAGCACGAACTCGGTCTGTCCAACGGCGCGCGTTCCGGGCTGGTCGGCTTCACCTCGGGCCTTGCACGGCAGACCGTGCAGCACAACGTGACGATCAACAACCTGCTGCCCGGCCTGTTTGCCACCGATGCGCAGCGGCGGCATGTCGCGAGCCTGGTCTCGGCTGACGGCCCCGGCTTCGATGCGCTCTGGCAGTCGCGCGAGGCGGCGGTGCCGGCCCGCCGCTTCGGGGATCCGGCGGAGTTCGGCGCCTACGCGGCCTTCCTGTGCTCTGTGCATGCTGGCTATATCACCGCGCAGAACCTGCTGATCGACGGTGGCAGCTACCCCGCCACGTATTGACCGCCGGGGGCGCGCTGGTGCAAGGTGCGTGCCGACCAGTTCCCATCGTTCGAGACCGACCCAGGAGCCAGCGCATGCGCGAACGAAACCCGGCAGCCGACCGAATGTCCCTCCCCATCGATGGCATGCGCTGTGCCCACGGCCGCCGGCCGACGCTGGTCGCACTGGCTGTCGCGGCCCTCGCCACCGCCATGTCGGGTCTGCTGCCCGCCGGGGACGCATCGGCGCAGGCCTATCCGTCGCGCACCGTGCGCATCGTCGTTCCGTTCGCACCGGGTGGCGCCGTCGACTTCGTCGGCCGCCTGCTGGCGGAGCGGCTGACCGCCACCCTCGGCCAGCAGTTCATCGTCGAGAACCGGCCTGGCGGATTCGGCACCATCGGCAGCGAACTGGTCGCCAAGTCGGCGCCCGACGGCCACCTGCTGCTGGTGCAGGCGTCGGTGCACGTGATCAATGCCGCCTTGCTGCCGAAGCTTCCCTACGACACCTGGGCCGACTTCACGCACATCACCCGCGTGTCCGAGGGGCCGACGGTGCTGATCGTCAACAACGCCATCCCGGCGAAGGATGCGCGCGAGTTCGCCGCGCTGATCCGCAAGCGCCCGGGCCTGATCAACACTGGTACCGAGAGCATCGGCTCGGCCGGCCATCTTGCGATGGAACTGTTCCGCAACGCGAGCGGCAGCCGCTTCGAGATCATCAACTACAAGGGCGCCGGTCCGGCCCTGATCGACATCCAGGGCGGCCACATCGCCGGCATGTTCGGCACGATGATCGCCACCCGGCCGCAGGTCCTGGCAGGCAAGGTTCGTGCGCTGGGCGTCACCGCAGCGAAGCGGTCGGCGGCGCTGCCGGAGGTCCCGACGATGATCGAGCAGGGTTTCCCGGCGTTCGAGATGTATTCCTGGCATGGCGTGTACGGCCCGGCCAACCTGCCGAAGGAGGTCGTGGGCACGCTGACCGGCGCGCTGTCGAAGATCATGCAGGGGCCGGAAGCGCGCGAGCGCCTGTCGACCCAGGGCTTCGAGCCTATCGTGTCGACCTCGCAGCAGTTCCTCGAGTTCCAGAAAAAGGAATTCGTGCTCTACGAACGGCTGATACGGGAAGGCAAGATCCGCATCGAGCAGTAGCGATGGCTGACCGTCCGGCGCCGCAGGCCGGACGGTGGTGGACGGGCAGGGCGCAGGGGTAAGGGGGCAGAGGTCAGGGCCGCGCTGGGATCACCACTGCGCCAAGGCCGAGTTTCCTGACGGTTTCCATCGAGCGTTCGGCTTCGGCGCGATCGCGGAACGGGCCGATCAGCACCCGTGTTTCGGTCGAGGTCTGCACCCCGGCCTCGGTCAGCTTGCGCTGCAGGGCCTCGGCATTCTGCGGCGAGGAGAACACGCCGAGCTGCACGACGTAGCCGCGCGGCGCGTCGGCTTTCGCCGCGGCTGCGCCTGCGGACGCAGCCGGTGCGGGCGCTACGGGTGCTGCCGGGGCCGCCTTCGCCGCCGGTGGTGCAGCGGCAGCCTGTGCGGCCGGTGCGGCGGCGGTCTTCGGGGGCGTGGGAGCCGCCGTAGGCGTCGGCGCCGCGATGGCAGGGCCTGGGCTGGCGGGCGCGACCGGGGGTCTGGGTGCTGCAGCCTCGGGGCGCGAGGGTACGAAGCGCGGTGCTGGACCGGACGGCGCAGCAGGCCGTTCGTTGTTGATTACCTGTGGCGGTGGTGGAGGACCCTTCGATTCGCCGGCGGCGGGGGGCGGCGGCGTGACGGCAGCCGCCGCCGGTGCAGGCGTTGCGGCTGACGGGGCCTGGGCCTGCGCCTGGGCTTCCGGCGCGGCCGCGCCAGTCGCCGGTTCGCTCGACGCGCCGCTTGCCGGTTCGCTCGCCGGTTCGCTCGACACGCCGGTCGCCGGTTCAGTTGCCGGGCGGGGCGGTGCGCTGGAGGCAACCGGGGCCGGCCTGGCGCCGGGTGCGACGGTGCTCGGCGTGCTGAACCGCTCGTACGTCAGCAGCGCACCGAATGCCGCCGCAAGCATGAGCACCGCGATGATCAGGCGGCGCAGCGCCCTTCGCCGGATCTCTGCTGCGTCGTTGGATGCGGCCAGGGCACTCGGCGGGGCGGACGCCATTGATCGTCTCCTTGGAGGGCAGTACGGGCGGCGGGGTGGACAACGGAGTTGGGGGGCGGGCGACGGGGGATCGCCGACCGGTTCAAGCGGCGCTGTCACCAACATGCCAGGCGCAATCGTAGCACCGATGGACGTCAGGTCTGCAGTGTCCCATCGCGCTTGATGGCAAGGAGCGGGAGGAAAAAAGGTAAGAAAATCGGACTCTTAGGGTTTATTCCGGATAACGTTTCTGCTATTCTTCGCCGTTACCGTCAGGGGAATTGCCGACGCGCGCCTGCAGCGCAGCAATGTGTGCTGGCGCCGCATCCCGTCGAGCCTTGTGCCAGTCCACGGATGGCGCGGGGTGCCGACGGTGTCTCGACCTCCGACGCTGCGACTGTGCGGTTCTGCCTTGCAATGCCGTTGGCACGATGGCCAGCGGCAACTGAAGATCAATGAAATCCAGGAGAATGAAATGGCTGTGGAACGTACCCTCTCGATCATCAAGCCCGACGCCGTAGCGAAGAACGTGATCGGGGAGATCTACTCCCGCTTCGAGAAGGCGGGCCTGTGCGTGATCGCGGCCCGCATGACCCAGCTGTCCGACGCACAGGCTGGTGCGTTCTACGACGTGCATCGCGCACGGCCGTTCTTCGGCGACCTGGTGAAGTTCATGACTTCCGGCCCGGTGATGATCCAGGTGCTGCAGGGCGAAGGGGCGATCGCGAAGAACCGCGAACTGATGGGTGCGACCGATCCCAAGAAGGCAGACAAGGGCACGATCCGCGCCGACTTCGCCGACAGCATCGATGCCAATGCCGTGCACGGTTCGGACAGCGCAGAGAACGCAGCGATCGAAGTGGCGTTCTTCTTCCCGGGTCTGGAGATTCATCCGCGCTGATGAAGGTCAACCTGCTCGATTTCGATCTGCAGGGACTGGTTGCGCACAGCGCATCGATGGGCGAGCGCGCGTTCCGCGCCGAGCAGTTGATGCGCTGGATCCATCAGGCGGGCGAGAGCGACTTCGGCAGGATGACCGATCTCGCCAAGTCGTTCCGCGCCAAGCTCGCCGAGTCAGCCGAGGTCGTGCCGCTGCCGATCATCTCGGACACCACGGCGGGCGACGGCACGCGCAAGTGGCTGCTGGCCTCGGGCAGCGGCAACGCCATCGAGACCGTGTTCATCCCCGAGGTGAATCGCGGCACCCTGTGCGTGTCCAGCCAGGTCGGCTGTGCACTGGAGTGCGCATTCTGCTCGACCGGAGCCCAGGGCTTCAACCGCAATCTGAGCGTGGCCGAGATCATTGGGCAGTTGTGGATGGCCAACCGTGAACTCGGCGCCCTGGAACGGCGTGCGGCGGCAGCCGAGGCGAAGGAAAACCCGGAGCGCATCATCAGCAACGTCGTGATGATGGGCATGGGCGAACCGCTCACCAACTTCCGCAACGTGGTCACCGCGCTGCGCATCATGCTTGATGATCGTGCCTACGGACTGTCGCGCCGCCGCGTGACCCTTTCCACCTCCGGCGTGGTGCCGGAGATCGACCGGCTGGCCCGGGAGTGCCCGGTGGCGCTGGCGGTGTCGTTGCATGCACCGAACGACGCGCTGCGAGACAGGCTTGTCCCGATCAACAAGCGCTTCCCGATCCGCGAACTGCTGGCTGCATGCGTGCGCTACCTCGACTACGCGCCGCGCGACTTCATCATGTTCGAGTACGTGATGCTCGAGGGCGTCAACGATTCGGTCGAGCAGGCGCGCGAACTGGTGCGCACCGTTGCATCGGTACCCTGCAAGATCAACCTGATCCCGTTCAATCCGTTCCCGCAGTCGGGTTTCCGCCGATCGCCGCCCGACGCGGTGCGGCGCTTCGCCGAAGTGCTGCATGCGGCAGGCCTGATCGCAACCACGCGCAAGACGCGCGGGGACGACATCGATGCGGCCTGCGGACAACTCGCCGGGCAGGTGCAGGATCGCACCCGACGTGTGATCCGCCGGCAGGGAGCGGTGCAGTGAACGCGACCTCCATTTCTTTCATGCGCCGGGCAACCGCCGCAGCGCTGTGTGCGACGGGCCTGGTGCTGTCGGGCTGCACGACGTCCATGCTCGGCGGTTCGGCGGCGTCCTCTGCGGCCTCGGCGGCGGCGAACAAGGGCACGGTGTCACCACAGGCGCAGGTGCCCGACCAGAAGCCCGATCCGAAGGAAGCGGCCCGGCTGCGCGTCGAGCTCGCATCGCTGTACTTCTCGCGCGGGTCGATCGGTCCGGCGCTGGACGAGGCGAACTCGGCGGCGAAGCTCGATCCGGAGAATGCGCAGGCATTCAACCTGCTCGGGCTGATCAACATGCAACTGAAGGAGGACGCGCAGGCGAGCCTGAACTTCGAGCGTGCGCTTCGTCTCGCGGGCAACGATCCCGACATCAACAACAACTACGGCTGGTTCCTGTGCGAGCGCGGGCGGCATGCCGAGTCGATCAAGTTCTTCATGGCGGCGGTGCGCAGCCCGCTTTACACGAACGTCGACCGTTCGCTGGTCAACGCGGGTACCTGTTCACGCCGGCGCGGCGATGAAGCGGAAGCGCGCCGCTTCTTCGAACAGGCACTCGCGGTGCGCAGCAACCAGCCAGTGGCGCTGTTCAACCTGGCCGACATGTCGTTCGCGCGCGGCAACGTGCCTGAAGCGCGCCTGTTCCTGAACCGCTTCATGCAGGCTGCGCCGCCGACCGCCGAGGTGCTGTGGCTCGGCGTACGCGTCGAGCGCGCGCTCGGCGACCGGCAGGCGGAAGCACTCTATGCACAACAGTTGCGGCGCCTCTTTCCCGGCGCGCCGGAGACGCAGTTGCTGACCCAGCAAGGCGGGCGATGAGCATGGACATGAGCGAAGACTCGAAACACCCTGAATCCCGGTCGACGGTGGCCGATCCCGGCGCGCCCGGGCCGGACTTGCAGGAGGCGGCCGCGCCGTGCGGCGACAGCACGGCCGCGCCCGAGCCTGAGGCTGGGCCCGCGCCCGCGCCCGCGTCCGAGTCCCTTTCGGCCGGGGCGATGCTCGCCCAGGCTCGCGCACGCTGCAGCCTGTCCCTGGGCGAGGTGGCCAACCATCTCAAGCTGTCCATCCGCCAGGTAGAGGCACTGGAGAGCGACGCCTTCGACCGGCTGCCGTCGCCGATGTTCATCCGCGGTTTCGCCCGCAGCTATGCACGTCTGGTGAAGGTCGATCCGGTGCCCGTGATGCGGGCGCTGGACCAGCACCTTCCGTTGCAGCCCGCGATCACGTCCGTGACGGCGCCGGTGCGCTCCTCGGCCACTCGGCAGCCGCCGCCCTCCGCCATCCCTTTCCCGTCGCCCGACCAGCCGTCGCGCCGCCTGCATTCGGTGGCGGCCCTGCTCGCGGCCGTGGTCGTCGGCTTCCTGGCGTTCGAATGGTTCGGGCCGGTCGGTGTTGTCGGGGTGCCCGGGCAGGGAGCGGGCGATCGGGCCCCGGCGGTCGCGGTGCCGCTGCAGCCGGGCGTGCCCGCAGCAGAGCCCTCCACGGCCGCAGTACCCGTGCCGGAGGGCACGGCCCCGGTACCTGCCGGCACCCTGCCGGCGGTGCCCCAGGCGCCGGTGGGCGCGTCGTCCTCCGCGCCTTCGGAGATCGGCGCTGCATTCGGCACTGCGCCGCGCTCGGTGCGCCTGTCGTTCGACCGCGAATCCTGGGTCGAGATTCGCGATGCCCGCGGCCGGCTGATCTTCTCGCAGTTGAATCCGCCTGGCTCGTCCCAGGTCGTGCAGGGTGAGCCGCCGCTCTCGCTGGTGGTCGGCAACGCGCGCAGCGTCAGGCTGGCCTACGGCGACCGCGATATCGACCTCGTCCCGTACACCCGCGTCGACGTCGCCCGCTTCACGCTGGACTGAACTCGCCGGGCGCCGGGGTGGGGTAGAGTCGGGGATCGGATCTGGAGGAATGGCGATGGAAACGGTCGGAGGAGTGTCTGTCGGGGAAACCGGGGTTGGCCCACGCGCGCGGCGGCAGACCCGGCAGGTCAGGGTAGGGCATGTGCGGATCGGCGGCGATGCCCCGATCATGGTGCAGTCGATGACCAACACGGATACCGCGGATGCCGAAGCCACGGCGGTGCAGGTGGCGCAACTCGCGCGCGCCGGTTCCGAGGTGGTGCGCATCACCGTCAACAGCCCCGAGGCGGCGGCTCAGGTCCCGGCTATCCGGGCCCGCCTCGATGCGATGGGCTGCAACGTACCGCTGGTCGGCGACTTCCACTTCAACGGGCACCGGTTGCTCACCCAGTATCCCGACTGTGCCGAGGTACTCGACGCCTACCGGATCAACCCCGGCAACGTCGGCCGTGGATCGAAACGTGACGAGCAGTTCGGCACGATGATCGAGGCGGCCATCCGCTACGGCAAGCCAGTGCGCATCGGCGTCAACTGGGGCAGCCTCGACCAGGAACTGCTGGCCCGCCTGATGGACGAGAACGCGCAACTCCCCCGCCCGGCCGAGGCCGCGGCGGTGATGCGCGAGGCACTGGTGGTATCGGCGATCGACAGCGCACGCGAGGCCGAGGCGATCGGTCTGCCGGGCGACCGTATCGTCCTGTCGGCCAAGGTCAGCGCCGTGCAGGACCTGATCACCGTCTACCGGGAACTGTCCCGCCGCTGCGACTACCCGCTGCACCTGGGCCTGACCGAGGCTGGCATGGGATCCAAGGGCATCGTCGCCTCCACGGCCGCGATGGCGGTGCTGCTGCAGGAGGGTATCGGCGACACCATCCGGGTATCGCTGACCCCGGAACCGAACGGCGACCGCACGCGTGAGGTGATCGTCGCGCAGGAGATCCTGCAGACGATGGGGCTACGCTCGTTCACGCCGATGGTGGTCGCCTGTCCCGGGTGCGGCCGCACCAGCAGCACGTTCTTCCAGGAACTGGCCGATGGCATCCAGAGCTACCTGCGGGCGCAGATGCCAGTCTGGCGCGACCAGTATGCGGGGGTCGAGACGATGACCGTGGCGGTGATGGGCTGCGTCGTGAACGGGCCGGGCGAGAGCAAGCACGCGAACATCGGCATCAGCCTGCCCGGGTCGGGCGAGACCCCGGTCGCACCGGTGTTCGTCGACGGCCGCAAGACGGTCACGCTCAAGGGCGACGGCATCGCCGCCGAGTTCAAGGCGATCGTCGACGACTACGTCCGTTCCCACTATTCGGCACGCACCGAGGCGTCTGCAGGGGCCTGACCCGCCGCCGCGCTATACTTGGCGGCTTTGCCTTCGCATTGGTGGCTCACCGCAGTGGTGCACCGCAGTGCCCCACCGCAGGGCCCCACTACTGGCGACCGAACAGAACCGTCCCGATGGGTACATCCTTCCAAGCCGTCCGCGGCATGAACGACCTGCTGCCGGCGCAAGCCGCGCGCTACCGCCGCCTCGTCGAGTGCGTGGCGGGCGTGCTTGCGCGCTACGGTTACAGCGAACTGCGCACGCCGGTGCTGGAACGCACCGAGCTGTTCGTGCGCACGATCGGTGAGGTGACCGATATCGTCGAGAAGGAGATGTACACCTTCCGCGACGAGCTGAACGGGGAGAGCCTGACGCTTCGCCCCGAGGGAACGGCGGCCTGCGTGCGCGCGGCGATCGAGCACAACATGCTGTACGGCACGCCACAGCGCCTCTGGTACGAAGGGCCGATGTTCCGCCACGAGCGTCCGCAGAAGGGACGCTACCGGCAGTTCCACCAGGTCGGCTGCGAGGCGATCGGGTTCGCCGGACCGGACATCGACGCCGAGCAGATCGTGCTCTGCGCGCGGTTGTGGCGCGAACTCGGGCTGCAGGATGTGTCGCTCGAGATCAATTCCCTGGGCGACGCGGCCACCCGCGCGGCACACCGCGAGCGGCTGGTCGCCTATTTCGAACAGCACCGCGAACTGCTCGACGAGGATGCCCTGCGCCGGCTGCATGCCAATCCGCTGCGCATCCTCGACACCAAGAACCCGGCGATGCAGCAGATGGTCGCGGAAGCCCCGAAGCTGGTGGACATGCTCGACGCCGAGTCCGCTGCCCATTTCGACGGCGTGCGCGAAAGGCTGGCCGACGCCGGCGTCGCCTGCACGCTCAATCCGCGGCTGGTCCGCGGCCTCGACTACTACAACCGCACGGTGTTCGAGTGGGTGACCACCCGCCTTGGCGCGCAGGGCACCATCTGTGCCGGGGGGCGCTATGACGGGCTGGTCGAGCAGCTCGGCGGCCGCGCGGCGCCGGCCTGCGGTTTCGCGATGGGGCTTGAGCGCATACTCGCGCTGATCGATGACGGCGATGCGCTGGGCGGGCTGCAGCCGCCGGCGGCATACATCGTGCACCAGGGCGAACCGGCGGCGCGGTTTGCGGTCGAAGTGGCTGAAGGCCTGCGTGACCTGGGCCATGCCGTCGTCGTGCATGGTGGCGGCGGCAAGTTCGCCGCCCAGATGAAGCGCGCCGATGCGAGCGGCGCGCAGTACGCGCTGATCGTCGGCGAGGCAGAAGTGGCCGCGCGCAAGGTCGGCGTGAAGCCGCTGCGCGTCGCCGGCGAGCAGCAGATGCTGGCACCCGATGCGGTGGCAGCGCTGCTGTCTGGCCACTGCTGACCTCCCGATCCTTTCGTACACCGAATCCACAGACCCGGAAGACCGATGGCCCATTTCGACCTGGAACAGCAGGAGCAGATCGACGCGATCAAGACGTGGTGGGAACGCTACGGCAACCTGGTCACGATCGTGGTACTCGTGGTGGCGCTGGGGGTGACCGCCCTGTCCGGCTGGCGCTGGTACCAGAGCCGGCAGGCGGAGGGTGCGTCGCTGCTCTACCTGGCAGTGCAGGAAGGCCTGCAGGCGAACAACCAGACGCGCGTGCGCGAGGCGGCCGCGCAACTCACCGAGAAGTACCCCGGAACCGGCTATGCCGTCCTCGCCGCGCTGATCGCCGCGCGCATCGACTTCGAGGGCGGCGACAGCAAGACGGCGCGCACCCGCCTCGAGTGGGCGATCGCCAATGCGAAGCAGGACGAGTTCCGCGACCTCGCGCGCCTGCGGCTGGCTGCGGTGCTGGTCGATGACCGGGACCTGGTTGCCGCGCTGCGCGTGCTCGACGCGAAGCACGGCAACGCATTCGACGCGCTGTTCCTCGACCTGCGCGGTGACGTGCTGTTCGCGCAGGGCGACTCGAATGCCGCGCGCAACGCCTACCAGGCGGCGTTCGACAAGTTCGAGGAGAAGAGTCCGTACCGGGACCTGGTCCAGCTCAAGCTCGACGCGCTGGGCGAAGCGAGGTGAAGCGCATGAGCGATCCGATCACTGCCTCCGGCATGGCCACCGTGCCGTCGATCCCCGCCCGGCGCAGCCTGTTGCGCGCGCTGTCTGTCGCCGGCCTGGCGCCGGCTGCGGTCGTCGGCTGCGGCACGGTCGGCAGTGCCTACGACCGCATGTTCTCCAAGGCAGTCGATCCGCGCCTGAAGCCGGCCGAACTTGGCCCGATCCGGTCGAAGCTCTCGCTGCGCGTGCTCTGGCAGGGGCAGGTCGGGTCATCAGGACGCTATGTGTACATGCCTGCGGTGGACGGCGACTCGGTGTTCGCGATCGGCACCGACGGCAACCTGACCGGGTTCGAGTCGGCGACCGGCCGCGTCAGCTGGCGCCAGCAGGTGATCCGGCCGACGGCCGGCGGGGTAGGGGCCGGCAACGGACTGGTAGCGGTCGGCGGACAGAACGGCGAAGTGCAGGTCTACGCCCAGGGCGGCAAGCTGGCCTGGGAGACCCGGCTCTCGAGCGAGGTGCTGGCCGCACCGATGATCTCCGATGGCCTGGTGCTGGTGCGCACCGGAGACTCGCGCATCTGGGCCCTCGAGGCCGACAGCGGCCGACAGCGCTGGGTCTACCAGCGAGGTGCAGCACCCACGCTGGCGGTGCGTACCCATGTCGGCTTCACCGTGTCGCGCGGTGCCCTGTTCGCCGGCTTCGGCAATGGCCGCCTGGTCGGCCTCGACCTGAAGAGTGGCGCGGTCGGCCTCGACGTCGCAGTGGCGCTGCCGCGCGGCGCCACCGAACTCGAGCGGGTGGTCGAGATCACCAGCCTGCCTTTGTTCGATAACAACGAGGTGTGTGCGGCGGCCTTCCAGGGCCGCGTCGCCTGCTTCGATGCGCAGCGCGGGTCGCTGCTCTGGTCGCGTGACATTTCCAGCATCTCCGGCGTCGAACTCGATTCCCGCGCGGTTTACGTGGTCGATGACCGCAGCGTCGTGCATGCACTCGATCGCAGCAGCGGGGCGAGCCTGTGGCGCCAGGCCGGGCTTCAGTTGCGCAACGTCGGTGCGCCGCGGCTGGTCGGCAAGGCGCTGGTGGTGGGCGACTTCCAGGGGTTCGTGCACCTGCTCGACCCCGAGGATGGCAGCTTCATCGCCCGGCTCCCGACCGACGGCAGCGCGATCTCGGTCGGTGCCCGGCCGGTCGACCGTGGCTTCGTGATCCAGACCCGTCGCGGTGGCGTTTTCGCCATGGGCGTGGCCGCCTGATCCGATGCAACCTACCCTTGTGCTGGTCGGACGGCCGAATGTCGGCAAGTCCACGCTGTTCAACCGTCTCACCCAGTCGCGCGATGCGCTGGTTGCAGATTTCCCGGGACTGACCCGTGACCGTCACTACGGCCGCGGCTCGTTCAGCGGCCGGCAGTACCTGGTCGTCGACACCGGCGGTTTCGAGCCGGTCGTGCGCGAGGGCATCGTGCGCGAGATGGCCCGGCAGACCGAGCAGGCGATCGACGAAGCCGATGCGATCCTGTTCCTGGTCGACTATCGCACCGGCCTGACGCCGCTCGATCGCGAGATTGCCGCGCGCCTGCGGGTGACCGGGCGTCCCGTCTGGCTCGCGGTGAACAAGGCGGAGGGTATCCAGGATGCGATCGCCGGGGCCGACTTCCAGTCGCTCGGCATCGGCACGCCGTGGAGGCTCTCGTCGGCGCACGGCGAGGGGGTCGGCGACCTGCTCGCGGATGTGCTCGCCCGGTTCCCGGAGGACGAACCAGAGCCCCCGTCGTCCGAACCTGAAGCGCCCGACGCGCCGCGCATCGCGATCGTCGGCCGGCCGAACGTGGGCAAGTCGACGCTCGCCAATGCGCTGCTTGGCGAGGAGCGCATGCTGGTGTTCGACCTGCCCGGGACCACCCGCGACAGCATCCCGGCCGACTTCGAGCGCGGCGGCAAGCGCTACACGCTGGTCGACACGGCGGGCATGCGCCGGCGCGCCCGGGTCGACGAGGTGATCGAGAAGTTCTCGGTGATCAAGACGCTGAAGGCGATCGACGACTGCAACGTCGCCATCCTGGTGCTCGACGGTACCGATTCCGTCAGTGACCAGGACGCACACATCGCCGGGTACATCCTGGAGGCGGGGCGTGCGCTGGTGGTCGTGGTGAACAAGTGGGACGGACTGCCGTCCGAGGCGCGGGCCCGGGTCAAGGAGGACCTGGAGCGGCGACTCGGTTTCCTGTCGTTCGCCCGTACCTTGTTCGTGTCGGCCAGACGCGGTACCGGGCTCAATGCGCTGCTGCCGGCGGTGGATGCAGCCTACCGGGCGGCGACGCTGCGGCTGCCCACGCCGAAACTCACCCGGGCGTTGCTGGCGGCCGTGGAGAAGCAGAATCCGCCGCGGTCCGGTTTCTCCCGCCCCAAGCTGCGCTACGCCCACCAGGGCGGGATGAATCCGCCGATCGTGGTCATCCATGGCAATTCGCTCGATTCGGTGCCGGCGAGCTATCGGCGCTACCTCGAACACATGTTCCGTTCGACCTTCCGGCTCGAAGGAACACCGCTGCGCATACAGTTCAAGAGCAGCACCAATCCGTATGAAGGCAGGCCGCGTACGCCGAAGTGAAGGCGGAGGCTGGACATTGGCGTGTTGCGGCGCAGCGGGTGGCGACTGCACCCAAAATCCAGTACAGTGGTTTATCAAGAATAAGCGAGGTAAAGCCACGTGAGCGCTAAAGGACAATTGCTGCAGGATCCTTTCCTGAACACGCTCCGCAAGGAGCATGTGCCGGTGTCGATCTACCTGGTCAATGGCATCAAGCTGCAGGGACAGATCGAGTCGTTCGACCAGTATGTGGTGCTGCTCAAGAACACGGTGACGCAAATGGTCTACAAGCACGCCATCTCGACAGTCGTGCCCGCGCGGGCCGTCAGCATCCACTACGATCCGCCGGCTGACAGCTGAGTCCCGCATTGCACAACCCTTCGAGCCGATAGCCGCCGGATGTTCGAACGGCCAGATACCGGCAGCCGAGCGCTGCTGGTCGCCCTCGGTACCTCCGAGCGCGACTACGACGAAAGCCTTGCCGAGCTTCGTGAACTGGCGGCATCGGCCTGCCTGGAAGTCGCGGGCGTGGTCGGTGGCGGTCGCAACCGGATCGACCCCTCGACCTATGCCGGGTCCGGAAAGGTCGCCGAGATAGCTGCACTGCGATCGGAACTCGATGTTTCGATCGTGATCTTCAACAACGAACTGTCGCCGGTGCAGGAGCGCAACCTGGAGCGGACACTGTGTTGCCGCGTGGTCGACCGCACGACGCTGATCCTCGACATCTTCGCGCAGCGCGCGCGTAGCCACGAGGGCAAGCTGCAGGTCGAACTCGCGCAGCTCGACCACCTGGCAACGCGGCTGGTCCGTGGCTGGACCCACCTCGAACGGCAGAAGGGGGGCATCGGCCTGCGCGGACCGGGCGAGACCCAGCTCGAGACCGATCGCCGGCTGCTGGGCAAGCGCGTGAAGGTGCTGAAGGAGAAGCTGCAGAAGGTGGAGCGGCAGCGCGCGACGCAGCGCCGGTCGCGTGCGCGCGGTGCTGCGCTGTCGGTGTCGCTGGTGGGCTATACCAACGCCGGCAAGTCGACCCTGTTCAACGCGCTGACCCATGCCGGCACCTATGCCGCCGACCAGCTGTTCGCGACGCTCGACACCACCAGCCGGCGCATGTTCTCGCCAGCCGGGCGCAATATCGTGCTGTCGGATACGGTCGGTTTCATCCGCGACCTGCCGCATGAACTGGTGGCGGCGTTCCGTGCGACCCTGACCGAGACCGCGCAGGCGGACGTGCTGCTGCACGTGGTGGATTTCGCCAGCAACGACCGCGAGCGGCAGGTACGCGAGGTCAACCGTGTGCTGGCCGAGATCGGTGCCGATACGGTGCCGCAGATCCTCGTGTGCAACAAGATCGACCAGGTGTCGATCGATCCCAAGGTCGTCCACGACGACCTCGGTGGACTGACCAGCGTTTCGTTGTCGGCGCTCACCGGCGCCGGCGTCGACCTGCTGCGGGTGGCGCTGGACGATTTCTTTGATCGTGCTGAACGTGATCCGGCGTTTGAATCGGATGAGGAACGTGATCCGGCGTTTGGATCGGATGAGGAGGGCGACGTGTCGATGAGCGGGCTGCCACTGCCGCCCGCGTCGGCGATCGTCGATGCGGAAACATGGACCATTGGTCCGGGAGGCGCCGCCACAGGCGCCAGGAGCAGGTAACGATGGGCTTGAACGACAATCAGTGGGGAAATCGCGGCAGCGGCGGCGGCGGTGGAGGTGGGAACAACCAGGGTCCGCCTGACCTCGATGAGCTCTGGCGCCGGTTCAACCGCAAGCTGAACGAAGTGCTCGGCAACCGCAAGCAGGGTCCGCGCGAGGTCGGTGGCGGATCCGGCGGCGGGTTCGGCGGTGGCGGTCTTTCTGCCGGACAATGGCGCAACGGCGGCCTGGTGATCGGCGTCATCGTGTTCCTGGTCTGGATGTCGAGCGGCGTCTACATCGTCGCGCCGGCAGAGCGCGGCGTGGTGCTGCGCTTCGGCAAGTTCGTCGAAGAGACCAACCCCGGGCCGCGCTGGCACCTGCCGTGGCCGATCGAGCGCGCCGAAGTGGTCAACGTGTCGGGCGTGCGCACGGTCGAGATCGGCTACCGCAACAATCCGCGCAACAAGGTGCTGCGCGAATCGCTGATGCTCACCGACGACGAGAACATCGTCGACGTGCAGTTCGCTGTGCAGTACACGTTGTCCTCCGGGCGCGACTTCCTGCTCAACGTGCGCAACCCCGACGAATCGGTGCTGCAGGCGGCCGAGACCGCGATCCGCCAGGTAGTCGGCGTGCGCCGGATGGATTCCGTGCTGTACGAGGACCGTGGCGGGGTGCAGGCCGACGTGCTGAAGGTGATGCAGAGCCTGCTCGACCGCTACAACCTGGGCATCGTGATCAGCAACGTCACCATGCAGTCGGCGCAGCCGCCGGAGCAGGTGCAGGCCGCCTTCGACGACGCGGTAAGGGCAGGCCAGGACCGCGAGCGCCAGAAGAACGAGGGCGAGGCGTACGCGAACGACGTGATCCCGCGTGCGCGCGGCGCGGCTGCGCGCTTGGCCGAGGAGGCCGAGGGCTACCGCCAGCGTGTGGTCGCTACGGCACAGGGCGAGGCGACACGCTTCCGGCTGGTGGTTGAGGAGTACAACCGCGCGCCGCGCGTCACCCGCGATCGTCTGTATATCGACGCGATGAACACGGTGATGACCAACGCTACCAAGGTGGTCGTCGACCAGCGCCAGGGCAGCAACCTGCTGTTCCTGCCGCTGGACAAGCTGATCGCCTCGGTCGGTGCCACGGCACCGGCTGTCAATCCTGGCGATCCGGTCGCAGCCCCGGCGGCGGCCAAGCCGGCCCCGACGGAGCCGGCCGCGTCCCCCGAAACCGCACGCTCTCGTGATGCGTTCCGTAGCCGCGAGAGGGAGCAGCGTCAATGACCCCCCGTACATCCCTGACCCTTGTGGTCGTCCTCGTCCTTTTGATCGCGCTCAGCATGAGTGTGTTCGTCGTCGACCAGCGCCAGACGGCCATCGTGCTGCGCCTGGGCACGATAGCGCAGGTCGTCGAGTCCCCCGGGCTCAAGTTCAAGATCCCGGTGCTCGACTCGGTACGCTACTTCGACAAGCGCATCCTCACGATCGATGCGCCTGAACCCGAGCGCTACCAGACCTCCGAGAAGAAGAACGTGCTGGTCGATTCGTTCGTGAAGTGGCGCATCGTCGACGTGCGCCAGTACTTCATCGCGGTGCAGGGCAACGAGGCTGCCGCGGTGAACCGGCTGTCGCAGACCATCAACTCGGCGCTGCGCTCGGAGTTCGGATCGCGCACCGTGAATGACGTGATCTCGGGTGAACGCCAGAAGATCACCGAGATGGTGCGCGAGCGTGCGGACAAGGACGGCCGGGCGATCGGCATCGAGGTGGTCGACGTGCGCATCAAGCGGGTCGACTACACGCAGGAGGTCAGCGAATCGGTGTATCGCCGGATGGAAGCCGAGCGCAAGAGCGTGGCGAACGAGCTGCGTTCGACCGGTGCGGCCGAGGGCGAGAAGATCCGCGCCGATGCCGACCGGCAGCGCGAGATCATCCTGGCCGAGGCCTTCCGCGATGCGGAACGGATCCGCGGCGAGGGCGATGCCAAGGCGTCGGCGCTGTACGCGACGGCGTTCCAGTCGAATGCGGAGTTCTTCGCGTTCTACCGCAGCCTCGAGGCCTACAAGCGCAGCTTCGCGGGACGCAACAACGTGTTCGTGCTCGAGCCCAATTCCGAGTTCTTCCGCTACTTCCGCTCGCCGGGTTCGCCGCAGAAATGACCGCCCGGACCACCGGTAATCGCTGACCCGGCATGGACGCGGGCAGCGCGCTGCTTCTGGCACTGGCCTTGATGCTGGTGCTGGAGGGGCTGCTGCCCTTCCTGGCCCCGAAGCTGTGGCGCGAGACCTTTGCCCGGCTGGTGTCGCTGCCCGACCACCAGTTGAGGTTCTTCGGGCTGACCTCGATGCTGGCAGGCGTAGTGCTGCTCTACTGCGTCCATTAGAATAGCGGGCTTGCCGCCGCGAGTTGTCCGTCGCGAGGCCGGCGCCCGATCCGGGCGTCCGGCAGCGGCGCGCCCGGTCCCGTCACGCCCCGTAACCTCCCAACCGTCCACACCATGCGTAACTGGCAGCTGCCCGCCCACATCGAAGACATCCTTCCGCCGGAAGCACAGCGGGTGGAGTCGCTGCGCGGCCGCCTGCTCGAGCTGTTCCGTACCCGGGGCTACCAGGTGGTCATGCCACCGCTGCTCGAGTATGTCGATTCCCTGCGCGTGGGTACGGGCGTGGATCTGGACCTGCGCACGTTCAAGCTGATCGACCAGCTGTCCGGCCGGCAGATGGGGCTGCGTGCAGACATCACGCCGCAGGTCGCCCGTATCGACGCCTACCTCGCGCAGCGTGCGGGCGTGGCGCGCTACGCCTACTGCGGCAGCGTGCTGCATGCCAGGCCGGCCAGCGACAATGTCCGGCGCGAACTGCTGCAGCTCGGTGCGGAGCTGTTCGGCCACCCGTCGGTCGAGAGCGACATCGAGGTGCAGCAGCTCATGCTGCGTGCACTGGCCGTGGCCGGCATCCGTGACGTCCACCTCGACCTGGGGCATGTCGCCGTGTTCCGCACGCTGGTCGCGCGCGCCGGCCTCGATGCGGCGCTCGAATCCGCGCTGTTCGCGGCATTGCAGGGCAAGGACATCTCCGAGGTATATGCGCTGACCGACGGACTCGCATCGCCGTGGCGCGAGGCGCTGCGCCGGCTGCCGGACCTGTACGGCGACCGCGGCGTGCTCGAGGCGGCCGCGCGCGACCTGCCTGCGCTGCCGGAGATCCGCCACGCGCTGGGCGAACTCGGGGCGATGGCCGATGCCACTGCGCCGGGCAGCGCCACGCTGCATTTCGACCTGGCCGAGCTGCGTGGCTACCACTATCACAGCGCGGTGGTGTTCGCGGCATACACGGCCGGGCATGCGACTGCGATCGCCGCCGGCGGGCGCTATGACGAAGTCGGGCGGGCCTTCGGGCGTGCCCGTCCGGCGACCGGCTTCAGTCTCGACCTGGTCGAGCTGTCCACGATCGTCGGTGCCGAGCCGTCGGTCGGTGCCGTGGTGGCACCGACTGGCAGCGACCCGGCCCTGCTGGCGGCGATCGAGGCGCTGCGCAGCGGAGGCGAGATCGTGGTGGTAGACCTGCCGGGAGACCAGCGGCCGGTGGCTGAATTGAACTGCTGCCGCGCGCTGGTGCTGCGCGATGGCTGCTGGCAGGTCGAAGCGATCTGACGAACGGCGCGGCGCGTTCGTTCCGCCGCGCACCGAACGAACAACTGCAGAAGAATCTCGAGGCGGAACTCATGGGCAGAAACGTCGTTGTGATCGGTTCCCAATGGGGCGATGAAGGCAAGGGCAAGATCGTCGACTGGTTGACCGACCATGCGCAGGGCGTCGTGCGCTTCCAGGGCGGGCATAACGCTGGCCACACGCTGGTGATCGGCGGGCGCAAGACGGTGCTGAGGCTGATCCCGTCGGGCATCCTGCGCGAAGGTGTCGAGTGCTACATCGGCAATGGCGTGGTGATCTCGCCCGATGCGCTGATCAAGGAGATCGTCGAGCTGGAGACCGCCGGCGTCGAACTGCGCTCGCGGCTGCGCATCAGCGAGGCCTGCCCGCTGATCCTGCCGCACCATGTCGCGATCGACCATGCGCGCGAGGCGGCACGCGGCGAGAACAAGATCGGCACCACCGGACGCGGCATCGGGCCGGCCTACGAGGACAAGGTCGCGCGGCGCGCGCTGCGGGTGCAGGACCTGTTCTACCGCGAGCGCTTCGCCTCGAAGCTGGGCGAGGTGCTCGATTACCACAACTTCATGCTGAAGAATTACTTCAACGCGCCCACGGTCGACTTCCAGAAGACGCTGGACGAGACCATGCTGCTGGCCGAGAAGCTCAAGCCGATGGTGGCCGACGTGCCGCGCATGCTCTACGACGCGCACCGCGCCGGCAAGAACCTGCTGTTCGAAGGCGCGCAGGGAACCCTGCTCGACGTCGACCATGGCACCTATCCCTTCGTCACCTCCAGCAACTGCGTGGCCGGCGCCGCGGGCACCGGCTCGGGCATGGGCCCGCACCTGCTGCACTACGTGCTGGGCATCACCAAGGCCTACACGACGCGGGTCGGTTCCGGGCCGTTCCCGACCGAACTCGACGACGACGTGGGCCGGCATATCGCCGCGCGCGGCAACGAGTTCGGCTCGGTGACCGGCCGCCCGCGCCGTTGCGGCTGGTTCGATGCCGCGGCGATCAAGCGTGCGATCCAGATCAATGGCCTGTCCGGCCTGTGCGTGACCAAGCTCGACGTGCTCGATGGCATGGAGTCGCTGCAGATCAACGTCGGCTACCGGATCGACGGCCACGAAGTCGACATCCTGCCGTTCGGGGCCGAGAACCTCGCACGCTGCGAACCGATCTACGAAGAGGTGCCGGGCTGGACGGACAGCACCGTCGGCATCCGCAGCTACGACGCGCTGCCCGAGGCCGCGCGCAACTACCTCAAGCGCATCGAGGTGATCTGCGGCGTGCCGATCGATCTGATCTCGACCGGCCCGGACCGCGACGAGACCATCGTGATGCGCCATCCGTTCAACGCCTGACCCGCACGCCGGCGTTCCCGTCCAACGATCCACACTGGCAGCGAAGATGGCCGACCTTTACGTCTCCTGGGATGAGTACCACCGCGACACCGAGCGCCTGGCGCTGGACGTGCTGCGCTCCGGCTGGTCGTTCGACCAGATCGTCTGCATCGCCAGGGGGGGGCTGCGGGTAGGCGACACGTTGTCGCGGATCTTCGACATCCCGCTGGCCATCATCTCGACCCAGTCCTACGGCGGGGAGGGCGGTACGGTGCGCGGGCACATCCGCGTGGCCGAGCACCTCACCATGACCACCGCGCGGCTGGGCACGCGCATCCTGCTGGTGGACGATCTCGTCGATTCCGGGATCACGCTGGACGTGGTCAAGCGCCACCTCGAAGGGGCATATGCCTCGACCGAGCAGGTACGTACTGCAGTGCTCTGGTACAAGGCAGTATCCATCGTCAAGCCGGATTACTTCGTGCACTACCTGCCCGAGAATCCCTGGATCCACCAGCCGTTCGAGCGCTACGACCTGATGGATCCCGAGGGCCTGCTCGACCCAGCCCAGACCATGTTGTCCTTGGAAAAACGATGATCCAGCCTACACTTCCCGCCTTCCGGCACCTGTCATGCGCGGCCGCGCTCCTGCTGCCCGCGCTCGCCCTGCCCATCGGTGGCGCATTCGCCCAGGACTTCCCGTCCAAGCCGGTACGTCTGGTGGTCACCTTTACGCCCGGGGGTGGCGCCGACACGACTGCGCGCGTGTTCGGCGAACGGCTGTCGGATCTCTGGAAGCAGCCGGTCCTGGTCGACAACCGCGCCGGTGCGGGCGGATCCATCGGTGCGGAGGTGGTGTACCGTGCCCCGGCCGATGGCTATACCCTGCTGCTGGGCACGAACACCCATATCATCAACCAGGTCGTGTACTCGAAGCTGCCGTTCGATTTCACGAAAGACTTCACCTCGATCGCGATGGTCACGTCCGCTCCGATGGTGATCGCCGTCAATCCGGCGAAGGTCGCCGCACAGAACGTGCGCGACTTCACCTCGATGCTGGTGAAGGCCCCGGGCAAGTTCTCCTATGCGAGCTGCAACGTCGCCAGCCCGCACCACTTCGGGATGGAGATGTACAAGTTCGCGATGAAGATCGACGCGATGCACATCCCGCACCGCGGCTGCGGGCCGGCGGTGGCCGATGCGGTCGCCGGACAGGTCGACATCGTGGTCGCGACGCTGCCGCCGGCGGTGCCGTTCTTCGCGACCGGGCGCCTGCGGCCGATCGGGGTGCTCAGTGCGCAGCGCTCGTCGTCAGCGCCCGATATTCCGACGTTGCGTGAGTCGGGCATCCCTGAGCTGAAGGACTTCTCGCTCGAGGCCTACTACGGATTCATGGCGCCGCCCAGGACGCCGGCCGGGGTCGCCGGGAAGATCGAGGCGGACGTGCTGAAGGTGGCCGCCGTGCCCGAACTGCGCACCAAGCTGTCCGGCGCAGGCATGGACATGATGGTACTCAACGCGGTCGCGATGACGAAGCTGATCCAGTCCGACTACGAGAAGTACCTGAGGGCAGGCAAGGCGGCGAACATCAAGCCGGAGTAGTACGGCGGCATCGGTTTCCCGTAGGGGCACGATGCCCGACTGCTGCACCTTCAAGCTCGCGCGGAGCCAGCCGGCCCGCCCCGCGGCAGCGGGGTGCCTGGCGCGTGCCCGGTTCAAGTTTCCGCTACCTGGGTCGTAATCTGTCCTGTCACTGTCTCGGGGATGACCTCCGAGAGTTGGCGGCGCGGCCCGGCGCGCGCCGTGGACCTGGGCGGATAAAGTCTCGGGCACGCTTCGGCAGCAGAGGCACGCGCGCGGCGACCCTCAGCGCGACGGTCTCCAGAGGTATCGATGCAGCTTCAATACATGCTTTCCTCGTTGCTGGCAGTCGTGGCCTTGCTGTTGCCGGCGTACGCGCCCGCCGCGAGTCTTGTCGGCGATCCTCGTACCACGCCGACGGAAGTCGAGGTAGCCGGTTTCGAGGCAGCCGTGCGCAAGTACGGCGGGACCGGACTGGAGAATCTGTACGGTCCGGGCTGCGGACAACGCCTTCGCCCGCTGCTGACCGGCGGCAGGAAGGCGACCTGCGTCGTCAAGTACTCGGCCTCGCTCGACCAGCCGCTGGAACTGCCGGCCGTTCTGGTGTTCCAGCCGAACCACCACTACTGGGGCAGCCAGACCCCTGCAAGCCCGCCTCGGGAGCGCGGCATCTACCTGTACCGTTTCAGCGGCGGCGTGCTTGTCCCCGACCGGCTGGGTGCATACCGGACCAGCCACCCGGAGCAGGGCAGGCTGGTCGTGCGGCCCTCGCAGGTCGTTTCCTGGAGCGTGGTCGTCTCGAACGACGAGCGGTCTCCCGGCCATGAGTCGGTGCCGTTCATCGAGTCGCTGATCACGCCAGCCGGCACCCGTATCTTCCACTGCAAGGTCCACGGGTTCCGCTGCGATCCGCCCAAAGTCACGCAGAGCAACCAGTGGGGTCTGTGCGAGGGGCTCACAAAGACCTACGACAACAGGGGCGCGTTGGCAAGGACCTCCGCGTACCCGCACGACCCGCTGCCTGGGACTGGCTGCGAAGCCAGCGCGATCATCGTGGGCGAGCGGTCCTGGGAGACGATGTTCCGCCGGTCCGTGTCTCCGCCACCTGGTAGATCGACCTTCACCTCGATCGGCAACTCCTGGCAGATCCAGGACAGCGATCCGCCTGGCGTCTACCGGATCGAAGTCCGGATATCCGGGCAACTGATCGGCGCGCTCGATTTCGAGGTGCAGCGATGAGCCTTACTTCAACACGGCGGCCAGCGCGCGCTCGTGCTCGCGCGTCGTGGTGTTGCCGCGCGCTGTTCGCATTCGCCGTTGCCATGGCGGCGGCCCTGCCACCGCTGCCGGCGCTGGCTCTGGTGCAGACCACCAACGAGAGGACCCCGACCTGGATCACCTTTCCGCACCGGGTGAACTCCTCGGCGCCGGCTGACGCGGTCTACAGCGGCATGGCGTTGTTCTGCGAATTCCCCGAGCAGTTCGCCCCTCGCACCCCTAACCCGCGCTGGGCGGAGGAACGCCCCTGGCGACTGCATTTCGTCGAACGCATGAACCCTGCGTTCTCGCGCTGCCTGATACGCGTGTTCGCTACCTGGCCCGAGTTCGTCGATCCCGAAATCCAGGCGGTCTTGCGATTGACGTTCGAGAAGGCGCTGCCGCCGAAGATCGGCCTCGCGCCGGTGGGCGACCGGCAGGTAGAGATGAAGCAGTTCATCTTCCAGAGAGAGGGTACGCGCTTCCGGCTGCCGGACCTCACCGGTTCGCCCGACCAGGGCGTGACCCTCCAGTTGACGATCCACGGCAAGCTGGTCGGGGAAGTCGGCATGCAGATCGACTCGAACCACGTGCTGCGCATCCGTGAAATCCGCCGCCAGGATCTCGACGACAGCCCGATCCGGCGCGGGTGGGACCTGCGATGAGCTACCCTCGGCGAAGGTTGGGAGCGCTGGCAGTCGCGCTGCTGGTGGGGGCGATCCTGCCGGCGCCCGCGCAGGCGAAGGGTGGACGCGGCACCGTTCGCCTGTACAGGGCCAACGGACGCTATGCCGGGCGCGTCGATCCCAGTGGGCGCTTCTACGGCGAGAATGGCCGCTACCTCGGACGGGTCGAGGGCAACCGCATCTACAGCGCCCAGGGCCGCTACATGGGTCGCTTCGAGGAGTCCGGCGTCTTCCATGACGCGGCGGACATGCCGGCGGGCGGCAGCGGGGCGGGTACACCCCGAGTGGATGATCCGCGCAACGTCGCATCCAGACCCGACGGCGACCATGGCTCGCCGTCTGTCGTGGGCGATCGGGGCACTCAGCCAGCCGGCAACGCGAACACGGCCGTGATCGCCCCCGTCACACCGGTCCCTGCGGCAGCCGGGGGGAGTCCTGCGGGGGGAGTGGGCAGGATGCAGCCGCCTGCCGTGCTGTCATCCGACCCGTCGGCGGGCACGCCGCTGATCGAGATCGTCAGGCCGGACAGGGGAACTCGCTGAAGTAGCGTCTTGTCCTTGCCATCAGAGCGCCCAGGGCGCCACGGAGGGCGGGGAGGGCGGGGTGGTGCGGCGGGTCATGTTCATCCCAGGGCTGCGATGATGCGCTCACGCGTGAGCGGCAGGTCGCGCACCCGCACGCCGAGCGCATGGGTCAGCGCGTTGGCCACCGCCGCAGCGGTAGGGCCGGTCGGGGTCTCGCCGGCGCCGAGCGGCTCTTCGTCGCGGCGGTCGATCAGGTGCACCTCGACCTGCGGCACCTCGGAGAAGGTCAGCACCGGATAGGTCTCCCAGTCGCGCGACAGGATGCGCTCGCGGTCGAACTGCACCTGTTCCTTCAGCGTCCAGCTCAGCGCCTGCAGGATGCCACCCTCGGTCTGGTTCAGGATGCCGTCCGGGTTAATCGCCAGTCCGACGTCGACCGCGGCGACCATGCGCGTGACCCTGAACTCGGGTTCGAGCACGACCTCGGCAACGATCGCGATGTAGCCGTAGCCGTTCTTGTACTGGGCGAAGGCGATGCCGCGCCCCCTCGTGCCGTCACTCTTCGCGTTCGGCACCCAGCCCGCCTTCTGCGCGGCCAGTTCGATCACCGCGCGGGCGCGCGGGTTCTGCATGTGGCGCAGCCGGTATTCGACCGGGTCGGCGCCGCAGGCTTCGGCCAGTTCGTCGATGAACGACTCGCCGGCGAACACGTTGGCATAGGCACCGAGCGCACGCAGCGTGGAGGCGCGCAGCGGCAGCTCGTCGACCCGGTGCGCGACCACCTTCTGGTTGGGCAGCGCATAGATCACCTCGGCATTGCGCGCCATGCCGCCCCCGCCCGACATCGCCGGGTCGCCCTGCGGGATGCGTGGCACCGGCTCCGCCAGGTGCCAGGCGGCGAGCAGCGACACGCTCGGCTCGGTGGTGATCACCACGCCCGGCCGCTGGGTGTGGCCGTTGCTCCACAGGTCGAGCGACCAGTCGACGATGTTGCCCGCCGTATCGACCGCAGCGCGGGTCTTCACCACCATCGCCGGGCCGAGCGGCTCCCAGGCGAACTCGTCGTCGCGCATCCACTGCAGCATCACCGGCCGCCCCGGTACTGCGCGGGCGAGCAGCACCGCGTCCAGCGCCGCATCGTCGGCGCCGTTGTGGCCATAGCAGCCGGGACCGTCCACGTGGTGCGCGACCACCGACTCGACCGGCAGGTCGAACACCTCTGCCAGTTCGCGCTGCAGGGGGAACACGCCCTGGCTGTGCGTCCAGACCTCGATGCCACCAGCGTCGAAGGTGGCCAGCGCCGAGGACGGGCCGAGCGAGGCATGGGCGATGTAGGGCTTGGAGTAGCGCGACTCGAAGATCTTCGCCGATCGGGCCAGCGCCGCCTCGTCGCGGTGCTCGACGATCACCGTGTCGGTGGTGTCGCGCGTCTCGATGAACCGGTAGATGTCGGAAGCATCGGTCGGGATGCCGGGCTCGGTCCAGCGCGAACCGGCGATCATCGCCTTGCGTGCCTTCACTGCCTGCTCCTCTCGCTCGGCCACGACGCCGAGGAAGTCGCCGTCGCGCACGAAAGCCACCACGCCGGGCATGGCGAGGATGGTGGCCTCGTCGATCGACTCCAGCTTCGCGCCGAACGAGGGCGGACGGGCGACCCGCCCATGCAGCATGCCGGGCAGCTTCATGTCGGCGACGAAGCGCGGCCGGCCGGTGAGCTTGTCGGGGATATCCAGCCGGCGTTCGCTGCGGCCGACCACGGTGTAGCGTGCGACCGGCTTCGGCGGCACCTGCCCGGTCGCTTCGCGAGCGAGCAGTTCTGCGTGCGGCAGGTCCCAGTAGCTGGTCTCGCGGATGCGGTCGGCGCCGGTGATCCGGCCGTCCTCGACTACCAGCCGGTCGGCCGGGATGTCGAGGCGGCGTGCGGCCTCGGCGAGCAGCACGGCACGCACCTCGGCACAGACGGAGCGCATCGCGCTGCCGCCTTCGGAGATCGAGCGGCTGCCCGAGGTATGGCCTTCGTCCGGGGTGAGGCGGGTGTCCGCGTCGACGATACGTACCTGCTCGAAGGACAGGTCGAGTTCCTCGGCCGCGATCTGCTTGATCGCGGTGATGATGCCCTGGCCGAGTTCGACCCGGCCGGTGAACACGGTCGCGGTCCGGTCGTCGTTGAACTTCACCCAGCGGTCGAGCCGCGGATTGGCCGACAGCATCGGCGGCACCTTCAGCGGGGCGCTCATGCCGAGGCTCCGGTGCGTGCTGCACGCTGGATCGCACGGAGGATGCGCGCCTGCGTGCCGCAGCGACACAGGTTGCGGTCCATCGCCTCCTTGATCTGGTCGAGCGAGGGATCGGGGATGCGCTCGAGCAGGGCGGTGGCCGACATCAGCATGCCGGAGATGCAGTAGCCGCACTGCACGGCCTGTTCATCGAGGAAGGCCTGCTGCAGCCGGGACATCGCGCCGCCCGAAGCCAGTCCCTCGACGGTGGTGACCGTCTTGTCTGCCGCGGCCCACAGTGGCGTGTCGCAGGCGTTGACCGCATGGCCGTCGAGCAGTACGGTGCAGGCACCGCATTGCCCCAGGCCGCAGCCGAACTTCGCGCCCTTCAGGTCGAGGTCGTTGCGCAGCACGTACAGAAGCGGGGTGTCGGGTTCGGCGCTGACCGAGTGCTCGGTACCGTTGACGGTGAAGCGGGTGCGTTCGGGTAGACTCATTGCGTATCTGGGAAGCCGGGAAGAGGATGCGGGCATGCCTCGGGAGTAGAAATGAAATCCCCTGCGTGCACAAGCGCCCGCATCCCTGATCGACGGCGACGAGCCCCCGCCCGTGCCTGCCGGTGCGTTCGTCGCGCGCGAGGCCCATGCGATGCGCTGACCGTCGCGCCGGGAGACGAGTTCCGCGGCGGCGACGCACTGCGGATATTCGGGATCTGACGAGGATTGGACGAGATGGAACAGATGAAATCGGAAGTGCGCGACGGCATGCAGGTCGAGTGGAACGTGCCGATCACGATGGACGATGGCGTGGTGCTGCGCGCGGACGTGTTCCGTCCGCTCGGCGGCGGCCAGCATCCGGTGATCCTGAGCAGCGGCCCCTACGCGAAGGGGCTCGAGTTCAAGGAAGGCTACCCGGCAAACTGGGCTCGGCTGGTGAAGTCCGCCCCGGAAGTACTCGAAGGTTCCAGCAACAAGTACCAGACCTGGGAGCTGGTCGATCCCGAGAAGTGGGTGCCGGACGGCTACGCCTGCGTGCGCGTGGACTCGCGCGGGGCAGGCTGCTCGCCCGGGGTGATCGACTGCTGGTCGGCGCTCGAAGCGCGCGACCTGGCGGGCTGCATCGAATGGGCGGGCGCGCAGGCCTGGAGCAACGGCAAGGTCGGCGTGAACGGCATCTCGTACTACGCGATGAACCAGTGGCAGGTCGCGGGGCTTCAGCCGAAGCACCTGGCCGCGCTTTGCCTGTGGGAGGGGTCCTCCGACTACTATCGCGAACTGTGCCGCCACGGCGGCATCCTGTGCGACTTCCTCGATGCCTGGTACCGGCGGCAGGTCACCTCGGTGCAGTACGGCGTCGGCGAGCGCGGCGCGAAGAGTGCCGTGACCGGCGATCCGGTGGCCGGCTCGATCACCCTGTCCGAGGCCGAACTCGCCGCCAACCGGGTCGACCTCGGCGGCGAGGCGCGCAACCGGACGCTGGTCGACGACTACTACCGCGCCCGCATGCCCGAGTTCGAGAAGATGGAAACGCCGATGCTCTCCTGCGGCAACTGGGGCGGCATGGGTCTGCACACGCGCGGCAACTTCGAGGGCTTCCTGCGTGCCGCCTCGCCGCAGAAATGGCTCGAGGTGCACGGTGATACCCATTTCACCCACTTCTACAGCAACTACGGCATCGCGTTGCAGAAGCGCTTCTTCGGCCACTTCCTGAAGGGCGAGGACACCGGCTGGGCGAAGCAGCCGAAGGTCTCGCTCAACGTACGCCACCCGGGCGAGCGGTTCGTGCTGCGCGGCGAGGACGAATGGCCGCTTGCGCGCACGCAGTACACACGGTACTACCTCGATCCGCAGGGTATGGGCTTGTCGACCGACGTGCCGGCGCAGGCCAACAGGCTCGAATACGAGGCGATGGGCGACGGGCTCACCTTCCTGTCGCCGGCGATGACCGAGCCGCTGGAGATCACCGGACCGGTCGCCGCGCGGCTCTGGCTGTCTTCGAAGACCCGGGATGCCGACGTGTTCCTCGTGCTGCGGGTGTTCGACCCGGCCGGCCGGGAGGTCACCTTCATCGGATCGAACGACCCTCGCACGCCGGTCGGCCTGGGCTGGCTGCGCGCGTCGCAGCGCAAGGTCGACCCGGCGCTGAGCACGCCGTCGCGTCCATGGCATCCGCACGATGAGGCATGGCCGCTGCAGCCCGGGGTACCGGTGCCCCTGGACGTCGAGATCTGGCCGACCTGCATCGTGGTGCCGCCGGGCTATCGGTTCGGCCTGACGGTGCGTGGCCGCGACTACGAGTTCGACGGCACCGATTTCGGCGTCGCCAACGCAGCCTATCCGATGAAGGGGGTCGGCCCGTTCACCCATGACGACCCGGCCGACCGCCCGATGGAGGTGTTTGGCGGCGTCAACACGCTGCACTTCCCGATCGATGACGCCCCGTACCTGCTGCTGCCGGTGATCCCGTCACGCTGACGGCTGCAGGCGGCCGGCAGATGGGTGTGACCGGGGCAGCAGAAAACCGGCCTGCAGGTGTTACCCTGAGGGTCGGATCTGCAACGTTTCCGTGCCATCGCGGCCAGGTCGGGCCACGAAGACCGGAACCCGCTGCCGCTGTCCACCAGAAGAATGCTGGCTGGACCTTCCTACGGATCCCGGAGCAAGCCACTCCGGGAAACGATGGTGCCGAGAAGAGGACTCGAACCTCCACAGTGTTGCCACCGCCAGGACCTGAACCTGGTGCGTCTACCAATTCCGCCATCTCGGCATCGAGGCCGGGAATGTATTCAACCACGCAGGCTTTGTCAATTGACCTCTCAATATCGTCGTCGTTCCGGACTCCGGACTTCGAATAAACCGGTCTTCACGACCATCGTCCCCGAGCGGGACAAGATCCTCGAAGCCCTGCGAGAAGCAGGCGTGCCGATGGAGCCCGAACGGCTGTCCGAGATCCTGGACGTCGCCCCGGAGTCCGCAGAAGGCTTCTCGCGCCGCCTCGCAGCCATGGAGCGCGAAGGCGAGGTGATCGCCAATCGGCGCGGCGCCCTCGGACTGCCGTCCAAGATGGACCTGATCCGCGGTCGGGTGCAGGGCCATCCCGACGGCTTCGGTTTCCTGGTGCCGGACGATGCCACCGGCGACCTGTTCCTCGGCCCGGCCGAGATGCAGAAGGTGCTGCACGGCGACCGAGTGCTCGGCCGCGAGTGCGCGGCGCCGCGTCGCGGCAAGCGCGAGGCGGTAGTGGTCGAGGTGCTCGAGCGCGGCAACCAGCGCGTGGTCGGCCGACTCGAGGTCGAGCATGGCGTGCGCTTCGTCGTCGCCGAAGACCGCCGGGTGAGCCAGGACATCCTGGTGTCTCCGGACGATTCATTCCCCGCGAAGTCCGGGCAGGTCGTGGTGGCCGAGATCATCGAGCAGCCGTCGCGCCACAGCCAGCCGATCGGGCGCATCGTCGAGGTGCTGGGCAACTATGCCGACCCGGGCATGGAGATCGAGATCGCGTTGCGCAAGCACGACCTGCCGCACGTGTTCAGCGCCGAGGTCGAGAAGCTGGCGGCGAAGTTCCCGAAAGAGCCGCGCAAGACAGACCTGCGCGGCCGGGTCGACCTGCGCGAACTGCCGCTGGTCACCATCGATGGCGAGACGGCGCGTGACTTCGACGACGCGGTGTACTGCGAGCCGGTGCCGCGGCCGGAACCGGGCAAGCCGGCGGCCAAGCGGGCGCGGCGGTCCATCGCGCAGACGGTCAGCGACATGGTGAAGGACGCCACTGGCTACGGCCAGGCACCGGCTGTGCCGGGCAGCGGCCCGAGCGGGCGCAAGGCAGTGCCGGACGCCGCATACAAGCTGTTCGTCGCGATCGCCGATGTCGGCCATTACGTGAAGCCGGGCGATGCACTGGACACCGAGGCGCTGGCGCGCGGCACTTCGGTGTACTTCCCGCGCCGGGTGATCCCGATGCTGCCGGAGGCGCTGTCCAACGGCCTGTGTTCCCTGAACCCGCAGGTCGACCGGCTGTGCATGGTGTGCGAGGTGGATGTCGGCGCCGACGGCAGCCTGCTTGCCTACCAGTTCTACAACGCGGTGATGAACTCGAAGGCACGCCTGACCTACACCGAGGTGGCCGAGATCCTCGACGGCAGCCCGATGGCGCATGCGAAGAACTACCGCGACCTGGTGCCGCACCTCAAGGCGCTGGAGGCGGTGTTCCGGGTGCTCCTGAAGGCGCGCGCTCAGCGCGGCGCCATCGACTTCGAATCGTCCGAGACGAAGATGGAGTTCGACGACAACGGCAAGATCCGCCGGATCGTGCCGGTCGAGCGCAACGATGCACACCGGCTGATCGAAGAGTGCATGCTGGCGGCCAACGTCTGCGCGTCGCAGTTCCTGGCGAGCCACAGTCATCCGATGCTGTATCGGATCCACGCCGGCCCGAAGAAGGACCGTCTGGAGTCGCTGCGCGAGTTCCTGCGCGGGTTCGGCCTGTCGATCGGTGGCGGTGAATCGCCCCATGCGCGCGACTATGCGAAGGTGCTCGAGCAGATCCGCGACAGGCCTGACCGGCTGCTGCTGCAGACCGTGATGCTGCGCTCGCTGGCACAGGCCGTGTACAGCCCGGACAACATCGGCCACTTCGGCCTGGCCTACGACGGGTACGGGCATTTCACCTCGCCCATCCGCCGCTATCCCGATCTCTCGGTGCACCGCGCGATCAAGGCGGTGCTGCTGAAGAAGACCTACAAGCCGACCGACATGGACTGGACGCAGCTTGGCCAGCACTGCTCGCAGGTCGAGCGACGCGCTGACGACGCATCGCGCGAAGTGGAGGCGTGGCTCAAGTGCTTCTACATGCTCGACCGTGTCGGCGAGAGCTTCAGCGGCACCATCAGCGGCGTCACATCGTTCGGCGCGTTCGTCACGCTGGACGACCTGCATGTCGATGGCCTGGTGCACATCTCCGAACTTGGTACCGACTACTTCCACTTCGATGCGATCCGCCACCAACTGCTGGGCGAGCGCACCGGCCAGCGCTATCGCATCGGCGACCGCATCGGCGTGCAGGTGGTGCGGGTGGACCTGTCCACGAGCAAGATCGACTTCGTGCTGGCCCCCGGCACCCAGTTGAAGGGCCCGCTCGCCACCAGTGGCGCCCGGGCGGGCAAGGACGTGAAGGAGGGCAGGGCTGCGGCCGCCCCGCCGTCCGATGCAGCGCCGAAGGGTGGGAAGAAGCGGCGATGAGTGCGCCGTTGCGAACGCTTTTCGGGTTGCATGCGGTCACCGCCCGGTTGCGCGCTGCGCCGCAGTCGATCCGCGAGCTCTATGTCGATGCGAAGCGGGCGGACGCCCGCACCCGTGACCTGCTGGCACTCGCGGCAGACAAGTCCGTCCGTGCGATGGCGGTCGATGCGGACCGCCTCGATGCGCTGGCCGGCGGCTCGGCCCGCCACCAGGGCGTGGTCGCGCGGATCGACGGCGACAGCCGGCGCAGCGTGCACTTCGACGACATGGTTGAGGACCTGCCGGAGAATCCACTGCTGATCGTGCTCGACGGCGTTCAGGATCCGCACAACCTCGGGGCCATCCTGCGCGTGGCCGATGCGATGGGTGTCGATGCAGTGATCGCGCCCAAGGATCGTGCGGTGGGCATCACGGCGACGGTGGAGAAGGTGGCCTCGGGCGCGGCCGAGACGGTGCAGTACGTCACCGTGACCAACCTCGCGCGCTCCATCGATACGCTGAAGGCACGCGGAATCTGGTGCATCGGCGCCGACGAATCCGGCAAGGGCGACCTGTTCGGCGCCAAGCTGACCGGGCCGCTGGCCTGGGTGATGGGTGCGGAGGGCGAAGGCCTGCGCCGCCTCACTCGCGAGCGCTGCGACGAACTGGTACGCATCCCGATGTTCGGGGTGGTGGAAAGCGTGAACGTATCGGTGGCCGCAGGCATCTGCCTGTTCGAGAGCCGACGTCAGCGCACTGGTGGGGGGGCTGGGGTCAGACCTTGAGTGTTGCATCGATTGCAAACGGGGAGATGGCGAATCTGACCCCATGGACTACGAACCTGGAGGATGGGCAGCATGGCGGGATGGGATGCGTTCCTGACGGAACAGGATAAGCAGCATCTTGCGATATGGGGAAAGAAGGCGAACGACGGCTTCGGCGAGCGGCCCGTGCTGCTGGTGGTCGACGTGTTCCATGCCGCCCTGGGACACGAGCGCAAGCCGATCCTGGAATCGATCAGGGACTGGCCGATGAGCTGCGGCCTGGAGGGCTGGGAGGCGGTCGACCGCATGGTCGGCCTGATCGCCGCCGCCCGTGCCAACGGCGTGCCGGTGATCCATGCGCGCGCGCTGGCGGGCTTCCCGAGCGACTGGTTCCGTCGGGGCGACAAGGGCGATCGGCGCAATCGTGCGATCGAACACCTGCCGCCGGAGATCCGGGCCCTGGCCAACGAGTTCGTGCCGCAGGTGGCACCGCTGCCTGGCGAACTGGTCATCGAGAAGGTCTGCGCGAGCGTCTTCGCAGGCACGCCGCTGCTGCACCACCTGCGCGCGATCGGTGCCGATACGGTGATCGTCTGTGGCGAGTCGACCAGTGGCTGCGTGCGCGCGGCGGTGGTCGACGCGGTTACCTACCGCTATCGTGTTGGCGTGGTAGGCGAGTGCTGCTTCGACCGTACCCAGGCATCGCACTGGATGAACCTGTTCGACATGCACCAGAAGTACGCCGACGTCATCGACGTGGCGGCAGCGGTGGAGTACTTCGTGGCAACTGAGCTCAGGCCTGACCCCCACGCCTGATGCTGTGGGGGACTAGAAGAGCTCCAGCTCCCCTGCATTGGCATCCTCGACGACGTCCGGTACATCGATGGAGAAGTCGAGCGGCTGTGCGGGATCCGAGCAGACGCAGTAGCTGACCTCGATCAAGGGCGAGGGATCGTCAGCGGACGACACGATGAACGAGCGTGCGTGGTCCGGATGCATCTCGGGTATCTGCACTCGACATCTCGCGTCAAGGAAGAACGGTGTCGACATGCCAGTGTGCTTGAACAGCGGCGTCAGTGCGCCCTTCACCGTGCCGCAGGCCCGGTTTATGAACTCGGCTCCCCCCTCGGCCATGACTTCCGGGTCGAGGACCTGTTCCGGGAAGTGGAACCTCCGGCGAAACAACTGTACCGAGGTCTTGGCGTCGATGAAAGTGACGAAGACGACGATCCGGAAGTCGAAGGCGGCGATGCTGCAGGTGACCGACTGGAACTGGCCGGACGGGATCTGAGTGCCCTGGCCGCCCTCGAGCGGCGCCACTACGCATCGTTCCTCGTCGGGGAAGGAGCAGAGGTCGACAAGCGCCGCGCTGAGGATGCGATCGAGGCATTCCGTCGTACGGTTGTTGATCATCCGTGCGACTCGATCTGTGACATGGAGGTGCGCAACCGCTCGCTGCTCGCGCCGAGGCCGTGCACGGCGGTGCGGATCATGTTGCCGCTTGCCTGGAGGTCCTGAAACGTGGTCGTGGTGAGCAGGTCGTTCTTGTCGAGAACCCTCTGATACTCCTTCGCGAGTTTCTCGGACTGCGACGCAAGAAGGCGGACGCCGTCGGCGACGACCGCAAAACCGCGGCCCGCTTCGCCCACGCGCGCAGCCTCGATCGACGCGTTCAGTGCCAGCAGACCGATCTGCTTGACCACCCGCGCAAACTGCTCGTTGTGGCGCCTCACTTCAAGGTTGTTCGCCAGGATCGACTGCAACTCGTCGTGCCACCTCGAGATGGTCTGCAGTAGCCCCTGCAGCGCGCCGGCGTCGCTACTCAGCAAGGCGTGGTCTTCGTTGAACTGCCTGCAGGCCAGCGCCAGGTTGCGCGCAGCGGTTTCCCGCAAGGCCGCGAATTCGGCATCGCGTGATGCAACGACCCGGGCCTCCATCTCGGCGAGGGCCTCGTGGTGTGCCTGCGCCTGTGCCTCCAGGCTCGACGAAAGGCGTGCGATCTCGTCGCGGAGCTCTGCCTCGGCGGCATCGACGACATCCTGCGGCATGCGGGCGGAGAGCTCTGCCACCTGTGCGTCGCGCAGGGCGATTTCCTTGACCAGCCCTCGGCGTGCCCGCAAGTGCAGGTAGTGGAGGACCACAAGGGCGAGAATCGCGCTGGCGCATGATCCGATAAGCAAGTACATCCCATTCTCCGATGTTGCCAGGGTTCCTGCGACCGACATCTGCCGTGCGGGCCGCCGGGAAGGCGGCCGGAGCCGCTCCCCCCGCAGGCATGCCGACCGCGAACTAGGCGGCCAGCTTCTTGAGCGATGCGAGCACCGCCGGACCGTTGAACGGCTTGACGATCCAGCCCTTGATGCCAGCAGCCTTGCCCCGCTCCTTCATCGCCGGGCTGTTCTCCGTCGTCAGCATGACGATGTTGGTCGTCGTGTTCTTCAGCTCGCTACGGATCTTCTCGGCCATGGTGAGGCCGTCCATGTTCGGCATGTTGACGTCACTGACCACCAGCTTGATGCCAGGGTCTGCCTTGAGCTTCTCCAGCCCATCCTTGCCGTCGACAGCAGAGGAGACCGTCAGTCCGTTGGCGGTGAGGAAGTCGCAGAGTTCGTTGCGTACCGTGCCGGAATCATCGACGACGAGTATCTGTGCCATTGCATTGCCCCTTTTCTGGGTTGTTGATGGTTGGGTTCAGAACAGTTCCAGCTCGCCGGACTCGAACATCGATTCGACCGCGGGCGACTCGACCATGTCTTCGGGGGACCAGTTCAGGTTGAAGACGAAGCGCTGGTAGACGTAGACCGGCTCCGCGTCGGGGTTCTTGCGGTCGCGGAACTGGTACTTCAGGCAGAGCTGCGGGTCCTCGGAGCCGAACGAGATGAAGCGGCGCTGGTGGTTGATGATGATCGGCACCTGAACGGACGACGCGACGTTCGTTCCGCCCGTGTGGTTGGCGTAGCGGCTCTTGAAGCCGCCCCAGATCATGTTCGTCGCCTCGCCGAGGATGCTGTTGAGGTCGCGGAAGGTCAGGGCCTCCCCAGGGGCACGATCCCCCATGGCAAGCCCCAGGAAGTCCGATTCCCCAGTCTGGAGCATCATGTAGCCGCGGCACCAGTTCGTCTCGATGCCGATCAGCGTGAACACCTCACCGAAGATGATCCGGTCCTTGACGAGGTAGGGCGTCTCCATCACCAGGTCGCAGTGGGGGAGCAGGGCGCCGAGCGAGGCCTGCGTGATCTCGGCGATGCCGCGTACCAGGGCCGTCGGATAGACGCGGTTGAAGATCGACGAGTCCAGGCTCGCGCGCAGGGTCGACAGGTCGGCTGCCGTGTAGGCGCACCGGAACATCGCGGCGTCCTTTTCGGGTATCCCTGCGTTGCCCGACTGGCGGTCCCGGCGCAGGAAGATCGGAAGCTCCGGCCTGAGATCGTTGATGGATCGTGCCAGTGCCAGGCCCGCCATCGGGCCCCCGTAGTTCTCGTACAGCATGATGCCGCCGAGGTCGATGTTGGAGCCGAGGATCGAGAGCACGTTGGCTGCTCCCCCCTCCTGGGGGCGGATCGCGATCAGGGCGCTGTCTTCGCACAGCGCCTTGATCGTCTCGGAATCCTTCGCGAGGCTGTCTAGGACGAGGATCTTGCTGAACACGGTTGAAGTCGAGGACATCTGGGTGTGCTCCGGAAGTGGGTGTCGGTTCTCAGGCGCGGGAACCGACCGTGTTGGTGGGATCCGCGCTGGCCGATGCGGCGGTGTTGGCCATCGGCGCCTGCCGCGCGCCGATGGCGCCATCGCCATGCAGGCCATCGACGCGCTCGCATACCGCTGCGGGCAGCAGGATCACGGTCTCGAAATGGCGGAAGGGCGCGCCCTTACGATCGTCAGTGAAGCGGATCTCGATCGAGCCATGTTCCGCCTTGATGAACTCGAGCGCCGCTTCCATGCCTACGCCGCGACCGGACACGTCCGTCACCGCGTTGGCTGTCGACAGCCCCGAGCTGAACACCAGTTGCGCGGCCTCTTCGTCGTCCAGCGTGCGCGAAGCGTGGATCAGCCCGACCGATGTGGCCTTCTCGCGGATCTTTTCGAGGGCGAGACCCCGGCCGTCGTCGCGCAATTTGATCGCCAGCATGCCATCGGCGATGTCGAGGCGGATGGAAAGGGTGCCCGCAAGCGCCTTCCCGGCCGCCTTGCGTTCCTCCGGCGCTTCCAGCCCGTGGTCCATGGAATTGCGGATCAGGTGCGTAAAGACGTTCTTGACCATCCCCCCGACCTGGTTTCGCAGGACGATGTCGTTGTCCTCGATTTCGACCATCGGCGGGAGCTTCCCGAGGTCCTGGGCGAGCGAGGGCAGCGAAGCAAGGACACCATCCAGTACCTTGCCGATCGGCTCGGTACCCAGCAGCCGCAGGGTACGACGCACCGCGTCGCGGGCGGCAAGCAGTTCGTGGATGTTGCCCGCGTTGACTTCCTCGAGACGATGCAAGGTTTCCGCGATCTGCTCGCGGTCGACCATCAGGAAGCGTTCCACGCCGGCACGGCGGCCCGGGCCGCGGCGGCCCAGGCTGACCGAATTGATCTTCGCGTAGTGCTCGATCGAAGCCTTGACCCGCGAGAGCTCGTCGAGCAACTGGGTCTGGTCCCAGGCGAGGCTGGGGCGCTGCTTGCGCAGTTCGTCGTAGGTCTGCTCGGCATCGTGCACGGTATCGGTCAGGTGCCGCAGACCGTACGTCCTGGCGTTGCCCTTGATCGTGTGCATGTTGCGGAAGAGCAGGGCTACGGCCCCCGGGTCGAAAGCGTCGTGCGCGCGGATCACGCGCTCGTTCTCGTCGATGAAGCGGATCGCGGAGTCGATGAACTCGTGGAACTTCTCCTGGGTGACGGCGAGGATCTCGCCGATGATCTCGAGCTCCCTCTTCTGCTGCTGCGCTTCGGCTGCGAGCGCGCGCAGTTCGGTGACATCGCGCACGCACAGCATGAGGCGGACCGTCACGTCGTTCTCGTCGGTGATCGGCGACCAGTTGAGATCGAGGAACTTCACGCGTCCGTCCGGCATCGACTTCTGGATCTCCCCGGCCAGCAGGTGCTCGTTGAACGCGAAGTTCATCGAATCCTCGCCCACGCAGGCGCTGCAGGCCGTTTCGATCTGGGAAAGGCTGTCCGTCCCGAGGTTGGTGCTGGAGAAGATCAGGTCCATCAGGTCGCGGCCCGCGATATCCGGGGTTTCCAGGATCTGCTCGAGGTATGCCGAGTACTCGTGGTGGATCCTGTTGCCAGGGATGACGGTGAGAATGCCTTGCGGCATGTTCTGCAGCATCGACTGGATGTCGAGCGTCTTCTGCTTGAGCTGCTCCGAGCTTTCCTGGATCTTCTCGATCATGCTGTTGAAGGCGATGATCGAATTCCCGATCTCGTCCTTCTGCTCGACCGGTACGCGCCGGGTGAAGTCCTGACTATGTGCGATCTCGCCCATCGCGACCTGCATCCGGCTGATCGGGCGGGTTATTTGCCGGTACAGCAGCAGGCCGACCACGCCGAGCAGCACAACCATCAGGGTGGTCGCCCCGGCGGTTGCCTGGGTGGTCGCCGACAGGCGCTTGGCCAGGTTGGCGATCGCGTCGTCCTTGGCCCGGTTCTTCTCGACCCGGATCGCTTCGACGATCGATTCGATCGCGGTCTGGATCGGTGCGACGTTTCCGAAAAGGTTGGCGTTTGCCAGTTCATGCTGGCCGGCAAGTTTCAGCCGGATCGTTTCGTTGATCGCGTCGACGTACCCTGCCAGGGTTTCCTTGGTCTCCTCGACGATGGCCCGCTGCTTCGGGTCGTTCGCCCCCGCTTCCTGGATCTTGAGGCTCTCCTTCAGCGGATCGAGCTTGGCGAGCAGTTGGTCCCTCAATTGCGGAAGCAGGGTGGGATTGGTCTCGGCTACGAAAACGTTCACGCCGAGCTGGACATCCTTGAGGCGGGAAACCAGGTCGGAGGAGGCCAGTGCGGTCGGGACGATCTTGCCAGTCACGAACCGTACCTCGGCTGCATCCTGCCTCGACTGGAGAACTGCATAACCGCCGATGGCGATGATTGCGGTAAGTGCTAGAGCGATGATCAGGATGATGCGCTGACTGATATTCATGCGGAGGATTGCCTTCCTGGCAGGTGACTACACTGGTTTCGAGTGTCCTTACGGCCTCGGTTGAGGATTCTTTAGAAGCAATCGCAAAATTGCTTCGGGTAGGTCATCGGAACAGTCCGGGCGGTGGTATCCGATTGTCACAAAAAGGAAATATAAGAGCGGTTGATGCGCGCCCGAGCAATCGAGTGCTGCCGTTGACGCCGCGCTGGTAAGGGTCTCCGCTTGCCGAAAGCATCCGGAACGTCCATACTTGAAGGCTTGCTTGCGTTTGTTGTTGCGCCCGGCGCGTCCGAAACGTACGTCCAGACGCGCAACCGATCAGGCAGGCAGCAGCGCGAAAGCGCCTGTATCCGACACGATCCTTGCCTCACCGGCTTCGCATTCCGGGAGGCCCCACAGTCCACAAGGAGAATCAATGCGACATTACGAAATCGTCTTCATCGTCCACCCGGACCAGAGTGAACAGGTCCCGGGCATGGTCGAGCGCTACAGCACTCTGATCACCAGCAAGGGCGGCTTGATCCATCGGAAGGAAGATTGGGGCCGGCGCCAGCTGACGTTCCCGATCCAGAAGATGCACAAGGCGCATTACCTGCTGATGAACATCGAGTGCGACCAGGCCACGCTTGACGAACTCGAACATGCGTTCAAGTTCAACGATGCCGTGCTGCGCCACATGACGGTCAAGATGACCGAGGCAGTGACCACGCCGTCGCCGATGATGCGCGAACCCAAGCCTTCCGCCGAAGGTCGCGATCGCGATCGCGGTGATCGTGGCGACCGTCCGCGTCGCGAAGGTCCGCGCGACAGCGCCCCGGCACCGGCGGCTGCGCCGGCCGAGGCAACGTCCGCACCGGCTGCCTGATCGCCAGCGGGCACGCTGCACAAGGCCATCACGACACTGAACCGGACCGTCATCTCGGGGCGCATCGTCGAACGCGACATGCAGCGCTACACCCCGGGCGGACTGCCGATCGTTCGCTTCTGCATCGAGCACCACTCGGTCCAGGTCGAGGCCGGAAGCGAACGCGAAGTGGCTTGCAGGGTAAATGCGGTGGCCATCGGAGACATTGCGACACGTGTCCCGGCTGCCGGTAGCGATGAACAGGTGGCAGTGCGCGGTTTCCTGAGCCGCACCGGGTTGAAGGATGAACGCCTGGTGCTGCACGTGGAGGCCCTGAAGATCGTGACTCCACCCGACGACAACGTAGAACCAACACATTCGGAGTAAATGACATGGCATTCGGAGCCCGAGGCCGCGGAAAAGGCAAGGACGACAAGAAGAAGAAACGTGGCGGGCGGTCGCTGTTCCGCCGCCGCAAGTTCTGCCGCTTCACCGCAGAAGGCATCAAGCAGATCGACTACAAGGATGTCGACCTGCTGAAGGATTTCATCAACGAGAACGGCAAGCTGATCCCGGCGCGGATCACCGGTACCAAGGCCCATTTCCAGCGCCAACTGTCGGTTGCGGTCAAGCGCGCGCGGTTCCTGGCGCTGCTCCCGTTCACCGACCTGCACTGAGAGGCCCGCGATGCAGATCATCCTCCTTGAAAAGATCGTGAACCTCGGCCAGTTCGGCGACGTGGTGAAAGTGAAGGACGGCTACGCCCGCAACTTCCTGATCCCGACCGGCAAGGCCAAGCGTGCCACTCCCGCCAACCTGAAAGAGTTCGAGGCCCGCCGTGCGGAGCTCGAAAAAGAGTCGGCCGCCCTGCTGGCGGCCGCGCAGGCGCGCGGGCAGCAGCTCGAAGGCATGACGGTGCAGGTGCGCCAGAAGGCCGGCGTCGATGGCAAGCTGTTTGGTTCGGTCACCCCGGCGGACATCACCGAAGCGCTGCGCAAGAACGACTTTGCGGTCGAGCGCACGATGATCCGCATGCCCGATGGCCCGCTCAAGACGATCGGCGACTTCCCGGTCACCGTCGCGCTGCATACCGACGTTCATGTCGCGATCACGGTATCGGTGCTGGGCGAGTAAGGCAGCAACCTGCCGGCCTTCGGGCTGTCGGATCGAAAAGGGCCTCCTCGGAGGCCCTTTTTTCTGGCGCCCGGGCGCGACTCGATCGTCGAGGTGACGCGTGCCGCAAGGCAGGCAAAGAACGGGTTGGACTGAAGCAGTCGCGCACCAACCCGGGCAGGGGGCGCAAGAGTGAGCGGCGCTGCTGCAGCGTGGCGGCAGATCAACAGCGGTCGGTGATAAGCTTTCGGCATGATCCAGATCGTTTCCGCAGAGGCATCCGACAGCGAACTGGCAGCCGTGCGCCATGCGCCGCACTCCATCGAGGCGGAGCAGTCCGTGCTCGGCGGCCTGCTGCTCGACAACAACGCCTGGGAGCGCATCGCCGATCTGCTCGGCGAGGGCGACTTCTACAGCGCCGACCATCGCACCATCTACAAGCACCTGGTCAAGCTGGTCGACGAGTCGCGCCCGGCGGACGTGATCACCGTGGCCGAGAGTCTCGAGCGTAACGGGGAACTTGCGCGCGTCGGCGGTCTGCCCTACCTGTCCGCGCTCGCCAACAACGTGCCGACCGCGGCCAATATCCGGCGCTATGCCGAGATCGTGCGCGAGCGGTCGCTGATGCGCGAACTCGCCCGCGTCGGCACCGAGATCGCCGAGTCCGCCTATGCGCCCAGCGGACGCGCGGCGAAGGTGCTGCTCGACGAGGCCGAAGCCAAGGTGCTGGCGATCGCCGAGGCGGGCAAGCGCACGTCGCAGGGCTTCCTCGACCTGAATTCGCTGGTGGCCGAGGTGGTCGAGCGGATCGACCAGTTGCATGCGCGCGGCGACAGCAGCGATGTCACCGGCGTGGCGACCGGCTTCGCCGACCTCGACCGGGATACGTCGGGCATGCAGGCGGGCGACCTGATCATCGTCGCTGGCCGTCCCAGCATGGGCAAGACCGCGCTCGCGCTGAACATGGCCGAGCATGTCGCCCTGACCGAGAAGCTGCCGGTAGTCATCTTCTCCATGGAGATGTCCGGTACCCAGCTCGTGATGCGACTGATCGGTTCCTCAGGCCGCATCGACCAGCAGCGGCTGCGCAGCGGCCGGCTGGAGGATTCGGACTGGCCGCGGCTGACCAGCGCGATCGGTGCGTTGACCCAGGCACCGATCCTGATCGACGAGACCGGTGCGCTGACCGCGCTCGAACTGCGCTCGCGCGCGCGACGCGCGGCACGCAGTTTCGGCGGACGGCTCGGGCTGATCGTGATCGACTACCTGCAGCTGATGAGTTCCAGCGGCAGCGAGAACCGCGCCACCGAGATCTCCGAGATCTCGCGCTCGCTGAAGGCGCTGGCGAAGGAACTGCAGGTGCCGGTGATCGCACTGTCGCAGCTGAACCGAAGCCTCGAGCAGCGGCCGAACAAGCGGCCGGTGATGTCGGACCTGAGGGAGTGCGTGGTTGGAGACACGCTGGTGCTGTGCACCGACGGACGGCGCGTCCCCATCCGGGACCTGGTCGGCAGCACCCCCGAGGTCTGGGCGGTCGATGAAGCACGGCGCATCGTCGCGGCGCGTTCGGATGCGGTCTGGTGCGTCGGTCTCAAGCCGGTGTTCGACATGCATACCGCTAGCGGACGCCGGCTGCGCTCGACCGGCCAGCATCGGGTCTTGACCGGCACCGGATGGCAGGTGCTCGACGACCTGCGGCCGGGCATGCGCGTCGCGCTGGCCCGCGCCGTGCCGGCGCCTGCAGAACCGGTGGAGTGGCCGGATCATGAGATCGTGCTTCTGGGTCATCTCGTCGGCGACGGCAGTTACCTGCCGCACCAGCCTTTGCGCTACACGACGGCCAGCGAGGAAAACAGCAGCGCGGTGACGGCAGCCGCGACCGCATTTGGCGCACGCGTGTCGCGCCATGCCGGGCGTGGTGCATGGCATCAGCTGGTGATCGCCGGCAACGGCAACCGCTGGCACCCGGCAGGTGTCGGACGCTGGCTGCGCGAACTGGGGCTGTTCGGCCAGCGTTCGCATGACAAGCATCTTCCGGCGGCCGTGTTCTCGTTCGGTGATCGCCAGGTTGGCCTTCTGCTGCGCCACCTGTGGGCGACCGACGGCTGTATCTCGCTGCGCAAGCCTGGCCAGAAGGGCGCGTCGAGGGTCTACTTCGCCACCTGCAGCGAGCGGCTGGCGCACGACGTGGCGGCGCTGCTGCTCAGGCTGGGTATCGTCGCGCGCCTGCGCAAGGTGGTCCAGCGGAATGCGCGCCCCGTGTACAACGTAGATGTGTCCGGCGGCGCGCAGCAGCGGGCTTTCCTCGATCGGGTTGGCGCATTCGGCCCGAGGGTGGCGCCGGCCCGGGCGCTCGCCGACAGACTGGCGGCGGCAAAGATGAATACCAACGTCGACACGTTGCCGCTGGAGGTGTTCGAACAGGTGCAGGCGCAGATGCGCGCCCAGGGCGTATCGCAGCGCCGGATGGCTTCGATGCGCGGCACGTCGTACGGCGGTTCGTCGCATTTCCGCTTCGCACCGTCCAGGGATGTGGTTGCCGACTACGCTCACCACCTCGGGGACGAGGACCTCGCACGCAAGGCTACCAGCGACCTGTTCTGGGACACGGTCGTCGCCATCGAACCGGCTGGCGAAGAACCGGTCTACGATCTCACCGTTCCCGGACCTGCTTCCTGGCTTGCAGACGGATTGGTCAGCCACAACTCAGGCGCGATCGAGCAGGATGCAGACGTCATCCTGTTCATCTATCGAGACGAAGTCTACAACCCCGATTCCGCCGACAAGGGCACCGCCGAGCTGATCATCGGCAAGCAGCGTAACGGCCCGATCGGCACGGTGAAGCTCACCTTCCTCGGCAAGCACACCAAGTTCGAGAACTTCGCCCCGGTGCCCGGGCGGTTCTGACGGGGTGGCGGGGTGGGGCCCCCCGCCACCCGCTCTTCTACAGCCGTTCGCCGGCGAAGTCCGCCAGCCGTGAGCGTTCGCCGCGTGCGAGCGTCACGTGGCCGCCATGTGCCCAGCCCTTCATGCGATCGACGACGTAGCTCAGGCCGGAGCTCCCTTCGGTCAGGTAGGGCGTGTCGATCTGGGCGATGTTGCCCAGGCAGACGACCTTGGTACCCGGCCCGGCTCGGGTAATCAGCGTCTTCATCTGCTTGGGCGTGAGGTTCTGCGCCTCGTCGATGATCAGGAACTTGTTGAGGAAGGTGCGCCCGCGCATGAAGTTGAGCGACTTCACCTTGATGCGCGAGCGGATCAGGTCGCGGGTGGCGGCACGTCCCCAGTCGCCCGCATCGTCGTCGGTCTTGTTGAGCACGTCGAGGTTGTCCTCGAGCGCGCCCATCCACGGGTTCATCTTCTCTTCCTCGGTGCCGGGCAGGAATCCGATGTCCTCGCCGACCGGCACCGTCACCCGCGTCATGATGATCTCGGAGTAGAGTTTTTCTTCGAGCGTCTGCGCGAGGCCGGCGGCAAGGGTCAGCAGCGTCTTGCCGGTGCCGGCCTGGCCGAGCAGTGTCACGCAGTCGATGTCCGGGTCCATCAGCAGGTTCAGTGCGAAGTTCTGCTCGCGGTTACGGGCCAGTACGCCCCAGATGCTGTTCTTCTGGTGCGAATAGTCGCGGATGGTCTGCAGGATGGCGGTCTTGCCGGACTGCTCCTTCACGATCGCGTAGAAGGGCTTGTCCGCCTCCATCCAGACGAACTCGTTCACCGCGAAGGACGCGCAGAGCGGCCCGCTCACCCGGTAGAACGTGCTGCCCGCCTGCTGCCAGGATTCCATCTCCTTGCCGTGCTTTTCCCAGAAGTCCGCCGGCAACTCGCGCACGCCGGTGTACAGCAGGTCGGTGTCCTCCAGCACCTTGTCGTTGAAGTAGTCCTCGGCGGCCAGTCCCAGCGCACGCGCCTTGATGCGCATGTTGATGTCCTTGCTGACCAGGATCACCTGCCGGCGCGGATCGCGTTCCTGCAGCGCCTTGACCACTGCGAGGATCTGGTTGTCCGCCTTGCCGCTGGCCGGGATCGAGCTCGGCAGGGTGGCCTCCAGCGCCTCGGTCTGCAGCATCAGGTGCCCGGTGCCCTGGCGGATGCCGGTGTCGGTGAGCGGGATGCCTTCCCCGAGGTCCAGGCCTGGCGAGCGTGCGATCACCTCCTCCAGGTAGCGGCTGGCCTGACGGGCATTGCGCGCTACCTCGGTCATACCCTTCTTGTGGTCGTCCAGTTCCTCGAGCGTGATCATGGGCAGGAACACGTCATGTTCCTCGAAGCGGAACAGGCTGGTCGGATCGTGCATCAGCACGTTGGTATCGACCACGAACAGCTTGGTCGAGTGCAGCCTGGTGACGCTGGTCTGGCCGGCCGGTCTGGTGCGCTGGATCATCGTGTCTCCCGGGTTGGGTACTCGGCATGGTGGGACGGAAACAAAACGCCCCCAGCGGCAAGGCCGTGGGGGCGTCGAATGCTGCGGCGTTCAGGGGCGGGTCGCCGGGTCAAGATGGACGACCGTTGCAGCGGCGGAGGGCGGGGCGCGCGGGCGGGCAGGGGCGCACTGTCATTGCGTGTCCGTCACCTTGGAGGCGTCATCCCGGGCTGATCCCCTGCGTGTTCGTCTCGACGGCACTCTACTTGAGGGTGGCAACGAATGCCAGCACCTCGTCGACATGCCCCGGAACCTTCACGCCTCGCCATTCACGCGCGATCGTGCCGTCCGCCGCGACCACAAAGGTGCTGCGTTCGATGCCCCGTACCTGCTTGCCGTACATGTTCTTCATCTTCATCACGCCCCACGCGGTGCAGGCGGTCTCGTCCGGATCGGACAGCAGGTCGAACGGCAGGCCGAGCTTTTCGCGGAACGATGCATGCGACTTCAGGCTGTCGCGCGAGACGCCGACGATGGCCGCGCCAGCCTTCGAGAAGACCTTGTACTGGTCCCGGAAGCCGGCCGCTTCCGTCGTGCAGCCAGGCGTGTTGTCCTTCGGGTAGAAGAACACCACCACTGGCGAGCCGTGCGCCGCGGACAGGTCGAAGGTGCCGCCGTCGGTCGAGGGCAGCTTGAGCGCGGGAGCTTTTGTCGCGGGCATGTTGTCTCCAGTGGGTCCGGAAAGTAGTAAGTATGGCGACTGGACGTTACAGCGGCTGTATCGTCCGCTGCGACGAAACGCGTCCGCTCAGCCAGCGCCGGTGGCCATCGGTGGCTGGACATGCTGCGCGATGACGGCGCGATCGCGCGTCCAGCGGTAATCGGGTGGCGGCGCATCCGGCGCCAGGAACGCCGGCCCCTGCAGTGCCAGCAGGCCGCTGCGGCCGGGTACTTCGCCGAAAACCACCTCGTGGTGCGGCAACTGCTCGAGTTCCAGCCCGTCGCAGTAGTCGCGCAGCGACAGCAGTTCGTAGCCCTGCGCCTTCCAGCCGGCCAGCAGCCGTTCGAACGCGGGCGCCAGCTTCTGCCCTTCGAACTCGGCACGTAGCGTGTACACATGTCCGGTCGTGGGACAGTCGCTGCCGGTCAGGGCCAGCAGGTGGTCGGCGACGTTCTCCGCCGTGATGCCGTCGCTGCCGATCAGTTCGTCGAGCGTCGGCAGTGTCGTAGGGATCTGGGGACAGGCGATCAGCTCCGCGTTGTAGGTGGGCAGGAACGGATGCGTGCCACGGGTGTCCGAGCTGTAGCCGAAGGCCAGCCGCTGGGTGTTGCGCAGCGCATGTACGTTCAGCTGCCAGCCGGCTGCGCCATGGGCGCGAGGGCGCACGCCGAACACCTCGTCGAAGCGGTCGTAGGCGAGCTGCATCTCGGCGCGCGTCCAGGCTTCGTCGGCGAGCCCGAGGCGACCCTGCCAGCGCATGTTGTCCCAGCAGTGGATGCCGCACTCGAAGCCGGCGTCACGCACCGCGCGCATCTGGTCGCCGCAGCGCAGGCCGATGTCGGGCCCGGGCAGCAGGGTGCCGTACAGCAGGGTGCGCAATCCGTAGTGCCCGAGCGCCGAGGTGCGCGACACCTTGTTCACGGAACCGCGGCGGAGCATGCGGCGTACCCCACGGCCGGTGTGGTCCGGCCCGAGGCTGAACAGGAAGGTCGCGCCAGCGCCCTCGCGCCGCAGCAGTTCGACGAGGCGCGGCACGCCTTCGCGCGTACCGCGATAGGTGTCCACGTCGATCTTCAGGGCGAGCTTCATCGGGGCGTGCGGTCCTTCAGGAGTAGCCGGGCGGCTGCATTGAGCAGCTCGTCGACCCGGAGCGACGCTGAGCCGAGGCTGGTCATGCGGCCGCGGTGTCGGGTGTGCCCGGCACGGGCAGCGCCGGGCGGGCGGCGGCCCGGGGCACTGCCGCGACCAGTGCGCGTGCAGCAGCGGCTACCGAGGCTCCGTCGACGCCGGCCAGTTCTATCACCGGTGCGTCGAGGTGGCCGTTGTAGTTGCGGAACATCGAACGATCGTAGGCCTGGTCGTAGTGCTGCTCGAGCAGGGTGCAGACGAACTGCTCCCATTGCCCGGCATCGACCAGGGTCCGCCAGTGGCGCAGGGTCTCGCCGGAGTGCAGGCCGCGCAGGCATTCCAGCCGCTCGAGCAGTCGCGGTGCGTCCTGCACCAGGTGGTCGTACTCGCCGAGCAGCAGCCGGGTGCGGGTCTGCACCGAAGCCTCGACGCGCAGGGTGGGCGATTCGCGCATGCGGGCGATCAGTGCGTCGGGTACGTGCAGCACACCCACGCGCTTGCTCTCCGCCTCGACGTATACCGGCCGGGCCGGGTCGAAGCCGCGCAGGGCCTGCCAGAGCATCGACTCGAACAGCTTCTGCGCCGGCTGCGGGTCGCCAGGCAGGTCGCCCAGCACCGAGCCGCGGTGGCGTGCGATGGCTTCCAGGTCCAGGACCTGCTCGCCGAGCGAGTCCAGTTCGCGCAGCAGGCGGCTCTTGCCGCAGCCGGTGCGGCCGCACACCACCCGGAACGACAGGGCGGGCGGCAGCAGCGCCAGGTCGTCGATCACGCGGCGCCGGTAGGCCCGGTAGCCGCCTTCGAGCTGCATCGCCCGCCAGCCGATCTCGCGCAGCACATGCACGAACGATCGGCTGCGCTGCCCGCCGCGCCAGCAGTAGACGAGCGGCGCCCACTTGCGCGGCCGGTCGGCGAAGACGGTTTCCACGTGGTGGGCGATGTTGCGCGCAGCCAGGGCGCCGCCCACGCGGCGCGCCTCGAACGCGCCCTGCTGCTTGTACATCGTGCCCACCAGGGCGCGCTGGGCATCGTCCAGAACCGGGCAGTTGATCGAGCCGGGCATGTGATCCTCGGCGAACTCCGCCGGCGAGCGCACGTCGATCAGTGCGTCGAAGCGCGCCGGGTCCGAGAGGGCGGCGTCGGTGCTGAGTATCGGAGAGGGTTCGGTCACGGGGGACATTCGTGGTCGGGAGCATCCCGATGGGCGCGGAGTGTACACTTCGGCCACGCGCCGGGCCATCTCGGTCGCGTAGTCGCATTCGTCGCATATCACGGAATTTTCAGGGTTTTTGCCAGATTGCGCAGGCCTGCGCAGTGATCTTCGACCGTCGCGCGGCGACACGCATCCGCCCCGTAGTGCATACATGCAGGATTCGCCCAGATGTCCGCAAACGTTCCCGACCCGGCCGCAAAGATCGAAGCCGCATCGACCATCGATGCGCGTCCCGTCCGCCTGAGCGAGCTTTCCCACGGCGGTGGGTGAGGCTGCAAACTCACGCCGGCGGTGCTGAGCGAAATCCTGGCCGCGTCGCCTGCGACAGCAGCGATCACGCGCGCCTTCCCGGACCTCATCGTCGGCCGCGAGTCGAGCGACGATGCGGCCGTCTATCGGCTGAACGACAGCCAGGCGCTGATCGCGACCACCGATTTCTTCATGCCGATCGTCGACGACCCGTTCGACTTCGGCCGCATCGCTGCAACCAATGCCATCTCGGATGTCTACGCGATGGGCGGCACGCCGATCATGGCGCTGGCACTGGTCGCGATGCCGGTGGCGAAGATCGGCGCGCCGGCGGTACAGCGCATCCTCGCCGGCGGCGAGGCGGTGTGCGCGGCGGCGGGTATCCCGATCGCCGGTGGCCACAGCATCGATTCGGTAGAGCCGATCTACGGGCTGGTCGTGCTCGGGCTGGTGCATCCTGCCAAGGTCAAGCGCAACGACCAGGCACGTGACGGCGATGCGCTGGTGCTGAGCAAGGGCCTGGGGGTGGGCATCCTGAGCGCAGCCCTGAAGAAGCAGGTGCTGGGCGACGCCGGCTATGGCCGGATGATCGCCAGCACCACGCAGCTCAATGCGATCGGCGCGCAGCTGGCCGCACGAGACAGCGTGCATGCGCTGACCGATGTCACCGGATTCGGCCTGCTCGGCCATGCGCTCGAGATGGCGCGCGGCTCATCGCTGGCCGCATGCATCGACTGGGCCTCGGTGCCGGTGCTGCCCGAGGCGCTGCCGTTCGCTGAACAGGGCCTGGCCACCGGGGCATCCGGCCGCAACTGGCAGAGCTACGGCCACGACGTGGTGCTGCCGGCAGGGATGCCGGAGTGGCAGCGCAACCTGCTCACCGACCCTCAGACCAGTGGTGGCCTGCTGGTTGCCTGCGACGCGGCAAGCGCCGATGCACTGGTGGACGAGATGCGCGCAGCCGGCTTCAGCTTCGCCGCGCGCGTTGGCCGGCTGCAGTCGCCGGATGGGGGTACCGCCGCCGGGCAGGTCCTGGTGCGCTGAATGCGCTGAAGATGCCCGCGCGCTGGACAGGCTGGCCTGCCAGCGCGATCAGCGGGCTTTCAGTACATTGCGGATCTCGGGCCAGAGCGTATCGAGCATCAGCGGTTGCGCCGCGACGGTCGGATGGATGCCGTCGGGCTGGAAGAAGTCGCGTTTCTCCGCGAACGGCTCGAGGATGAACGGCACCAGTGGAGCCTTCGTGTTGCGCGCCGCTTCGACGAACACCTGCCGGAACTTTTCGCCGAATGTCCGGCCGTAGTTGGGTGGCAGCCGCACGCCGACCAGCAGCGGGCGGGCGTTGACCTTGCGGCTGGCAGTCACCATGTATTCCAGGTTGGCGCGCGTGGTTTCGAGCGACACGCCGCGCAGACCGTCGTTGCCACCGAGGGCGATCACCACCGCCTGGGGACGATGGCGCACCAGTTCGGCATCGATGCGGTTGCGTCCCCCCAGGGTGGTTTCGCCGCTGATGCTGGCATTGACGACCTGCCAGCCGAGGTTCTCCGACTTCAACCGGCGTTCCAGCAACGCGACCCAGCCCGATCCCTGCGGCAGGCCATACTCGGCGGAGAGGCTGTCGCCGAACACCATCAGTACAGGCACGGCAGGCGGTTGCGCGGCAAGGGCGGAGGTCGTGGCGGGCAGCAGCAGGCACAGCAGCACGGCCGCACGACGGCACGAGAGACGGATCGAGGACGGGATGGACCAGGGCATGAAAGACCACGGCATGGTGGACGACAGGATGGATGACGACAAGCGGCACGCTCCGGCATTGAAGGCAGTCGATCTTACTAAACGGGTCACCACCGGGGAGTCTGCACTGCTGATCCTGTCCAACGTGAGTTTCGAGGTGGAGGCGGGCGCGTCCGTCGCCGTTCTCGGTGCCTCCGGTTCAGGCAAGACCACGCTGCTCGGCCTGCTGGCCGGTCTCGACACCCCGAGCTCGGGTCGGGTCGAGGTACACGGCGAGGACATCTTCCGCCTCGACGAGGACGGACGCGCCGCGCTGCGCCAGCGGCTGATCGGCTTCGTGTTCCAGTCGTTCCAGCTGCTGCCCGCGCTGACCGCGCTCGAGAACGTGATGCTGCCACTCGAGCTGGCCGGCGTGCCCGATGCCCGCGCGCAGGCGCTGCCGCTGCTGGAGCGGGTCGGCCTGGCCGCGCGCGTCGGCCACTACCCGAAACAGCTGTCCGGGGGCGAGCAGCAGCGGGTCGCGCTCGCCCGTGCCTTCGTCACCCGGCCGAAGCTGCTGATGGCCGACGAACCGACCGGCAACCTGGATGCCGCCACCGGCAGTGGCGTGATCGAACTGATGTTCGAGTTGAACCGGGAGCAGGGCACGACGCTGGTGCTGGTCACCCATGATGAGCAGCTGGCGCGCCGCTGCAGCCGCCGGCTGCGCATCGCGGCCGGCGAACTGGTGTCCGATGAATCCGATGCGGTACGGCCGACGGCTGCGGCGAATACGGTCGCAGCGGCCGGCCTTGCGGTGCCATCGGCATGAAGAGCCTGGGCAGCCTGCTCGTCCTGTCGGCCCGGCTGGTCGCGCGCGACTGGCGCGCTGGTGAACTGCGGGTGCTGGTCGCCGCGCTGGTGATCGCGATCGCCGCGGTGACCAGCGTCGGATTCTTCTCCGACCGGGTCCGCCTCGCGCTGCTCGAGCAGGCCAATGCACTGCTCGGCGCCGACCTGGTGGTGGTGTCCGACCGTGCACTTGGGCCCGAGGTGGTGCAGGAAGCCTCGCGCCTCGGGCTGTCGCAGGCATCGGTGCTGCGCTTCCCGAGCATGGTGGTGCTGGGCGATCGCGCCCAGTTGTCGGAAGTGCGTGCGGTCGGCGAAGGCTATCCGGTGAAGGGCGAGATCGCGCTGTCGCCGCGCCACCTGGAACCGCCGGTGCCCACGCGCGGCGTGCCCGAGCGCGGCACGGTCTGGGTCGATACCCGCATGGTGGCACTGCTGGGCGTGGATGCCGGGCAGTCGATCGAACTCGGCGAGCGCTCGTTCCGTATCGCGGGCGTGTTCGAGCGCGATGCCGAGGCCAGCGTCGGCTTCCTCTCGATGTCGCCGCGCCTGCTGGTGAATGCACTGGACCTTCCGGAAACCGGGCTGGTGCAGCCGTCCAGCCGTATCAGCCATCGGCTGATGCTGGCCGGCGCGCCGGCCGACATCGCACGCTTGCGCGCTTTCATCACGCCGCGCCTGTCTGCCGGGCAGCGCGTCGAAGATGTGCGCGAGGCGCGCCCGGAACTGCGCAGCGCGATCGAGCGGGCCGAACGTTTCCTCGGCCTGGCCGCTCTGGTGAGCGTGATCCTGGCCGGTGTCGCGGTGGCGCTGGCCGCGCGGCGCTTCCTGCAGCGCCACCTCGATGCCTGCGCGATGATGCGCTGCCTCGGCGCGCCGCAGCGACAGATGATCGGCCTGTACCTGACGCAGTTCCTGCTGCTGGGCGTGCTCGCCAGCGCCATCGGATGCGCGATCGGGGCTGCCGGGCAGCAGGTGCTGGTGCAGGTACTGGGCTCGCTGGTGTCGGCCTCCCTGCCGCCGCCCACGCCCTGGCCAGCGGTGAAGGGCATGGTGACCGGCGTGGTATTGCTGCTGGGCTTCGGGCTGCCGCCGCTGATCGCCCTGGCATCGGTGCCGACGCTGCGCGTGCTGCGGCGCGACCTCGGTACACCGGGGCGCGGCAGCCTGCTGTCCTGGTTCGCGGCTTTCGTGGCGATCGGGTCCATGGTGCTGTGGGAGGCAGAGGACCTCAAGCTCGGGCTGGCGATGCTCGGAGGCACAGTGGTGATGGTGGCCGTGTGCGCCGGCTGCGCCTGGCTGGCGATGCGAGCCGCCGGACGTCTGGCCGGTGGTGGCCGCGGTCGCGGGGCGTTCACCTGGCGCTACGGCATCGCCAACCTGAACCGGCGTGCGCTCGGCAGCATCGTGCAGATGACCGCCCTCGGTCTGGGCCTGATGGCGCTGCTGCTGCTCACGCTGGTGCGCGGCGAACTGCTCGACAACTGGCGCCGTTCGCTGCCGGCGGACACGCCGAACCAGTTCCTGGTGAACATCCAGCCCGACCAGGTCGAGCGGGTGCGTGCCTTCCATGCGCAGGAAGGGCTGGCGAAGCCGGTGGTGCAGCCGATGGTGCGCGGCCGGCTGGTGTCGCTGAACGGCAAGCCGGTGCAGCCGTCCGACTATGCAGACGAGCGCACGCGGCGACTGGTCGACCGCGAGTTCAACATGTCGTTCACGGCAGACCTGCCGAGTGACAATCGCATCCTGGCCGGGCGCTGGTGGACGCCGGCGGACGAGGGCGCGAAGCTGCTATCGTTCGAGCAGGGCATCGCCGAACGCATCGGCATTCGGCTCGGCGACACGGTGGTCTACGATTTCGCGGGCGTGCGCCGCGAGTTCATCGTCGCCAGCCTGCGCAGGGTCGACTGGGATTCGTTCCGCACCAACTTCTTCGTCGTCGCGGCACCGGGCGCGCTCGACGGGCTGCCGGTCAGCTACATCACCGCCTTCCGGCTGCCGGAGGGGCGCGAGGGTTTCACCAACGCCCTGATCAGGGAATTCCCGAACCTGCTGGTGATCGACGTCGCCTCCGTCCTGTCGCGCGTGCAGGCGATGATCGACCAGGTCTCCAAGGCGGTCGAGTTCCTCTTCCTGTTCACGCTGCTGGCCGGCCTGGTGGTGCTCTATGCGGCGATCGCCTCGACCCGCGACGAACGGGTGTTCGAAGGTGCGATCATCCGCACGCTCGGCGGATCCAGGCGCCAGTTGCAGGTGGTGCAACTGGCCGAGTTCACCGCCATCGGTGCGCTGTCCGGACTGGTTGCAGCGTTCGGTGCCAGTGCACTCGCCTGGGCGCTGGGCCGATTCGTGCTCGGCGTCCCGTTCACCTTCGATCCATGGGTCTGGGTGGCCGGGCTCGTCGGTGGAGGGCTGCTGGTGGGCGCCGCCGGCTGGATCGGGACGATCAGCACGATCAATGCTTCGCCGCTCGCCACGCTCAGGCGGGTCTAGCTTCATTGGCCGCCTGGCGGGCGCCGCAGGACCCTTTGCTATACTGGTTTCGCCATGTCCCCAGCAATGCCTGCAATGATGATCGAAGTACTGCTCGCGCTGCTCGCTCTCTTCGCGCTGGTGGCCTTCGTCTGGCTCGCACTGAAGCTGGGACAGCTCCAGCGCTCCCTGGCACGTGCGCCCGAGGAACTTGCGACGCTGCTCGACGAGAAGCACCGCGCGATGCTGGTGGACCTCAACCAGGCCCTTGCCGGCTCGGCCGACCGGATCGCGCTCAGCCAGGCGGCGCAAGCCGACCTGGTGCGTGCCAGCGTATCGCAGGAACTGCAGCAGACGCGCGAGTCGATCCAGATCCTGCAGCTGGCGCAGGGCAGGGAGCTTTCGGCCAACCGCGAGTCGCTGGCGCAGCGGCTGGCAGAGATGTCGGCAGCGGTGCAGGCGAGGCTCGACGGCTTGCGCACCGAGACCCTGACGCAGCTGCACGAGACGCTGTCGGCACAGGGGCGTGCGCAGAGCGAGTCGGCGCAGTCGATGGTGCGCAACCTCACCGAACAGCTGGTCACCCAGGTCGATGCGCTGTCGAAGGCCGTCGAGGGGCGACTCGGCGAGATCAGCGGCAAGGTCGGCGAGCGGCTGGACGAAGGGTTCAAGCGCACCAACGAGACCTTCGCCAGCGTGATGGCGCGCCTGGCCACCATCGACGAGGCGCAGAAGAAGATCGACGGTCTCACCACCAACGTGGTGAGCCTGCACGAACTGCTCGGCGACAAGCGCTCGCGCGGTGCATTCGGCGAAGTGCAACTCGAGGCCATCGTGCGCAACAGCCTGCCGCCGGGGTCGTTCGAGATGCAGAGCACGCTGTCGAACCACGCGCGCGTCGATTGCCTGCTCCGGCTGCCGGAGCCGACCGGCACGGTCGCGGTCGATTCGAAGTTTCCGCTCGAGAACTACCGCGCCGGCTTCGATGCAGACCAGCCCGAGTCCGAACGGCAGGCAGCGCTGCGCCGCTTCAAGGTCGACGTGAAGAAACACATCGACGACATCGCGGACAAGTACATCATCCCCGGCGAGACCAGCGACGGCGCTGTGATGTTCGTGCCGGCAGAAGCGGTGTTCGCGGAGATCCACGCCCACCATCCCGAACTGGTCGAACATGCGCAGAGGCGCCATGTCTGGGTGACCTCGCCGACCACGCTGATGGCGATCCTGAACACCGCGCGTGCGGTGATCAAGGACTTCGAGACGCGGCGCCAGGTGCATGTGATCAAGGATGCGCTGTCGAAACTGGCGCGCGACTTCGAGCGCTTCGATCACCGCATGCAGCAGCTGGCCAACCATATCCGCCAGGCGAACGAGGACGTGCAGCAGGTGCATGTGAGCAGCCAGAAGATCACGCACCGCTTCCGCCACATCGAGCAGGTCGACATCGACCGTGCGCTGGGCGCCGAGCCGGTCGCCGCGTCTGCGGTCCAGCCGCTGGCCGAGCCGTTGCCTGCAGCCCCGGTGCTCGCCGTCGTTCCGGGCGGGGGCTGAACATGGGCGCCGGTGCATTGCGTACGTTCGCGTCGGCATCCGCCTGTGCGTTGCTGCTGGCCGCATGCGGCGCACCCGACCCGGAGCGCATCGCGCGCGAGCGCGAGATCGCCGATGCGATCGACAAGGCGGCGGCCCGCGTCTACAAGCGACCGTTCGATGTGATCTGGAGCGCGCTGCTGGCCTCGGCCGCCGAACGCAGGATGACCATCGTTCAGGCCGATGCGGTCGACGGGGTGATCGAGCTTCGCCATGCTGCCTCGACCTCCAGTGCCGGCGAGCGGATCGACATCCGGGTGACTGCCACGACGGAGGGCGCGGTGCGCGTGGAGATCCGGTCGCGGCCGCTGGTGGCGGTGTCGCTGCCGCGCGACTGGCAGCGCGTGCTGTTCGGCGATCTCGAGCAGAAGATCGCGCCTCGCCGCCATCCCTGACCGATGTTCGGCTTTGGAGGGTGGTTTCGCCGCCGCGCGCTCACGCGTGCGGCCATCGAAGAGGACAGCTGGCAGCGTGCGCTGGAACGCTGTCGGGTGGCCAGCCACCTCGATGCCGCGGCCATCGCCCGGTTGCGGGATCTGGTCACGCTGTTCGTCGATTCGAAGCAGTTCACCGCCGCCGGCGGGCTGGAACTCGACGAGGCCATGCGCCTGGCGATCGCGCTGCAGGCCTGCGTGCCGATCCTCGAACTGGGCATCGACAGCTACGCGCCATGGGCGGAAGTGATCGTCTATCCGGACGAGTTCATCGTCGAACGCGAACATGTGGATGAAGCCGGCGTCGTGCACTCGGTGCGAGAGCCGCTTTCGGGCGAGTCGTGGGCGGGCGGCCCGGTGATTCTGTCCTGGGCCGATGTCGAGGCCTCCAACCCGGACGAGCCCTACAACGTCGTGCTGCACGAGTTCGCGCACAAGCTCGATATGCTCGATGGAGAGGCCGACGGCATCCCGCCGCTGCATGCGGGGATGAGTCGCGCGTCATGGCACGCCGCCTTCAGCGAGGCGTTCGACGATTTCGTCGATCGCGTGGAGCGACTTGAACGGCTGGAGCACCGGGCGGCGGGTTCCCGCCGGCGCGGCCGGTCGGCGGAGGTGGACGCTGCGTCCCTGGACGCACAGTGGGCCGCGCTCCCGCTCGATCCCTATGCCTGCAAGGATGCGGGCGAGTTCTTCGCCTGTGCCAGCGAAGCGTTCTTCGAGGCGCCGGGACGGCTGGACGCGGTGTATCCGGCGGTTTATAGACAGCTGGCTGACTTCTATCGCCAGCATCCGCTGGCGGGCGGTGCGCAGGGCTCAACTTTTCCGGTTCCCGGACGATAAGAAGGGTAGGCCGTTCAGGCGCCGCAGATCACCCGTGGGCGCTGGCCGGATCCGCCCCTCCGCCCTCCGCCTGCCGACATACGCCCGATGACCGAAGCCTGGTTCAACCGTATCGCCATGCGAACCCTGGCGGTGGTGTTCTCGGTGGTGCTCGCGGCACTGCTGGTGGCCACCGGCCTGGGCATCGCGCACATGCAGGACCGGTCGCGCGACGCGGCGGATCGGGCGGCAGTGCGCGCCGCCGCTGCTGCGCGCGTGGAGGCTGCGGTGACGCTGTCGCGCAACCGCGATGAGGCCCTGCGCGCGGTCCTGGCCGGTACGACGGTGCCGGCGCGGGCAGTGGCGGAACGCCGTCTCGCCGGCGTGACGCGACAATGGCAGGCGGCGATCGGGGCGCTGCGCTCCACGTCGGAGGGCAGTGCCGAGGCGCTGCTGGTCGACGAACTGCTCGCCGCCGCCGGCCGGGTGATCGATGCCCAGGCTGACGTGCTGCAGGCGCTCGGACGGGACGGCGCCGCGGCCGCGCAGCGTGCGTACATCGAGCTCGAGGTGGAGGCCGAGGCAGCACTGCAGGCCTTGATGGGGCGTCTCACCGAAAGCCACCGGGTCGCCTCCGCAGCGATCGCGGCCGACACCGCCGAGCGCGCGCGGAGCTTGTTGTTGCTGCTCGCCGCAGCCGTCGCGCTGGTGATCGCCGGGTTGGGGATGGCCGGCTTCGCGCTGATCCGGCGCGCGACCCGGAAGGAATCGGACCTGCATCGCGAACGATCGCTGTCCGACGTCACACTGCATTCGATCCATGATGGGGTCATCACCGTCGATCGCGAGGGCCGGGTCGAGTTCATGAACCCGGTCGCCGAGTCCCTGACCGGATGGCGGATCGACGACGCACGGCAGCGACCGCTCGCTGAGGTCTATGCGCTGGTCGACGAGCATACGCGCTCGATCCGCTGCTTCGAACCGTGGCTCGCCTCGGCGGCGCCGCAGCGCCGGCACGAGGGCGAGGCGCGGTTGCGGCTGGCCTCGCGCGACGGACGCGAGGTATCGATCCGCCATTCGTTCTCGCAGGTGGTCGACCTGCAGGGGGCCATTGGTGGCGCGATCATCGTGTTCCATGACGACACCAGCCTGCGCACGCTGGCCCAGCAGCTGTCCTGGCAGGCGAGCCACGACGCGCTCACCGGGCTCGCGAACCGCCGCGAGTTCGAGCGTGTGCTGACCGAGCGGCTGGCTTCCGCAGCCGGTGGCCACAGGACGCATGCGCTGCTCTATATCGACCTCGACCACTTCAAGTCGGTCAACGACATCGGCGGCCATGCAGCTGGCGATGAACTGCTGCGCCAGTTGGCCGGAGTGATGCAGGCCCGGATGCGCGCGAGCGACCTGCTGGCAAGGCTCGGTGGTGACGAGTTCGGCGTGTTGCTGGAGGCCTGCCCGGCCGACCAGGCGTTGCGCATCGCCAACGCGCTGCGCGACGCGGTCAATGACTTCACCTTCGTCTGGCATGGGCGGCCGTTCAAGGTGGGCGTGACCATCGGGCTGCTGCCGATCGATGCCGCCAGCGGATCGGTGGCGCAGGTGATCGCGGCAGCCGATACCCTGTGCTACCAGGCCAAGGCGGACGGCCGGGACCGGGTACATGTGTACCGCCCGGACGAAGAGTCCGACCAGCGCCGTTCCTCCGATGCACGAATGATCACCCAGATCAGCGAGGCGTTCGAGATGGGCCGCTTTGTGCTCTACCTGCAGCCGGTGTCGCCGCTGAGGGTCGAGCTTGCCGGAAGCGAGCATCGCGAGGTGCTGGTACGCATGCTCGACGCGAACGACAACCTGCTGCTGCCATCGACCTTCCTGCCTGCCGCGGAGCGCTACGACCTGCTGGGGTCGATCGATCGATGGGCGCTGCGTACGCTGGCCAGCCACCTCGTCGAACGGCGCGCGCGCGAGGGTGAACATGCCGCGCGGCCCTTGCGCCACAGCCTCAACGTGTCCTCCGCCAGCCTGCAGGATCCCGAGTTCCGTGCGTTCGTGCGCACGCTGGTGGAGAGCCATCGCCTGCCGCCGGGCCAGTTGTGCCTGGAACTGAGCGAGGTCGGCGCGATGGCGAACCTCACGCGCGTCGCCGATGCGATGCAGGAACTGCGTGCCGCGGGCTGCAGCTTCGCGCTGGACGACTTCGGCATCGGCCTGTCGTCCTTCTCCTACCTGCGCTACCTGCCGATCGACTACCTGAAGATCGAGGCCAGGTTCGTCCGCGACATGATCGACGATCCAATGGACTGCGCCATCGTCGACTCGATCGCGCGCATCGGGCATGTACTCGGCATCCATACAGTCGCACAGGGTGTCGACGACGTGGCCATCGCGCAGAAGCTGGGTGCGATGGGCGTCGACTATGCGCAGGGCACCCAGTACGGGGTACCGCGCCCGATGGTGGACGCCACGGCCCGGCCGGAGCGGGCTACGCCGATCCCGGCGATGTCGCTGGCACCGTAGTCGCTCCGCCTGGGTAGCGGCACGGCAGGGCCAGGGGGGGCTGACCCCGGGGTCTGACCCCGGCCGCTTGCTGCAGCCGTTCGCATCAGCCACACTGCTGGCGGGAAGTCGAACCGGAGCAGGAGCCTGCCGCGATGTCCGAACGCCTGATTCTTGCCGCCGACATCGGTGCGACCAATACCCGGGTGATGGCCGAGACCGTGTCGACGCGCGCGGTCGTGCACGAGGCAGTGTTCCGCAACACGCAGCATCCCTCGCTGCAGGACATCCTCGCCGGCTTCCTCGCCTTGCCCGAGGTGGTTGCCTCCGGCGGCGATTTCGCCAGCGCTGCGCTGGCGGTGGCCGGTCCCACCGATGGCCTGCATTGCCGGATGACCAACCTGTCCTGGGAGATCGACGCGCGCGACCTTGCGCAGAAGCTTGCGCTGCCGGCGGTACGGTTGCTGAACGACGTCCAGGCCGCTGCCTACGGCGTCGGGCAGGTCACCGCGTCGCAGAGGGTGCGGTTGCAGGCCGGCATCGGCGTGCCCGGTGCGCCGCGTCTGGTGATCGCACCCGGCAGCGGCCTGGGCGTGGGTTACGCGATCAGCCAGCCGGCGGGCTACCTGGCCTATCCGTCCGAGGCCGGCCATGCCGACTTCGCGCCCTCGGACGACACGCAGATCGAACTGCTCGAGCACCTGCGCGGGCGCTTCGGCCATGTCTCCTGGGAGCGCGTCCTGTCCGGTCCGGGCCTTGCCAGCATCTTCGAGTTCCTGGTCATCCGCAGGCATGCGACCGTCACCTCCGACATCGTGCAGGACGTCGAACGACGCGGCGGGGTGGCGGTGACCGAGGCGGCGCTGAACGGAGGCCATGTCGTCGCGCGCCATGCGCTTGGCATCTTCATGGGCGCCTACGGTGCGCTGGCCGGCAACCTCGCGCTGACCCTGATGCCGCGCGGCGGCATATACCTTGCCGGGGGCATCACCCCGCAGATCATGGAAGCGATGCGCGACGGCACCTTCATGCAGGCATTCACGGCGAAGGGACGCTTCGGCGACCTGCTGGCGCAGTTCCCGCTGCAAGTGGTGATCGGGTGCAACCCGAACCTGCTGGGTGCGGCGATGATCGCGCGCCGCTTCGCCAGCTAGGGTCGAGCAGGGGCCCGCTCGGCGCCGCGCTTCAGGCTGCAGCCACTTCGCCGGACAGCGGAAACAGGCACGCGACCAGCCGTCGGCCGTCGAGTGCTCGGGCTACCGGGTCTGCCTCCGTGCACTGCGGTTGCACGCAGGGACAGCGGCTCGCGAACCGGCAGCCGGCCGGCAGGTCGACCGGGCTCGGGATCTCCCCGCGCAGCGGCGCGCGCAGCGGACGGTCGAAGCGCGGGAAGGACTCGAGCAGGCCGCGGGTGTACGGATGGGCGGGGCCCTGCAGGATCGAATCCACCGGGCCGGTCTCCAGGATCCGGCCCAGGTACATGACCGCTATCCGGTTGCACAGGTAGCTGGCCACGCCCAGGTCGTGGGTCACGAACACCAGTGTCACCTTCAGTTCGGCGACCAGTTCGCGCAGCAGGTTGAGCAGCGAAGCCTGCACCGACACGTCGAGTCCGGCGACCGCCTCGTCGGCCATGATCACGCGCGGCTCCTGTGCCAGGGCGCGCGCCACCGCGACGCGCCTCACCTGGCCACCCGAAAGCTGGTGCGGGTAACGCACGGCCACCGATGCCGGAAGCCCGACGCGCTCGAGCAGCAAGGCGACGCGCCGCGGGATGTCCTGCGCAGGATGCAGGCGATGCACGCGCATCGGTTCGCCGATGATCTCGCCGATCGTGAAGCGCGGATTCATGGAACCGCGTGCATCCTGGTACACGAAGGCGACTTCGCGCGCGAAGCGGCTACGGTCGCGCGCCAGCACCTGCTGCAGGTCGATGCCGTCGTACAGCACGCGCCCCTCGCCGGGACGGTCCAGTCCGAGCAGCATGCGCACCAGCGTCGACTTGCCGGAACCGCTCTCGCCGACCAGTGCGACCGAACTGCCCGCTTCGATGTCCAGGCGCACACCGTCGAGCGCGCGCAGTTCCACCGGGCCGCCGCGACCCTTGCGCAGCAGGAACCGCTTCTCGACATCGAGCACCGAGAACACCGGCACCGTGGATTCGTTCATCGGTTGCACTCCATCAGGCATGCCAGCAGGCGACGCTGCGTATCCCGTCGGACACCAGCGGCGGCGTCTGCGCGCATTGCGCACTGGCGCGATCGCAGCGGGGCGCGAACCGGCAGCCGGCGGGCAGATCTTCCAGGCCGGGCACGCTGCCCGGGATCGGTGCCAGCACCTGTTCCTGCCCGAGTTCGATCGAGCAGGCACGCAGCGCACGCGTGTAGGGATGGCGGGGGGCGGCGAACAGTTCGCCGGCTGGCGCCACCTCGACCACCTGTCCGGCGTAGAGCACTACCACCCGGTCGCAAACCTGCGCGGCGAGGGCGAGGTCGTGCAGCACGAAGATCGCGCTCGCCGAGCGCGCACGGACCCGTTCCAGGATCAGTTCCATGATCTGTGCCTGGATGGTGACGTCGAGTGCACTCGTCGGTTCGTCCGCGATCAGGAGCTGCGGGTCGCAGGCAAGCGCCATCGCGATCATCACGCGTTGCTGCATGCCGCCGGAGAGTTCATGCGGGAAGGCATCGAGGCGGAGCGCAGCCTCGCCGATGCCCACGCTCTCGAGCAGCTCGATCGAACGCTGCCGCCGCTCGTTACCGCGCAGGCCGAGGTGGCGCGACAACGGCTCGGCCAGTTGCGCGCCGACGGTGAAGCAGGGGTTGAGCGCCGCGGTGGCATCCTGGAACACCAGGCCGATGCGGTTGCCGCGCAGCTGCCGGTACTGCGCCTCGGCAAGACCGGTCAGTTCAACGCCATCGAAGCGTATCGATCCGCGCAGGGCGACCTCCGGCGGCCGGAGCAGGCCGATGATCGCCAGCGCAATCGTCGACTTGCCCGCCCCGGATTCACCGATCAGCCCGATCGTCTGTCCGCGGCCGAGTTCGAAGGCCACGTTGTCGAGCACGTCCACCTTGCCGCGGGCGAGACTGAACGCCTGCAGCGAGAGCAGGGGTACATCCTCTTCGGCAACTGCCGGATGATCCATCAGCGTGCCTCCCCGCTGCGCGGGTCGAGGGCGTCGCGCAGCCCGTCGGCGAGCAGGTTCAGTGCTACCAGCAGGATTGCCAGCGCCACGCCCGGGATGCCGGCGATCCACGGAGCCATCGTGATGAAGGCACGGCCTTCGGCGATCATCAGCCCCCAGTCGGGCGTGGGCGGAGCCACACCGACGCCGAGGAAGGACAGACCCGACTCGAGCAGGATGGCGATCGACACCCGGATGCCCGCCTGCACGACGATGCCCGGCGCCACGTTGAGCAGTACATGGCGCACCACGATCTCGCGCATCGGCACGCCCATCAGCCGCGCAGCCTCGACATAGGGTTGCGCGCGCACCTGCAGCACGTCGGAGCGCACCGTGCGTGCGAACGGGCCGACGAAGGACAGCGCAAGCGCGTACACCAGGTTGTCGACACCCGGTCCCAGCACCGCCAGGAAGGCCATCGCCAGGATCAGTTCCGGGAAGGCGAGCAGGCCGTCGACCACGCGCATTATCGCCCACTCGGTCCTGCCGCCTGCAAGCCCCGCAAGCAGGCCCAGCGCGACGCCGGCCACCATCCCGAGCAGCACCGAGCCGAAGCCGATGGCCAGCGCAAGGCGTGCCCCGTACAGCAGGCGTGAATAGATGTCCTGCCCGAACGAGTCGGTGCCCAGCCAGTGCGCCGCCGAGGGCGGCTGCATCGATGCTTCGACCGCCTGGTGTACCGGGTCGTGCGTCGCCAGCCAGGGGGCGAACAGCGCGGCGAGCACGTAGGCGAGCACGATGCCCATGCCCCATCGTGCGCTGCGCTGCGCCCAGACGGCTGACCAGCCCTCGGCCAGCGCACTGCGGCGCGTGGCCATCGGCATCGTCGGTACCTGGATGGAAGGCGGGGCGCTCATGCGAGCCGCCGCAGGCGCGGATCGAGCCAGGTGTAGAGCTGGTCGACCATCAGGTTCACTAGGACGAACAGCAGGCCGCTCAGCATCACGCCAGCCTGTACCACGGTGTATTCGCGGTTGAGCGTCGCGGCGGTGATCATCATGCCCAGGCCGGGCAGGGCGAACACGACCTCGGTCATCACCGCGCCGCGCAGCATGCCGCCCAGTTGCAGGCCCAGCGTGGTGGTCAGGGGCATCAGGACGTTACGCATCGCGTGCACCCAGACGACGCGCGTGGCGCCTTCGCCGCGCGCGCGCGCAGCCAGGATGTAGCTGTGCCCGAGCACGTCGAGCAGGCTGGCGCGCGTGACCCGGGCGATCAGGCCGATGTACCAGGCGGCGAGCGTGATCGCCGGCAGGGTGAGGTACCAGAGTCCCTCGAGCGGATCTTCCCACGGCGCTACGAAGCCCAGCGTCGGGAACCAGCCGAGGCCGACCCCGAATACCCAGATCAGGACGATACCCAGGTAGAAGCTCGGGAAGGCGTTGCCGAACACCGCGACGCCGGTGGCGCACAGGTCCATCCAGGTGTCGCGTTTGAGCGCGGAGAGCACGCCGGCCGGGATACCCACCAGCAGCGCGAGCACCATCGCGTAGGCGGCCAGGCACAGGGTCACCGGCAATGCCTGCATCACCGCGAGGCGGAAGATGTCCTCATTTGAGACGAACGAGCGTCCCCAGTCCCCCGTGACGAAGTTGCCCAGCCAGGTGGTGTACTGGACCATCCATGGCCGGTCCAGGCCGAGTTCGGTGAACAGCCTGTCGTAGGAGTCCTTGTTGTAGTCGGACCCCAGCATCAATGAGACGGGGTCGCCAGGCGCGAGTTTCAGGAACACGAAGCTCGCGACGGAGACGAAAAAAAGCACCAGCGCAGTCTGGCCGACCTGCGCGAGGAATCGGTTTGGCATCGTCAAGGTGGACGCAGCACCGCGCAGCGGCGGTGCTGCGTCCCGCTCCAGGGCGGGTAAGGCTCGGTCAGCCGAGCGAAACGGTGTGCAGGTTCAGAAGGTCGACCGGGACGTACTGGAAGCCGCGGACCCGTTTCGTGAATGCCTTGAACACCTTCATGTGCGCGAGCATCGCCAGCGGTGCGTCGTCGAGCAGTACGTCGACCGCACGGTTGTAGAGCACTACCCGGCGCTTGGTGTCCAGGGTGTCGGAGGCTTCGCCGACCAGCTTGTCGAACTCGGGGTTCGAGTAGCCGACGAAATTCCACTGGCGTCCGGTCGACCACTCGGGGGTGATCGTCTCGTGCGGATCCAGGTCGGCGATCCAGGCCTCGTCGAACATGTCGAAGTCGCCGGTATTGCGCCGCTTCAGCCAGGCGGCGCGGTCCGACAGTTCGACCTTCGGCTTGACGCCGATCTTCGCCAGCATCGGCGCAAGCAACTGGGAGATCCGGGTGCCGCTGCCCCCTGAGCCAGTGAAGCCCTCGGCAACGATGTACACCGGAGCGACTTCGCCCTGGTCTGCCGCCTTCTTGCGGAACTCCATCGCCTTCTTCAGGTCGAGGCGGTGGCCGCGCGTGGTCTTCGCGATGTTCGGGTCGTAGAACGGCGCCATCGGCGGGGAGATCGGGGTGAATGCAGGGATCGCTTCGCCGAAGTAGCCCTGCTTGACGATCACGTCGCGGTCGATCGCGAAGGCCACCGCGCGGCGCAGGTTCGCGTCCATGAACGGGCCCTTGCGGTTGTTCATGCCGACGTAGCTGTAGTTGCCCTCGACCTGGCCGTAGAGCGCGATGTTCGGCGACTTGCGCAGCTCGGGCACGAACTGGAACGGCACCAGCGAGAGGCCGTCGACCTGGCCACCCAGCAGGGCGGCCACGCCGGAGCTGGGTTCGCGGATCAGGCGGATCTCGACGCGGTCGAGGTAGGGCAGGTCCTTCTCGAAGTAGTCGGGGTTGCGCTCCAGGACGATGGAATCGTTCTCGCGCCAGCTGACGAACTTGAACGGGCCGGTGCCGACCGGGCTGCGGCCGTAGTCGCGGCCGAGCTTCTCGATCGCCGAGCGGCATACGATCGTGCCGGCGCGGCCGGTGCTGCCGGTCAGTGCGACCGGCAGGAATGCGTAGGGCTTGCTGAACGTGAAACGGACGGTGAGCTCGTCGACCACGTCGACCGAGCTCAGGTCCTCATAGTGGTAACCGTGCTGCGACTTGTTGGCCGGGTCGCGCACGCGCTCGACGCTCCATTTCACCGCTTCGGCATTCAGCGGATCGCCGTTGTGGAACTTCACGCCCTTGCGCAGGCGGAACACATGCACTCGGTCGCTGATGGCATCCCACTTCTCGGCGAGGTCGGGTTCGAAACCCACCTTCTTGCCGTCCCAGGTGACCTTCAGCAGGCCGTTGAAGACGTTGTTGATGACCTTGATCGAGCCGAGCGACGACGTGTAGTGCGGATCGAGGGTGTCGAGCGCATCGATCCAGCCCAGCCGGATCGTGCCGCCGCGCTTGACCGGCTGGCCCTGCGCATGGGCGTCCGACACCAGTGCAGCGCTGCCGACACCGATGCCGGCGAGGCCCAGTGCCCCTGCGGCGGCACCGGCACCCAGCAGCGAGCGGCGGCCCTGGCTGAAGTCCTTCGCCATCCGGGCGGCGAGCAGGGAACGGTGATCGATCTTCGTCATGTACGACTCCGTGGTGGGTATCTGGTATGCGTAGACCTCGTGTGCAAAGTCCGTGCCACCCCGTTCGCGTTCCCTCTGCGGGGCTGCAGTACCCTGACCGCGAATGGTCGTGCGCCCGGGCATCCGTCCGTGGCGAACGCCTGGCCGGGCTTCACTTCGGATCCGGCGTGCAACGTCGGCAGTGCGCGGCACCGCAGGGTGCGCTGCAAGGGAGCATGCGCGCACCGTTTCCGTGCCTCGGGCGGGGTCGGCCCGGAGGGAGGGTCGCCCGCGATGGCCCGTCAGCCGAAATGCCCGGCTTGCGCTGGCGTGTCGACCGGCTGCCTCACGCCAGGGCCGGCTGGTGGTCAGCCCCGGCCGGCGGCGGCCTGCAGTTCGTCCCGCGTGTTCAGGTTGTCGAAGGCCGCAGCCTCGTCAGCGAAGTCGACCTCGACCACGTGCAGCGACGAGTACCAGTGGTCGATCTTGCGGCCGCCGCCTGCGAGGTAGGCCGCGAGGTTCGCATGCAGTTCGCGCCGGCAGAGGCAGAACACCGGATGCGGCTGGCTGCCGGTGCGCGCGACTGCGAGGTCCGCGCCGCCGGTGGCCAGCGCCTCGTACAGGCGGATGACCAGGTCGGCCGGCAGGAACGGGGAATCGCAGGGTACGGTTGCGACCAGCCCGTGCGTGGCGTTCGCCAGGCCGCGCTCGAGCCCGGCCAGCGGGCCGGCGAAGCCTGCGATCGCATCGGGCACCACCCGGTGGCCGAAGGCCGCATAGCGGTCGAGGTTCTGGTTGGCGTTGATCAGCAGTTCGTCCACCTGCGGCTGCAGGCGCTCGATGACCTGCGCGACCATCGGCCGACCGTCGAGCAGTTGCAAGCCCTTGTCGACGCCGCCCATCCGGCGGCCGAGCCCGCCGGCGAGCACCACGCCGGTGACCGGCACCGTGCCGGGCGTGCGCCGTGCAACCGGTTCGCTCATCGGTCGAAGCGAGCTTCGCCGGTGAACAGCAGGTAGCGGGTATTCGCCGCGCGGCCGATCATCGTCAGGCCGACCTGGCGGGCGATGCGGTAGCCCATCTCGGTGAGGCCGGAGCGCGAGACCAGGAACGGTACGCCCATCTGCGCGCACTTGATCACCATCTCCGAGGTCAGGCGCCCGGTGGTGTAGAACACCTTGTCGCCGCCATCGACCCGGTCGAGCCACATGTGACCGGCGATGGCATCCACCGCATTGTGCCGGCCGACATCCTCGACGTAGTAGAGCACCTCGGCATCGGCCGTTGACGTCTGCGCGTCGTCGCTGCAGCGCACGAGCGCGCAACCATGGACCGCGCCGGCCTGCTTGTAGATGGTCTCGCACCGGCGCACCGCATCGAGCAGCGCGTACAGGCCACGCTGCGACAGGCGCGCGTGCTGCGGCAGTCGGATCGCATCGATCTCCTCCATCAGGTCACCGAACACCGAGCCCTGGCCGCAGCCGGTGGTGACCGTGCGCTTCGCGGTGCGCGCCGAGAAGTCGGCCGCCCCGGCGCGCGTGGTGACCGCGACGGCATCGACCTCCCAGTCGACATGGACCGCGGCGATCTCGTCGATGCCGCCGACCAGGCGCTGGTTGCGCAGGAAGCCGAGCGCCAGGGCCTCCGGTGCCTGGCCGAGCGTCATCAGCGTCACCAGTTCGCGCTTGTCGACGTACAGCGTCAACGGATGCTCGCCGGCGATGGCCACGGTCGAACGCTGGCCATGCTCGTCGAGTGCCTCGACGCCGAAGGTGAGGTCGCGCCGTGCGGCGGTGAGTTGCGGCCGTGCGGCGGGCGCGGCCGGCAGCATCAGACCAGGCCTTCGAACATCTGCACGTCGACGACGGTCCCGGCCGGTGCATTGCCCTGGTCGACCGGCAGCACGATGAAGCAGTTCGCGAGCGACATCGAGGACAGGATGCCCGAGCCCTGTTCGCCGGTGGGTTTCACCTGCCAGCCGCCGTCCGCGCCGGCCGACAGCACGCCGCGCTGGAACTCGGTGCGCCCCGGTGCCTTCTTCAGCGGCGCGGTGCAGGTGGCCTTGAACATGGGCAGCAGCGGCATCGGGTCGCGGCCCATCATCTTCAGCAGCGGCTCGCGCACGAACTGGTAGAAGGTGGCCATCACCGCGACCGGGTTGCCCGGCAGCCCGAAGAAGTGCGCGCCACCGATGCGGCCATAGGCGAGCGGCCGTCCGGGCTTCATCGCGATCTTCCAGAACACGACCTCGCCCATGCGGTCGAGCATCTGCTTGATGAAGTCGGCCTCGCCCACGGACACGCCGCCGCTGGTGATGATCACGTCGGCCATCCGCGCTGCTTCGGCGAAATGCGCTTCCAGCTTCGCCGGTTCGTCTCGCACCACGCCCATGTCGATCAGGTCCACGCCAAGGCGGGACAGCATGCCGTGGATCGTGTAGCGGTTGCTGTCGTAGACCTGGCCTTCGCCGAGGCTGCCGCCGATCGACACCAGTTCGTCGCCGGTGGAGAAGAACGCCACCCGCAGGCGGCGGTACACCGTCGCGTCGCCGATGCCCAGCGAAGCGAGCAGCCCGACCTCGGCAGGGCGCATCCACTGGCCCCGGCGCAGCACGACCGCACCACGGCGGATGTCCTCCCCGGCATAGCGTACGTTCTGCGCGCGGCGCAGGCCGGCCCCGAAGGTGACCACGCCGTCCCCCGGACGGGTGTGTTCCTGCGGTACCACGCAGTCGAGCGGCGCCGGCACGACGCCGCCGGTCATGATGCGTATGCATTCGCCCGGTGCGACCTCGCCATTGAACGTGCGCCCCGCAAAGGCGGTACCCACCACCTTCAGCGTCACGCCCTCGCGGCCGTCGACGTCCGAATGGCGCAGGGCATACCCGTCCATCGCCGAGTTGTCGGCCAGCGGCACGTCGAACGGCGAAACGATGTCCTCGGCGAGCACCTGGCCCAGCGCGTCGCGCACCGGCACGCGACGGGTGCCGGTGATCGGCGCGACGAAGCGGTCGATGAAGGCGCGTGCCTTGTCGACCGGCATCGAGTTCGGATCGTAGTCGTCGGCGCAGGAGGCGGCGCGGATCGAGTCGCTGCCGGCGGGTGCTGCGCTATCGGGGTCGGTCATCGTGCGTTCTCGCGGGCGGTGGGTCGTCGATTCGGGGTCGTCGATTCGGGGTCGTCGATTCGGGGTCGTCGAATCCGGGTCTGTCGGATCGTCTGTCGCGGCGCGCGGTCAGCCGCCGATGTAGGACATCTCGATCTTGTGCGCTTTCGTGGTTTCGGCACTGCGCAATTCGGAGTAGCGGTCGCCGCGCGCCGACCACACGCTGCGGATCAGCGCGGACAGTTCGACGTCGGAGGTATCGGCGCGCAGCGGTGCGCGGAAGTCGGTGCCGCGGGTGGCAAACAGGCAGGTGTACAGCTTGCCCTCGGCGGACAGGCGCGCCCGGGTGCAGTCGCTGCAGAAGGCCTGGGTCACCGACGAGATGAAGCCGACCTCGCCGCTGCCGTCGAGGTAGCGCCAGCGTTCGGCGACCTCGCCGCGGTAGTTGGACGGCACCGGCTGGATCGGAAGCTCCGCGCCGATGCGCGTGGCCAGTTCTGCCGAGGGCACCACGGAGTCGAGCTTCCAGCCGTTCGTATGGCCGACGTCCATGAATTCGATGAAGCGCAGGATGTGGCCGCTGCCCTTGAAGTGGCGCGCCATCGCGACCGCGTCCTGGTCGTTGACCCCGCGCTTGACCACCATGTTCACCTTGACCGGCAGGCCGACCCGGTTCGCCTCGTCGATGCCCTCGAGCACCTTGGCCACCGGGAAATCGACATCGTTCATCTGCCTGAAGGTCGCATCGTCGAGCGAATCGAGGCTGACCGTAACCCGCTTGAGGCCCGCATCCTTCAACGCCTGCGCCTTCAGCTTCAGCAGCGAGCCGTTGGTCGTCAACGTGAGGTCGAGGTCGTCGTGCCAGGCCAGCATCTCGATCAGCCGCTCGATCTTGCGCCTCACCAGCGGCTCCCCGCCCGTGATGCGGATCTTCTCGACGCCCTGGTCGCGGAACAGCCGCACCAGCCGGTGGATCTCGCCGAAGGACAGCAGCGCCTCGCGCTCGAGGAACTGGAAATCCTTGCCGTACACCTCCTTCGGCATGCAGTACGTGCAGCGGAAGTTGCACCGGTCGGTGACCGAGATGCGCAGGTCACGCAGCGGGCGCTGGAGGGTGTCGAGGAGGGTCATCCGGAATGCTGCTTCGAAAACGATCAATTATAGCCGCGCGCCCCGTGCATCAAGCCCGGCGCGGGCCTGCCCCGGCCGGGATGCCGGGGCAGGCTGTTCACGGCACGGCTGCCAGGAACAGGAAAGTGCAGAACAGCACCAGGTGGACCGCGCCCTGCAGGACGGTGGTGCGCCCGGCGCTGAGCGTCAGGGTCGCCACCAGCAGGGTCAGCGCGAGCAGGGCGGTCTCCTTCGGCGGCAGGCCGAGCAGCAGCGGCCTGTCGAGCGCGATCGAGAGCACGACCACGACCGGGATGGTCAGGCCGATGCTCGCCAGGGCCGAGCCGAGCGCCAGGTTGAGGCTGGTCTGCAAACGGTTGCCGGCGGCCGCGCGCACCGCTGCCCAAGTCTCGGGCAGCAGCACGATCAGCGCGATCACCACCCCGACGACGGCCTGCGGTGCGCCGGCGGTCCGTACCGCCGATTCGAGGGTCGGTGCGAGCGCCTTTGCCAGGCCGACCACCGCGACCAGCGCCACCATCAGCACGATGAACGCCGCCCAGGCCACGCCGGTCGACGGGGGCGCCGCGTGCAGGTCGACGTCATGTTCGGCGACGTCTGCCGGCAGGAAGTAGTCGCGGTGGCGCACCGTCTGCACGAACACGAACACTGCGTACAGCACCAGCGATGCAATGCCGGCGAACACCATCTGCGCGGTAGAGAAGGTCGGGCCGCTGGTGGTGGTGGTGTAGGCGGGCAGCACCAGGGTGAGGATGGCGAGCGTGGCCAGCACCGCCAGCGCGGAGTTCGACCCTTCGGCGCGAAAGCCCAGGATGTGATGGCGCAGGCCGCCGACGAGGATGCACAGGCCGATGGCGCCGTTGCACACGATCATGATCGCGGCGAACACGGTGTCGCGGGGCAGCGCGGCGGTCTCTTCGCCGCCGACCAGCATCAGGGACACGATCAGCGCCACCTCGATCACCGTGACGGCCACCGCGAGCACCAGCGTGCCGTACGGCTCGCCGACCCGCAGCGCGACCACCTCTGCATGGTGGACCGCGGCGATGACTGCACCGAACAGCGTGAGTGCAACGCCCGCCACCGCGAGCGAGCCCAGGTCGCTTCCGGAGGCCATCTGCAGGATCGCGATCGCCACCGCCGGCAGCAGCAGGGACCATGCAGGCAGTGCGGCCGGCAGCCGGATCATGGCCTCGCCAGTGCGTGTTCGCCGGCTCCCAGGGCGAGCGCCGCCGAGAGGGCCTGGGTGGCCGCATCCAGTTCCGGGGCGAGCCGGGATTCGATCTCCTCAAGCGCCGCTGCAAGCAGTTCGCCGTAGGGCGTGAGCTGCGTTCCGTGGCCGCGCCGGGTGACGATCAGCGGTGCACCCAGCGCCTGCTCCGCGTCGCGGATCAGCGCCCAGGCATGGCGGTAGGACAGGCCGAAGCCGCTGGCTGCCTCGCGCAGGGAGTCCACGCGGGGCATGCGGCGCAGCAGGTCGAACGCGGCTGCGGGCACGCGCGCGCAGTCGGCGTCGCCGAGGGAGACGGTCAGGCGCAGCGAAAGCCGCAGCGGTGCCCGTGCAACACCGCCCGAGGGCCCGCCAGTCGGGATCGAATCGGAAGTCGGGTTCATATTGAGCGTTTGCATCATCGTGCGTAAGTTTGGCGGCTTTTCGATGCGAAAGGTGCCGGATGCGGAAAGTCCTGTTGCGGTCGTGGGTGTGTGCCGGCCTGGCGCTGGGTCGGCAGAGTGTGCCAGCGCTGTTGTGCGCGCTTGCCCTGGTGGGCGTCGCCCGCGCTGCCGAAGCGCCGGCCGGCGGTGGCGCGGTGGCGCAGCGCCCGGCGTCCGAACGCGTGATCCGGATGGCGACCACCACCAGCACCGAGAACTCCGGGCTGCTCGGCTGGCTGCTGCCGCCGTTCGAGAAGGCCTGCGGCTGCTCGGTGCGGGTGGTTTCGGTCGGTACCGGTGCGGCACTGAAGCTGGGTGCCAACGGCGATGCCGACCTGGTCCTGGTGCATGCACGAGCCGCGGAGGATCGGTTCGTCGCTGCCGGCCACGGGATCGACCGGCGCGACGTGATGTACAACGACTTCGTGCTGGTCGGGCCGAAGGCGGATCCCGCCGGGGTGCGCTCGGCCGGTAACGCAGCCGCAGCGCTCAGGGCGGTCGCCGGCCGCCAGCAGCGTTTCGTCTCGCGCGGTGACGATTCCGGGACGCACCAGATGGAACTCGACCTGTGGAAGTCCGCGGGCGGCCTGCCCAAGTGGGTGGGCTATCTGTCCGCCGGCCGTGGCATGGGCGAAGTACTGACGATGGCGAGCGAACTGCAGGCCTATGCCCTGACCGATCGCGGCACCTGGGCATCGATACGCGGCCGGCTGGAGCTGGCCGTGCTGTCCGAAGGCGACCCGGCCCTGGCCAATCCGTACGGCGTGATCGCGGTCAACCCCGCGCGTCACCCGGGCATCAATGCGCGCGGTGCACGCGAACTGATCGACTGGCTCACCTCGCCTGAGGGCCAGGCGCGCATCGCCTCGTACAAGGCTGGCGGCGAGACGCTGTTCTTCCCCGGCGTCCCGAAAGCTCCCCGCTAGCGATGGGATTGCTCGAGCCGACCCTCGAGGCGCTGAGCCGGCTGGCTGGCCTCGATCCGGCGTTGTGGACGGTCATCGGGGTGTCGATGCAGGTCTCCCTGGCCGCGATGGCGATCGCGACCCCGTTCGCGGTGGCCGCCGGCTACCTGCTGGCGATGACCCGGTTCCCGGGCCGGCGGCTGCTGGTGGTGCTCGTCCAGAGCCTGCTTTCGTTCCCCACGGTGGTGGTCGGCCTGCTGCTGTACCTGCTGCTGTCCCGGCAGGGCCCGTTCGGCGCCTGGCAACTGCTGTTCACGCGCGAGGCAATGGCGATCGGGCAGGTGGTGATCGCCTTCCCGATCGTGTGCGCATTCACCCTGGCGGCGGTGCAGGCGGCCGATCCGCGCCTGCACGAGACCGCGCGGCTGCTCGGTGCCTCGCCGCTGCGTTCTGGGTTCACCGTGCTGCGCGAAGTACGGTTCGCGCTGGTGGCCGCCGTGCTCAGCGGCTTCGGCCGGGTGGTGTCGGAGGTCGGCTGTGCGTTGCTGGTCGGCGGCAACATCGCGGGGCACACCCGCAGCATCCCGACGGCGATCGCGCTCGAGACGAGCAAGGGCGCATTCACCGAGGGCATCGCGCTGGGCATCGTGCTGATGGTGATAGCGCTCGTTGTGAACGTCGCGCTGGCGTTCAGCCAGGGGGCGGGGCAGGGCGCTGCCGTGGCCGGCGATGGGTACTTTCCGGTTGCGCGGGGCGCTTCCGGCCGGCGGGCAGCGCCGTGAACGGCCCGTCGCTGCTGTGCGCCACGGGGCTGCGCGTGGCCCTGGGCGGGCGTGCGGTGCTCGACGGCTGTTCGATCACGCTCGAGGGTGGCGAGGCCTGCGTGCTGACCGGGGACAATGGCGCCGGCAAGACGACGCTGCTGCGCGTGCTCGCCGGGCTGCTCGAGCCAGATGCTGGCACGCTGGCGTTCGAAGGCCGGCCGGTCGAGGCTGGCCGCTTTCCGACCGCCGTGCGCCACGCACTGCAGTTCGTGCCGGCCCATCCGCTGCTGTTCTCGACCAGCGTGACCGCGAACATCGAATACGGACTGCGCGCGCACGGCGTGCCACGCGCGGAAAGCCGCCGCCGCACCCAGGAGGCCCTGGACTGGGCGCGGCTGCGGGCGGTCGCGCGCACGCATCCGCGCAGCCTGTCCACCGGCGAGACCCAGCGCACGGCGATCGCCCGCGCCTGGGTGCTCGCGCCGCGCGTGATGCTGTTCGACGAGCCGACCGCCAACCTCGACCAGGCCTCCCATGCGCAGGTCGTCGAACTCCTCGGGCGACTGGTCGAGTCGGGCGCGGCCGTGCTGGTCGCCGCCCACGACCGCGCGCTGCTCGGACTGCCGGGCATGCGGCGGCTGCACCTGTCCGGCGGGCGGCTCGCTACACTCCCTGCATGAACGTCCTCGGCTTCGCCGGCTTCTCCGGCAGCGGCAAGACCACCCTGATCGAACGCCTGGTGCCGGTGCTGGTCGTACACGGCTGGCGGGTATCGCTGCTCAAGCATGCTCACCACGCCTTCGATGTCGACCGGCCGGGCAAGGATTCGTGGCGGCACCGGCAGGCCGGGTGCACCGAGGTGCTGGTCGGATCGGCCAATCGCTGGGCGCTGATGCACGAGTTGCGCGGCGCACCCGAGCCGTCGCTGGACGAACTGCTCGGCCGGCTGTCGCCCTGCGACCTGGTTCTGGTGGAAGGCTGGAAGCAGGCCACGATTCCGAAGATCGAGGTGCACCGCTCGGCCTGCCCGGCGCCGCTGCTCGCCGCGACCGACCCGTGGGTGGTTGCGGTGGCGACCGATGTTCCCGCATTGCCGGTGTCCGTGCCGCAGGTGCATGTCGACGACATCCCGGCCATCGCTGGCGTGGTGTTCGCCCGGTTTTCCCATCCTTCGGTGTGATCACGGCGCTCGCGGCTGCCGCCGTGCGGCCAGAGCGCTATGATCGCGCCCATGGCTACCGTCGACCTCCTGTATTTTGCGCGGCTGCGTGAAGCGCTCGGCATCGAGCGCGAGCGGCTGGTGCTGCCCGAAGGGGTTGCGACCACCGGCGAACTGCGCGCATGGCTGGCCGCGCGGGGCGGCGCATGGGCGTCCGAACTCGACGCCCGGCGGCAGGTGCGCATGGCGGTGAACCATGACCTCGCCGGCGCCGGCCAGCGGCTGTCCGACGGCGACGAGGTCGCAGTGTTCCCGCCGGTCACCGGGGGCTGATCGGTGCCGGTACGCGTTCAGACGGAAGACTTCGACATCTCCGCCGAGATCCTGGCGTTGCGCGCCGGGCGCAGCGACGTCGGCGCGGTCGCCAGCTTCATCGGCGTTATGCGTGACTTCAACGAGGGCAGCGGGGTCACCGAACTCACGCTCGAACACTATCCCGGGATGACCGAGAAGTCGCTGCAGCAGATCGTCGACGAGGCGCACGGCCGGTGGCGGCTGCAGGATGCGCTGGTGGTGCATCGGGTCGGCTGCATGCGGCCGGCCGACCAGATCGTGCTGGTGGTCGCGCTGTCGGCGCATCGCGAGGAAGCGCTGGCCGCCTGCGCGTTCATCATGGATTTTCTCAAGACCCGTGCGCCGTTCTGGAAGAAGGAGCGCACGCCCGAAGGCGAGCGCTGGGTCGAGTCCCGTGCCAGCGACGATGCAGCCGCCGGGCGCTGGCTGCCGGGCGATCCGCGTTGAATGCCACCGGGCTGCTGGCGGTGGGTGTCGGCGCGGCACTCGGCGCCTGGTTGCGATGGGCATTCGCGCTGCTGTGGAACCCGGTGTTCCAGCCGCTGCCGCTGGGCACGCTGGCGGCCAACGTCGTCGGCGGCCTGCTGATCGGTGCCGCCTGGGAAGTCCTGGGGCGCAATGCAGGCTGGCCGCCCGAAGTACGGCTGTTCCTGGTCACCGGTTTCCTCGGCGGCTTGACGACCTTCTCCACCTTCTCCGCCGAGACCGTCGGCCTGCTCGAACGTGGCGATTTCGGCTGGGCCGGACTGCTGGTGGGGCTGCATGTCTTCGGGTCTCTGGCGGCGACGGTCGCCGGCATCGCGATCGTGCGCGGGGTGGCGCACGGCACCGGAGTGGCCGGCTGATGCACGAGACAATCACGCCATGGCTCGGGCATGAATTCGTCGCGCTGTCGGCCGAGGGCGATCCGCACGGCTCGGTGACTGTCGAGATGGCGGGGCTGCTCGGCCGCATGGACGAACGGCTGCGCACGCACGGACTGTCGCTGGCCGACACGGTGCGTACCCGTCTGTGGGCGCGCGACATGGATGCCTGGGGCGGGGCGGTCGAGGAACGCGCGCGCATCCTGTCCGGCGATGCACGCTCGGTGAGTTCCAGCCACATCCGGCCGTCCCGGTTCGCATCGGCAGCGCGTCTGTCGCTCGACTTGCTGGCGATGCGGCCGAACGACCGGCAGTCGCGCAAGCAGGTGGTCGAGTACGAGCCGCAGACCATCGTCGCACGCCACCTGGTGCGCGAGGGGGTGCTGTTCATCTCCGGCAACACCGTGGTGTTGCCGACGTTCGAACAGCAGTTGCCAGTGGTCGTCGGGCGCATCGGCGACACGCTCGCGATGGCCGGCTCTTCCTGGCAGCGCGTGGTGCGTGCGTCGTTCTTCCTGCATGAGTCGCAGCGGATGGAGCACCTGCGGCAATCCTTCAGGCAACTGGTGCCGCATCCGGTGTCCGGCTGCGAGTACGCATGGGTCGATACCCGCCAGGGCAAACTGATCGAAATCGAAGTGACCGCGGAGGTGTGATGGCAAGGACCGTGCTGATCGACGACAGGGGTATCCCGTACCGCACATCGGGCAGGGCTGCTTTGCCTGGGCACCGGTGCGCCGGGATCGTATCGCTGGTCGGTGCCCTTGCGTTGCTGGCACTGGCGGTGCTGCCGGGCACCGCGCTGGCCCAGCCGGACTTCCCCAACCGGCCGGTACGTATCGTCGTGCCGCAGGCGGCCGGCGCCAGCCTCGACATCGCGGCGCGCACGGTCGGCCTTCGCATGCAGGAAGGCCTCGGCCAGCCGATCGTGATCGAGAACCGCCCCGGCGCCAATGCGATCATCGGCATGGAAGCGGTCGCCAAGGCGAAGCCCGACGGCTACACGCTGGTGATCGCACCGCCGTCGGCGGTGGCGATCAACCCTCTGGTGTTCAAGCAGTTGCCCTACGACACGCTGCGCGATTTCGCGCCCGTGTCGCAGGTGACCGGCATCACCTTCGTGGTGGTGGTCAACCCGGCGCTGCCGGTGGCCTCGCTCAAGGACCTCGCTGCGCTCGCGCGCAAGCGCCCGGGCGAACTGCCTTACGGGTCGGCCGGCGTCGCCAACATGAACCATCTGTCGGGAGAGCTTTTCAGCCAGCTCAATGGCGTGAAGATGCTGCATGTGCCGTACAAGGGCGAGACGCCGGCGGTGACCGACCTGCTGTCGGGCGCCAATGCAGTCATGTTCACCACGCTGCCGTCGGTCACCCAGCACATCCGGTCCGGAAAGCTGCGCGCGGTGGCGGTGATGGGCAGCCAGCGCTCGCCGGTGTTGCCCGACGTGCCGACGGCCGCCGAGGCGGGCATGGCCGGCATCACCACCTCCGGCTGGACCGGTCTGCTGGCGCCGGCCGGCACGCCGAACGATGCGGTGCAGAAGCTCTATCGCGAGGTGGCGCGGGTGGTGAAGATCCCTGAGGTGGGCGACACGCTGGCGAAGCTCGGTGCCGACCCGGTCGGCAGCTCGCCCGAGCAGTTCGCGGCGTTCATCAAGGCAGAGCTGGCGAAGTGGGCCAAGGTCGTGCGCTCCTCCGGCATCGAGCTTGCGCCATGACGACGGGGCATCGTCGATGAGGTCGGAGCTGTTCGACCGCGCGCTCCGGCTGGTCGTGGGCAGGCCGCCGGTGCCGGTGCCACGCACGCTCACCGAGCGGCGGCTGGCGGACCTGTTCAGCACACTCGCCTCGACCGATGACCTGGTAGTCGCGGGCGAAGCCGAGGACGAGATCTGGGCGCTGTGGACGTCGCATGACGATGACGACCTCGAGCAGCGACTCGACCGCGCGATCCACCATATTGCGGCGCGGGAGTTCGAGTCGGCCGGCCGGTTGCTCGATGCACTGCTGCACGACCGCGACGACTATGTGGAGGCGTGGAACAAGCGTGCGACGTTGTACTTCCTGATGGAGCGCGATCGCGACAGCGTCGCCGATATCGTGCGCACGCTCGAGCTCGAGCCGCGGCATTTCGGCGCGATCTGCGGCTTCGCCCAGATCTGCCTGCGCCATGGCCGGCGCGCCGAGGCGCTGGCTGCGTTCGAGTCGGCGCTGGCGATCAATCCGCACATGCCCGGTCCGAGGTCGGCGGTCGATGCATTGAACACCGAGTTCCGCTCGACTGCACACTGAGGTGCGGGTATGGCCGATGCCGCAGCCTGCGAACCGTGTGTTCCGTCAGATGGGCGCTTCAGGCGCCGGCCAGAAGCCCACGCGCACGTAATGAGACCTCGGACGCGGTGAGGCCAGGCAGGCCGGCCGGTACGCCCTCTTCGGCAGACACGGCATCGGCCGCCGCACCGTGCGCGGTGACGCCACCGGTCAGCGCGTCGCGCGGTGCCAGTCCCTGTGCCAGCAGCGCAGCGATGATGCCAGTGAGCACGTCGCCCATCCCGGCACTGCCCATGCCCGGGTTGCCGCTGCGATGGATGAACCATTCGCCGCCAGGCAGCGCACTGATGCTCCCGTTACCTTTCAGCACGACGGCGGCGTCGAACATCGCCGCCAGCGACACCGCGCTGCCGATGCGGTCGGCCTGCACTGCGGCGGTGTCGATCCGCAGCAGGCGCGCGGCCTCGGCCGGATGCGGCGTGAGCACGGACGGGGCGGGCCGGGCGGCGAGGGTGTTGCGCAGTGCGTCGTCGCGTGCGATCAGGTTCAATGCATCGGCGTCGATGACCAGCGGCAGCGGCGAGGCGAGGCCCCAGCACAGCGCGGCCTGCGATTCCGGGAAGTCGCCCAGCCCGGGGCCGATCGCGAGCGTGGTCAGCGCGTCCAGGCGCGGCATCTCGTGCCAGCGACGCACCATCAGTTCGGGCTGGCAGGGATCGAAGGCCGGTCCCTGCTCGTCGACCAGCCCGAGGGTCACCCGGCCGGCACCGGCATGCAGCGCGGCACGCCCGGCGAGCAGCGCTGCACCGACCATGCCCGGCGCGCCGCCGATCACGCCCACGCTGCCATGGCTACCCTTGTGGCTGTTGCGGCGGCGCACCGGGCGCAGGCCGGCCAGTTGCCGGGCGTCGAGTGCATGGCCGCAGGCCGGCAGCAGCGACGGGGCGTCGATGCCCAGGTCGGCCAGGTCGAGGTCGCCGCAGCAGTCCGGTCCGTCGGCGGTGAGCAGTCCGGGCTTGAGGGAGAGGAAGGTGAGGGTCCGGGTCGCCTCGACCGCGACGCCATGTATACGGCCGGTATCCGCGTCCAGCCCGCTCGGCACGTCCAGCGACAGTACCGCGCTGCCGTCGCGCGCGAGAGCGGCGATGGCTTCGATGCGGTTGGCAAGGACACCCTCGGGCGGGCGCGTCAAGCCGATGCCGAACAGGCCGTCGACCACCAGCGGCCAGCGCCCGCCTGCAGGCACTGCATCGAGGGTGCTGCCACCGGCCGTATGCCACGCCGCCAGCGCGGTGGCCGCATCCGGTGGCTGGCGTCCGGAATCGCCGTCGAAAACGAGGTCGACCGGGACGAAGGCGGCACGCAGCAGCCGTGCAACGACCAGCGCGTCGCCACCGTTGTTGCCGGGACCGGCGAACACCAGTACCCGACCGCCCTGGTCGCCGAGCATCTGGATGGCCAGGTCGGCTGCGGCACGACCTGCGCGTTCCATCAGCGGCACGCCGCCGCACCCGGTAACGGCCTCTGCGGCGAGGCGTTCGACCGTGCGCAGGGCGGCAGTCGTGTACAGCGGCATGGGGTGGGGGTGGCGCATGGTCGGTCCGGATCGTGTCGTGCAATTGTAGTCCGCCGTCGGCGCGTCGTCGGTGCGCCATCGGCCCGGTATAATCGAGGTTTGATCCGGGCCTTCGCGCCGAACGTACCCCCGATGACGCAGATCCTCCGGTTGCGCGGCAGCCGCGCCGTTTCCGGATTCCGGTTGCAGAAGCTCCTGGAGTCCTTGCGGAACGATGCCCCGTCGATCCGTTCCCTGGCCGCGACCTACTGGCATTTCGTGCATGTAGAGCGGCCGCTGTCGGCGGACGAACGCCGGCGGCTCGAGGCGGTGCTGGAGGGCGCGGGCGACGATGCGCCATCCGACCCGGCCGCGCGCATCGACCTGCTGGTCGTGCCCAGGCTGGGCACCCTGTCTCCCTGGGCATCGAAGGCAACCGACATCCTGCGCCATTGCGGCCTGCCCGCCGTCCTGCGCATCGAGCGTGGCTGTGCCTGGCACCTGCAGGTCGCGGACGGCGCGGTCCCCGGACCCGACGAGCGGCGCGTGGTCGCCTCGCGGGTACACGACCGGATGACCGAATCGGTGCTCGAGTCGCTGGAGGCCGCCGACCGGCTGTTCGACGCGCTCGCCGATGCGCCGCTGTCGACGGTCGACCTCACGGGCGATGGTGCCGCCGCGCTGGAGACGGCCAACCGCGAACTCGGCCTTGCCCTGTCCGCCGACGAGATCGAGTACCTGGTCGCGGCCTTCCGCAGGCTCGGCCGCGACCCGACCGACGTCGAACTGATGATGTTCGCGCAGGCGAACTCGGAGCATTGCCGGCACAAGATCTTCAACGCCAGCTGGATCGTCGACGGGGAGCCGCGCAGCGAAACCCTGTTCGGGATGATCCGCCACACGCATGCGGTCAGTCCGTCCGGGACGGTGGTGGCCTATGTCGACAATGCGTCGGTGATCGAGGGGTTCGATACCGCACGGCTGCTGCCGGTGCCCCCTGCCGGTGGCGCGCTCGCGGATGCCTTGCCGCACACCTACGCCTGGCGCGACGAGCGCACCCACATCCTGATGAAGGTCGAGACGCACAACCACCCGACGGCGATCTCGCCGTTCGCCGGTGCGGCGACCGGTGCTGGCGGCGAGATCCGCGACGAGGCGGCCACCGGCCGCGGCGCACGGGCCAAGGCCGGGCTCTGCGGCTTCAGCGTGTCGAACCTGAACCTGCCTGGCTACCTGCGTCCATGGGAACTGCAGCCCGACGGTACCGTCTACGGCAAGCCCGGGCGCATCGACGACGCCTGCCGGATCATGATCGAAGGACCGATCGGCGCGGCCGCCTTCAACAACGAGTTCGGCCGTCCCAACCTGTGCGGCTACTTCCGCTCCTTCGAGGTCACCTTCGACGGCGAACGCCGTGGTTACCACAAGCCGATCATGCTCGCCGGCGGTCTGGGCAGCATCCCGGCCGGCGGCACGCAGAAGGCCGCTGTGCCCGCGGGTGCGCCGCTGGTGCAGCTGGGCGGGCCGGGCATGCTGATCGGCATGGGCGGCGGCGCCGCGTCCAGCATGGATACCGGGCACAACACCGCCGACCTCGACTTCAATTCCGTCCAGCGCGGCAATCCCGAGATGCAGCGCCGCGCACAGGAGGTGATCGACCGCTGCTGGGCGCTGGGCGAGGACAACCCTATCCTGTCGATCCACGATGTCGGCGCGGGCGGCCTTTCGAATGCGCTGCCCGAACTGGCGCATGGCGCAGGCCTGGGCGCGCGCTTCGACCTGCGCGCGGTGCCGGTCGAGACGCGCGGCATGTCGCCGATGCAGATCTGGAGCAACGAGTCGCAGGAGCGCTACGTGCTCGCGCTCGACCCGGAGCGCCTTGACCGGTTCCGCGCGATCGCCGAGCGCGAGCGCTGTCCGTTCTCGGTGGTCGGTACCGCAACCGCGCAGGCGCAGCTGGTGGTCGAGGATCCACGCCTGGGCAACCGTCCGGTCGACATGCCGATGGACGTGCTGCTGGGCAAGCCGCCGAAGATGCTGCGCGACGTCAAGCGCGTTCGGCGCCCCGCGCAGCCGCTGTCGCTGGCGGCGATCGACCTGCGCGAGGCGGTGCATCGCGTGCTGCGCCTGCCCGCCGTGGCCGACAAGTCCTTCCTCGTCACCATCGGCGATCGCAGCGTGGGCGGACTCACCGCGCGCGACCAGATGGTCGGTCCGTGGCAGGTCCCGGTGGCCGACTGCGCGATCACGCTGTCCGGGTTCACGGCATCCACCGGCGAGGCGATGGCGATCGGCGAGCGCACGCCGCTGGCGCTGGTCGATGCACCTGCCTCCGGCCGGATGGCTGTCGGCGAGGCGATCACCAACATCGCTGCCGCCCCGATCGCGGCGCTCGGGCTGGTTAAGCTCTCCGGCAACTGGATGGCCGCCGCCGGCCATCCGGGCGAGGACGCTGCGCTGTTCGACACCGTGCATGCGGTCGCGATGGAACTGTGCCCGGCGCTCGGGCTGTCGATCCCGGTCGGCAAGGATTCGTTGTCCATGAAGACCGTCTGGCGCGAGCCTGCGGCTGGCGACGCGCCGCGCTCGGTCACCTCGCCGGTGTCGCTGGTCGTGTCCGCGTTCGCCCCCGTGCACGACGTGCGCACTGCGTCGACGCCGCAACTGTGCACCGACGTCGGCGCCACCCGGCTGCTGCTGGTCGACCTCGGGCGCGGACGCGCGCGGCTGGGCGGTTCCGCACTGGCGCAGGTGCACTCGCTGTTCGGCGATGAGGTCCCCGACCTGGACCACGCGCAGGACCTGGCCGGCTTTTTCGCAGCCGTGCAGGCGCTGCGCGGCGAAGGCCTGCTGCTTGCCTACCATGACCGCTCCGACGGCGGCCTGCTGGCCACCGTGGTGGAAATGATGTTCGCTGGTGGCGTGGGCGTCGACCTGGAGCCCGGTCCAATGCTCGCTGCGGCGACCCGGGCTTCGGTGATGGCCTGGCTGTTCAACGAGGAACTGGGCGCGGTGCTGCAGGTCCGCGAAGCGGACGTTGCACGGACGCTGTCAATGTTCGACGCCCACGGCCTCGGCGGCTGCGTGCATGCCGTCGGCCGGCCCAATGCCGTCGACCGGCTATGCCTGGCGGCAGGCGGCGAGGTGTTCCTCGACGAGCCGCGCGCTGCCCTGCGCCGCTCGTGGTCCGAAACCAGCTGGCTGCTCGCGCGCATGCGCGACAACCCGGCCTGCGCCGACGAGGCGCACGAGATTGCCTGCGATGCGGCTGCGCCGGGCCTGCATGCGCAGATCGGGTTCGACCCGCAGGATGCGCTGCCCGGGCCGTGGGTACATGCCGGGTCTCGGCCGCGAGTGGCCATCCTGCGCGAGCAGGGCGTCAACGGACAGAACGAGATGGCGGCCGCATTCGACCGCGCCGGATTCACCGCGGTGGACGTGCACATGAGCGACATCCTCGAGGGACGGGTCGCGCTCGACGCGTTCAAGGGCGTCGCCGCCTGCGGTGGTTTCTCCTATGGCGACGTGCTCGGCGCCGGCGAGGGCTGGGCCAAGTCGATCCGCTTCAACGCCCGGGCGTTCGATGCGTTCAGCGCCTTCTTCGCCCGCAGCGACAGTTTCGGCCTCGGCGTATGCAATGGCTGCCAGATGATGAGCGGGCTCTCCGACCTGATCCCGGGGGCTGCGCACTGGCCGCGCTTCGTGCGCAACCGGTCCGAGCAGTTCGAGGCCCGGCTGGTGATGGTCGAAGTGATGCCGACCCGTTCGCTGTTCTTCGACGGCATGGCCGGCAGCCGGCTGCCGGTGGTGGTGTCGCATGGCGAGGGGTTTCCGCGCTTCGCCTCCGCCGCCGCGATGCAGGCTGCAGCACCGCTGGTCACCCTGCGCTACGTGGATGCGGCGGGGGAGACGACCGAACGCTATCCGTACAATCCGAACGGTGCGCCCGGCGGCATCACCGGCCTGACCAGCGAGGACGGCCGGTTCAGCATCCTGATGCCGCATCCGGAACGGGTGTTCCGCACGGTGCAGCTGTCATGGCATCCGCGGGCCTGGGGTGAAGACAGCCCGTGGCTGCGCATGTTCCGCAACGCCCGCCGCTGGGTGGGCTGAGCTGCGGGTCCGGGCGCCTCAGGGCGCCAGGTACTGACGCGGCTTTACTTGCCGGCAGGCGTCGCCGTCGCCGGCTGCGGCAGCGATGACGGTACAGGCAGCGATACCGGTGCCCCCGCAGGGTTTATCGTGATGCCGCGCTTGCGCAGCTCCTCGACCACCACGCGCGCGTTCGGGTTCCCCTGGTCGGCGAGCCGCTGCGTGCCGGAGGCGACCGCATCCAGCTGGATACGCAGCTTCTGCGATGCTGCATAGGGCGCCGCCTGGTTCGAAAGCAGCGTCTTCAGCGTCGAATGTTCACTGAACAGCTGGAACATCTGCGCGCCGGACCACATGAGCAGGCCGATCATCAACAGCAGGAGCGGAACGAACGGGGTGGCGGCATTACGGTTCGAAAGGTCGTTCATGGCATTCCCCGTTCAGCGCTTCGCCGGAGCAGTTTTCTGCTCTACGGTGAAGGTGATGCCATTGGCGCTCAGCAGGCTGCGCAACTGCTCGTCGTTGTTGCGGGCGGCCAGCTCGGCGAGTGCGCGGATCAGTTCACGATTCAGGACCTCGAGTTGGGCCGTGGTCGCGATGAACTGCTGCTGCTCGGTGAACTGGGCCTGCATGGCACGCGAGCTGCGAGACACCGACACGTTGGCGATCACCACAACCAGGAAGGCCGCGGCTGCCAGGGTCAGGACGATGAATTCGATGCGCTTGAGCATGGCGGGCGGTTTTCCGGGCCGGGGTCGTGTTCGGTTGGTCCGCTGCCACTGCCGGCGGCGTGCGCGAGGTGCAGCCGTGGCTGCCAGTCCAGTGTACCCAAACCACCCGTCGACGTGCAGGCAAAACTGCGAACCCGCGATGCCGGCCGCGCACGGCCGGCATCGCGCCGTGCCAGGTGGTGGCTACTCGATCTTCGCCTTGGCACGTACTTCCGCGATCGCCTTTTCGATGGCCTGCTGCTGGAAACGCTGCTGCAGCTGCTGCTTGACCTCGTCGTAGGGCGGAGCGGTCAGGGGGCGCTCGTCATCCAGCCGGATGATGTGCCAGCCGAACTGCGACTGAACCGGGGCCGGCGCGGTCTGGCCCTTCTTCAGCTTGACCATCGCATCGGCGAACGGCTTGACCAGGTTGGCCGGCGGCGTCCAGTCGAGCTCGCCGCCGCGTCCCTTGGAGCCTGCGTCCTCCGAGCGCTCCGCAGCGGCCTTCTCGAAGGTGGTCTTCTTGGCGGCGATCGCAGCCATGATCTCCTTCGCCTCGGCCTCGGTCTTGACCAGGATATGGCGCACGCGGTACTCGCGCTCGCCCAGCGCAGCGCGGATCTTGTCGTACTCCGCTTTCATCGCCGCGTCGCTGATCGGATTCTTCGCGATGTAGTCGGCGATGTAGGCCTGTGCCAGGATGTTCTGGCGCGCCAGTTCGAGCTGGATCATCACGTCGGGATTCTTGTCGAAGCCGCGCTTGGTCGCCTCCTGGCTCACCGCTTCCATGCTGACGAGTTCATCGCGTACGCGCGTGCGCATCTCGGGGGTGTCGGGTGCGCCGCGCTGGGCCTGCTGCTTCATCAGCATGTCGATGCGGCTCTGTGGCACGGTCACGCCGTTCACGCGTGCTACGGTGCCCGAGCCCTTCGGGGCCGGGGCCTGGGCCAGGGCGCTGGTGCCGATCATCAGCCCTGCCGCGGCAAACACCGCGAGCGAGACCGAGCGTTGCAGGGCGATGCTTTTCATGCGATTGCTCCCTTGGATAGGTGGATGTCTTGCGTTGCCATGTCACCAGGCATCGGGTTCGCCCGGCGCACGGGCCTGGATCGCCAGCGCATGGATGCGCCCGTGCATGAGGTCGCCCAGGGCGGTGTAGACCATGCGGTGGCGGGCTATCGTGGTCCGCCCGGAGAAGGCTGCGCTGGTGAGGGCCAGCCGGTAGTGGCCGCCACCCGAGGCTGCGCCCGGATGGCCTGCGTGCAGAGCGCTTTCGTCGTCGATCAGCAGGGACGACGGTTCGAGGGCCTGCAGTCGCGCGCGCATCTCGTCGGCCAGGCTGGTGCCGTTCACGGCGACTCCCCGTCTGAATCCTGAGCTGCTTCCGCGTGGCGCGACAGGACCAGCGCCTGCGCGAACACGAACACCAGCATCAGGGCGGTGACCCCGAACAGCTTGAAGTTCACCCAGGCATCGGTCGAGAAGTACTGCGCGACCAGGATGTTGAGCACCGCCAGCAGCGCGAAGAACGCTGCCCAGGCGTAGTTGAGCCTGCGCCAGACCGTATCGGGCAGGGAAATCTGCTTCCCCATCACCGCGCGCATCGGGTTGCGGCCGAAGAACACCTGCGCGGCGACCAGCCCGACGGTGAACATGAGGTAGAGCACGGTCGGCTTCCACTTGATGAACACTTCGTCATGAAGCAGCAGCGTCGCGCCGCCGAACACGACGATCACGCCCAGGCTCAGCCAGAGCGCCGGTTCGACCGTGCGCCCCTTGAGCTTGAGCCAGCCGATCTGCACGAACGTGGCCGCGATCGCGACCGCGGTAGCGGTGTAGAGGCCAGCCAGCTTGTAGGCCACGAAGAATAGGATGACCGGGAAAAGGTCGAACAGCCACTTCATATTCAGGATTATCTAGGCTCAGCCCCGGGATGTCCATTTGGCATTGCGTGCCTGCACCAGCGCGCGGGCCTCGGGCGAGAAACCGAGCCCGGCCACCTGGTGCGCGGCCTGCTGGAAGAAGGCCGGACATTCGGATGGAAGGTGGGTCTCCAGCCGGCGGTAGGCCCGCTCCATCTTGCGCAGATCGCGCGAGCGGGTGGAGACGATCGCGGCATTGATCAGCAACTGCCGCCACGGCCGAAGCGGATCGGTCGAGGTGTGGTCGACCTGCAACCGGGCCGCGACATTGGCGATCACCGCCTCGTAGGCATCCGACAGCGCGATGCAGGCGTCCAGGCTGCCGGCCAGGTTCGCCCGGTTGGCGAGCGCGGCCACCACCGGCCCGATCTGGCGCAACTGGCCCCGATGGCGCATGCACCACTGGGCGGCCTCGAGCGAGATGTCGATCACCGAGACACGCGCATTGCGCAGCTTTAGCCGATCGGCCCAGTTGCCCAGGTCGTGCAGGCATTCGAATATCTGGTCCGCGATGCCGTTCACGTCCTCGGCCAGCACCTCGGCGGTCGGTCCGTAGTCGCGGTCGATGCGCTCGCAGTCGTCGAAGAACACATCGAGGGCATCGACGAGGTTCGTCGGAGTGATCTTGTTGCCGGGCGGCACGCCCGAGAGATCGAATGCGGCGATGATTTCCCGCGCGGCCGCCTTGAGGCGCGCCCGCATCATTCGGAGCCTGTCTTGTCCAGATGCAGGGCGGCCGAGTTCATGCAGTAGCGCAGGCCGGTCGGCGCCGGTCCGTCCTCGAACACGTGGCCCAGGTGTGCGTCGCAGCGTGCGCACAGGACCTCGGTGCGCCGGCTGAACCAGCTGTTGTCTTCCGCGGTGGCCACCGCATCGCCCGCCAGGGGCTGGAAGAAGCTCGGCCACCCGGTGCCCGAGTCGTACTTGGTGGAGGCGTCGAACAGCGGGTTGCTGCAGCACACGCAACGGTAGGTGCCGGCGTCCTTGGCATCCCAGTAAGCTCCGGTGAACGCGCGCTCGGTGCCGTGCCGGCGGGTCACTTCGTACTGCTCGGCGCTCAACTGGGCGCGCCACTCCTCGTCGGTCTTGCGGATCTTGTCTGTCATGATCGCGGTTCTGGCTGGATGGCTCGGCTGCTCGGTGGATACGGAAAGGAGAGACCCGGATGACCCTTGCCTACTGGATGGTCCTCGCAGGAGCGATGTTGCCTTACCTGACGGTGGCGGTGGCGAAGTATCGTCCCGATTACGACAATGCTGCGCCTCGGGCGCAGCTCGCCGCGGCCGACGGACACCGGCTGCGCGCCTGGTGGGCGCACCTGAACCACTTCGAGGCTTTCCCGCCGTTCGCTGCAGGCGTCATTATTGCGCACCTCGCACAGGCTCGGCAGGATTGGGTGGACATCCTCGCCGTCGCTTTCGTGGCGCTGCGCTGCCTGTATGCGGTGCTGTACGTGGCCGATCGGCCGACCGCCCGGTCGCTCGTCTGGTCGGCGGCCTTCTTCTGCATGGTGGGCCTGTTCGTGGCGGCGGCGCTCGCCTGATCGGGCGATGGCAGCAGGGCAAGCGGTGCGCTTCGGAGAGGGTGGTTGCACCGGTCGCGGCATGCCCGCACGGCGGCGAAATGTGCAAAAATCGAAAGCTGTCGACCCCGGCGCCAGTAATCAGTGACAGCGGCGCGTGACGCCGTCGTGTGATGACGTCGCGCGATGTCGGTACCTGATCGCGGTAGCCCGTCGGCAGCGGCGCCGGTCGCCGGTCCGTCCCCAGTGACTGGACCGCCGTTCCAGCAGCGCCCAGGTCTTTCCAGGACACTTCAACACTCACAAAGCCTCTGAGAGGAAGCCAGCATGGCCAACGATCCGCTGAACACCCTGCGCGAGTTCAAGCTCAAGTCCGGCAGGAGCGGGAACATGTATTCATTGAAGGCTCTGGAAGAGCAGGGGTTCGGCAAGACCTCGCGCCTGCCGGTCAGCCTGCGTGTGGTGCTCGAATCCGTGCTGCGCAACTGCGACGGCCAGCGGATCAGCCCCGACGTCGTGAAGAAACTGGCCAACTGGCAACCGAACGGCGAGCGCACGACCGAACTGCCGTTCGTGCTCGCGCGGATCATGCTGCAGGACATGGCGGGCTTCCCCGCGCTCAACGACTTCGCGGCGATGCGCGCCGAGGCGAAGCGCCAGAACTTCGACCCCGCCCGGATCGAGCCGCTGGTCCCTGTCGACCTGGTGGTCGACCACTCGATCGTGGTCGACGTGCACAACTCCACCGACGCGCTGCGCCGGAACATGGAGATCGAGTTCGAGCGCAACGGTGAGCGCTACACCTTCCTGAAGTGGGCCAAGCAGGCGTTCTCCGGCATCCGCGTCGTGCCCCCGGGCAACGGCATCTGCCATCAGGTGAACCTCGAGTACCTGTCGCGCGGGGTATGGGAGAAGGACGGTATCTACTACCCGGACTCCGCTGTCGGCACCGATTCGCACACCACCATGGTGAATGCGATCGGCGTGCTGGCCTGGGGCGTGGGCGGCATCGAAGCCGAGGCGGCGATGCTCGGCCAGCCGTACTACTTCCTCGAGCCGGACGTGGTCGGCGTGCACATGAGCGGCAAGCTGAACCCCGGTGTCACCGCCACCGACCTGGTGCTCACCGTCACCGAACTGCTGCGCAAGTCCAACGTGGTCAACAAGTTCGTCGAGTACTTCGGCGAGGGCGCGTCCACGCTCAGCGCCACCGACCGCGCGACCGTCGCCAACATGGCGCCCGACTACGGCGCGACCTGCGGCTTCTTCGCGATCGACGACAAGACCCTCGAGTACTACCGGATGACCGGTCGGGAAGAGCACTGCGACGCGATCGAGTCGTACCTGAAGGCGCAGGGCATGTACGGCATCCCGCGCAAGGGCGAGATCGACTACTCGCAGGTGGTCGAGCTCGACCTGTCCACCGTGCGTCCCAGCGTGTCCGGCCCGAAGCAGCCGGAAGAGCGCCTGAACCTCGAGGCGATCAAGGACCGCTTCAACGAGCTGTTCTCCAAGCCGGTCGCCGAAAGCGGCTACAACAAGCCTGCGGCTGACCTCGACAAGCGGTTCCCGGTCGCCAACCCGGCGGTGGGCGACGTCGGCCATGGCGACATCGGCATCGCGGCGATCACCTCCTGCACCAACACCTCGAACCCGTGGGTGCTGCTGGCCGCCGGCCTGCTCGCCAAGAAAGCGGTCGAGAAGGGCATGAAGCCGCATCCGCGGGTGAAGACCTCGCTCGCTCCCGGCTCCAAGGTGGTGACGGCCTACCTGAAGGACGCCGGCCTGATGCCCTACCTGGAGCAGCTCGGCTACCACGTGGTGGCCTACGGCTGCACGACCTGCATGGGCCTTGCCGGGCCGCTGGACAAGGATCTGGAAGAGTCGATCGTCAAGAATGACGTGATCTGCGCCGCCGTCCTGTCCGGCAACCGCAACTTCGAAGCGCGCGTGCACCAGTCGCTGAAGGCCAACTTCCTGATGAGCCCGCCGCTCGTGATCGCGTTCGCGCTCGCCGGCACCGTGCGCATCGATATGGACAAGGATCCGATCGGCAACGACAAGGACGGCAAGCCGGTCTTCCTGAAGGACCTGTGGCCGACGCCCGAGGAAGTCGAGGCGGTGATGAAGTTCGCGCTCAATCCCGAGAGCTTCCGCCGCGAGTACGGCGACCTGTCCGGTGCCAAGGACCTCTGGGACGGCATCCCGGAGGCGAAGGGCGCGCTGTTCGACTGGGACGACAAGTCGACCTACCTGCTCGAGCCGCCGCTGTTCGAAGGCTTCAGCCGCACCCTGCCCAAGGTCACCGACGTCCGCGGCGGTCGCGCGCTGGGCATCTTCGGCAACAAGCTGACCACCGACCACATCAGCCCGGTGGCGCCGATCCGCAAGGGCACGCTCGCGGGCGACTGGCTTGTGGCGGCCGGCAGCACCGACCTTTCCAGCTTCGGCTCGCGCCGCACCAACCACGAGGTGATGGTCCGCGGTGCGTTCGCCAACCCGCGCATCAAGAACCTGATGGTGCCCGGCTCGGAAGGCGGCGTCACCTTCCACCAGCCCGACGGCGCGAAGATGCAGATCTTCGACGCGTCGATGCAGTACCAGAAGGACAAGGTTCCGCTGTTCGTCTTCGGCGGCGAGGCCTATGGCACCGGTTCCTCGCGCGACTGGGCGGCCAAGGGCACCCAGATGCTCGGCATCAAGGTGGTGGTGGCGCGCGGCTACGAGCGCATCCACCGCTCGAACCTGGTCGGCATGGGCGTGCTGCCCTGCCAGTTCAAGGGTACCGACAGCGTGCAGTCGCTGGGCATCACCGGCGAGGAAAGCTACGACCTGATCGGCGTCGAAGGCGGCAACATCAAGCCGCTGCAGGACGTCACGCTGGTGATCCACCGCAAGGACGGCAGCACGCAGAACGTGGCCGTCACGCTGCGCGTGGATTCCCCGATCGAGGTCGAGTACCTGAAGAACGGCGGCATCCTGCCGTTCGTGCTGCGCGAGTTGATGGCGGCGTAGCCGGGTTACGCCCCGTCCAAGCATGCCCTTCGTACCCTTTTCCTGTTTCGTGCGACTACAGAGCCTGTCATGACCCAAGACGCCTTCAACTCCCTGCGCGACTTCACCCCCTCGGCCGGCAAGGCCGGCAAGTACCATTCGCTTGCTGCGCTCGAGGAGGCCGGCCTGGGCAAGGTTTCCCGGCTGCCGCGCTCGATCCGCGTGGTGCTGGAGGCGCTGGTGCGCCACTGCGACGGCAAGAAAGTGACGCCTGAACACGTGAAGGCACTGGCGGCCTGGCAGGCCAACGGGGCACGCACCACCGAGATCCCGTTCATCGTGGTGCGCATCGTGCTGCAGGACCTGATCGGCTTCGGCACGCTGAACGACCTGGCAGCGATGCGCAACGCGGCCGGCAAGCTCGGCCTGGCGCCGGGCAAGATCGAGCCACTGGTCCCTGTGGATGTCGTTGTCGACCATTCGGTCGAGATCGATGTCTTCAACCGGCCCGACGCGGTGCAGGTGAACCAGGAGATCGAGTTCAAGCGCAATGCCGAGCGCTACCTGTTCGTGAAATGGGCGCAGGGCGCGTTCAAGACGGTGCGCGTGGTGCCGCCGGGCAACGGCATCATCCACCAGATCAACATGGAGTACCTGTCGCGCGGGGTCTGGGAGAAGGACGGCCTCTGGTTTCCCGACACGGTGTTCGGCACCGATTCGCACACGACCATGGTCAACGGCATCGGCGTGGTGGCCTGGGGCGTGGGTGGCATCGAGGCAGAGGCCGGCATGCTCGGCCAGCCGAACGCCTTCCTGACCCCGGATGTGGTCGGCTGCCACCTGACCGGCCGGCTGCGCGAGGGTGTCACTGCCACCGACCTGGCTCTGACCGTCACCGAACTGATGCGCAAGGCGAAGGTGGTCGGCAAGTTCGTCGAGTTCTTCGGCGAAGGCGCGGCCAACCTGACCGCGGCCGACCGTTGCACGGTGGCGAACATGGCGCCGGAGTACGGTGCCACGATGGGGTACTTCCCGGTCGACGACAAGACCATCGACTACTTCCGCACCACCGGCCGCGAGCCTGAGCAGATCGCGGCGATCGAAGCCTACTTCAAGGTACAGGGCATGTTCGGCATGCCGAAGCCGGGCGACATCGACTACACCCAGGTGATCGAGCTCGATCTGTCGAGCATCGTCCCGAGCCTTTCCGGGCCGAAGCGGCCGCAGGACCGTGTCAACCTGCCCGACCTGGGCCGCGACTTCGACCGTCTGTTCTCGGCGCCGACCGACAAGAACGGTTATGCCCGGGCCGCCGACGATCTCGTGCGCCGCGAGCCGACCGGGCACGGCTATGACGTCGGCCACGGCGACGTGCTGATCGCGTCGATCACCTCCTGTACGAACACTTCCAACCCGGCGCTGCTGCTGGCAGCCGGCCTGCTCGCCAAGCGTGCGGTGGAGAAGGGGCTGACCACGCATCCGCGCATCAAGACCTCGCTCGCGCCCGGGTCGCGGGTGGCGACGAAGTACCTGCAGGACGCCGGCCTGCTGCCGTTCCTCGAGAAGCTCGGCTTCAGCGTTGTGGCCTACGGCTGCACGACCTGCATGGGCGCGGCCGGTCCGCTCGACGCGAAGATCGAGGACGCGGTGGTGTCCAAGGATCTGGTCACCTGCGCGGTACTCTCTGGCAACCGCAACTTCGAGGCGCGGGTGCACCCCAACCTGCGGGCGAACTACCTCGCCAGCCCGGCGCTGGTGGTCGCCTATGCACTGGCTGGTACCGTTCGCACCGACCTGACCACCGAGCCGCTGGGCATGGACAAGGATGGCAAGCCGGTCTTCCTGAGGGACCTCTGGCCGACGGATGCGGAAATCGCCGAGCAACTGCGCTTTGCGTACAACCCGGAGCACTTCCGCCGCGAATACAGCGACCTCTCCGGCAACAAGAAGCTGTGGGAAGCGATCCCGACGGTCGAAGGTGCAGTCTACAAGTGGGACCCGGAGTCGACGTTCATCCGCGAACCTCCGTTCTTCCAGGGCGTGACCCAGACGCCGGGCAAGGTCAGCAACATCGTCGGCGCACGCGCGCTGGCTATCCTCGGCGACTCGATCACCACCGACCATATCAGCCCGTCCACGAAGATCCGGCCGGGTACGCCGGCCGGCAAGTGGCTTGAGCCGTTCCAGGCGAACCACCCCCCGGCGGAGTGGGGCCACTTCGGCGTGCGTCGCTGCAACCATGAACTCATGGTGCGCGGTACGTTCGCCAACGTGCGCCTGCGCAATGCGGTCGCGCCGGGCACCGAAGGTCCTGTCACGAAGCACCAGCCCGACGGTGCGCAGATGACGATCTTCGAGGCGTCCGAGCTGTACCGCGCGTCCGGCACGCCGCTGGTCATCTTCGGTGGCGAGGACTACGGCATGGGTTCGTCGCGTGACTGGGCCGCCAAGGGCGTGCAACTGCTCGGGGTGAACGCGGTGATCGTGAAGAGCTTCGAGCGCATCCATCGCGCCAACCTGATCGGCATGGGCGTGGTGCCCCTGCAGTTCAAGCCGGGCGAGGACGTGGGGACGCTGAAGCTCGACGGCACCGAAACGTTCACGATCGAGGGGCTCGAGGGCGGTAACGTCAAGCCGATGCAGGACGTGACGATGACGATCACCCGCGCAGACGGTTCCACGCAGAAGGTCACGCTGACGCTGCGGATCGACACCGGCATCGAGGTCGACTACCTGAAGCACGGGGGCATCCTGCCGTACGTGCTGCGCGAACTGGTGGCGGCCGAGACGGCTTGATAGGGCGGGCCGCTCTGATCGACTGAACCGGGCGGAGTCGTACCTTCAGGGGGCTGGGACGCGGGCATCGGGTAGCCCCTTCCGCTCATGTCCTCCGGCTCCAGTCGGTCGCCCGACTGGAGCCTCCCCCTTTACTTCGCTCCAGGGGCTACCCGATACCCGCGTCCGTTCCACCCGCGTGCGGTACTGCCGCCTTGGGCCGGGACGTCCGTCGTACGTTGAGCGACCATTTCGCCATGGTTGCGCGGCGCACGTTGGTTCCGTTGCAGCCATCCTGCCCGAACGCCGATGACGGCAATACCCCCTCTGGCCACAGCCCGGTGCTGATCGAGGAGGCGGGGTGCCCTGCGGAGCGAAGTAGAGGAGGAGGCCCGGAGCCGCGCGAGCGGGTCTGGGCCGGGGGACATGAGCGGAGCAGGGCACCCCGTCTCCTCGATCCGGCAAGGCTCCGTCGACCGATGGGCGGAGCAGCGCACCGGTCGTTGATCGGGTAAGGCGATACTCAGGCCGAGAACAGGTCCACGAACTGGTCGACCGGCATCGATTGCAGCTTGCCGGCATCCGCGCAGGCCTCGCGGATCAGCCGCTGCTGCTTCGGAGCGAAGCGCCGCGCCAGGTTGACCGCAAACTTGGCGTCGAGCAGCGGGTAGCCCTCCGCGCGGCGGCGGCGATGTCCGACCGGGTATTCGACCTCCACCTGCTGCGTGCTGGTCCCGTCCTTGAAGGTGACCTGCACCGCGTTGGCGATCGAGCGCTTCGCCGGATCGAGGTAGTCGCGGGTGTAGCGCGGTTCCTCGACGATCTCCATCCGGTCGCGCAGCGCGTCGATCCGCGGGTCCGCGGCCACGCCGTCCTCGTAGTCGGCCGCCACGAGGTTGCCCTTGATGAGACCGACCGCCGTCATGTACTGGATGCAGTGATCCCGGTCGGCCGGGTTGTGCAACGGCCCCCGCTTGTCGATGATGCGGATCGCCGATTCATGCGTGGTGATGGTGACCTTCTCGATATCCTCCAGTCGGTGCTTCACCAGCGGATGCAGCACCAGCGCGCATTCGACCGCGGTCTGCGCGTGGAACTCGGCCGGGAAAGAGATCTTGAACAGCACGTTCTCCATCACGTACGAGCCGAGCGGGCGGCCCAGCACCAGCGGCTGGCCCTTGAACAGCACGTCCTGGAAGCCCCAGGTCTTCGCGCTGAGCGCGGACGGATAGCCCATCTCGCCGCGCAGCGTCATCCATGCGATGCGCACCGCGCGCGAAGTCGCGTCGCCAGCGGCCCACGACTTGCGCGACCCGGCGTTCGGTGCGTGGCGGTAGGTGCGCAACGACTGCCCGTCGATCCAGGCGTTCGACACGGCGTCGATGACCTCGTCGCGCGTGCCGCCCATCATCGCGGTCACCACCGCTGTCGAGGCCACCTTCACCAGCACGACATGGTCCAGGCCGACGCGGTTGAAGCTGTTCTCCAGCGCCAGCACGCCCTGGATCTCGTGCGCCTTGATCATCGCGGTGAGCACGTCGCGCACCGTGAGCGGCGCGAGGCCGCGCGCGACCCGCGTACGCGACAGCCAGTCGGCGGTGGCCAGGATGCCGCCCAGGTTGTCCGACGGATGGCCCCACTCGGCGGCAAGCCAGGTATCGTTGAAATCGAGCCAGCGGATCATGGTGCCGATGTTGAACGCGGCCTGGACCGGGTCGAGCTGGTACGGCGTCCCCGGGACCTTCGCGCCGTTCGGAACGACCGTGCCTGGCACGATCGGGCCGAGCAGCTTGGTGCAGGCCGGGTACTCCAGCGCCTCCAGGCCGCAGCCCAGGGTGTCGAGCAGGCAGTAGCGGGCGGTGTCGTAGGCCTCGGTGCTGTCGACCTGCGTCGACAGCACGTAGTCGGCGATATCGACCAGCAGCGCGTCGGGTTCGGGGCGGATGTTGGAGATCGGAGCGGACATGTGGGCAGTGCCGGTGGGTTGTACGGGGCTTGCAGGGGAGTGGGAGGTGGGTTGGCTGGGTGTCGACCAGCGGCGCTGGTCAGGCGCGGCCAGCGGGGTGCTTCAGCGCTCGTCGATCGGCACCCAGCGCACGCCTTCCGGCCCGGTGTAGTTGGCCGTCGGGCGGATGATCTTGCCGTCGATGCGCTGCTCGATCACATGCGCGGCCCAGCCGGAGGTGCGCGAGACCACGAACAGCGGGGTGAACATCGCGGTTGGTACGCCCATCATGTGGTACGAGACCGCGCTGAACCAGTCCAGGTTCGGGAACATCCGCTTCTCGCGCCACATCACGGCTTCCAGGCGCTCGGCGATATCGAACAGCTTCATCGACCCTGCGCGCTGCGAGAGGCGGCGTGCGACCTCCTTGATCACCACGTTCCGCGGGTCTCCGGTGGTGTAGACGGGATGGCCGAAGCCGATCACCACCTCCTTGGCCTGCACCCGGCGCACGATGTCGGCTTCCGCCTCGTCGGGCGTGGCATAGCGCGACTGGATCTCGAAGGCCACCTCGTTCGCGCCGCCGTGCTTGGGTCCGCGCAGCGCGGCAATGCCGCCGCAGATCGCCCCATGCATGTCGGCACCGGTGCCGGCGACCACTCGGCAGGCGAAGGTCGAGGCGTTGAATTCGTGTTCCGCGTACAGGATCAGCGACGTGTTCATCGCCCGTACCCACTCGGCTGGCGGAGCCTCGCCATGCAGCAGGTGCAGGAAATGGCCACCGATGGATTCGTCGTCGGTGTCGACGTCGATGCGCTTTCCGTTGTGCGACCAGTGGTACCAGTAGAGCAGCATCGAGCCGAAGCTGGCCATGAACCGGTCCGCGATCTCGCGCGCGCCGGCGGTGCCGTGGTCGTCCTTCTCCGGCAGCAGCGCGCCCAGCGCCGAGGCGCCGGTGCGCATCACGTCCATCGGATGGGCCGACGGCGGCAGGCGCTCGAGCAGCGCCTTCAGCGGTGCGGGCAGCCCGCGCAGCGCACGCAGGCTGCGCTTGTAGCGATCGAGTTCAGCACGGTCGGGCAGGCGTTCGTGCACCAGCAAGTGCGCGATCTCCTCGAATTCGGCGCTGTCGGCGAACTCCATGATGTCGTAGCCGCGGTAGTGCAGGTCGTTGCCGGAGCGTCCGACGGTGCACAGCGCGGTGTTGCCCGCCGTGATGCCGGACAGGGCAACCGACTTCTTGGGCTTGAACGGTACGGGTGATGGCGGTATGCCCGCGGGGGTGTCGCTCATTTCGAATCCTCCTCTGGCAGCAGACGAAAAAACGGCCGCTTCGCTGGCGGCCGTCCTTCGATCAACGGGCGTCGCGCCTGCCGGTTCAACCGAGCAGGTGCTTGACGCCGTCGCGCTCTTCCTCGAGTTCCTTCTGGGTGGCCTGCATCTTCGACCGGCTGAAGTCGGAGATATCGATGCCCTTGACGATCGAGTACTGGCCGTCCTTGCAGGTAACCGGGAAGCCGTACATCAGTCCTTCCGGGATGCCGTAGCTGCCGTCCGACGGGATGCCCATCGACACCCAGTCGCCGTCGGGCGTGCCGTTGACCCAGTTGCGCACATGGTCCATCGCCGCGTTGGCCGCACTGGCCGCCGAGGACAGGCCGCGCGCATCGATGATCGCCGCGCCGCGCTTCTGGATGGTCGGGATGAAGTTCGACTCGAGCCACTGCTGGTCGTTGATCATCGGCCACGCCGGCTTGCCATCGACCTCCGCGCGGAACACGTCCGGGTACTGGGTGGCCGAGTGGTTGCCCCAGATGGTCATCTTCTTCACGCTGCTGACCGGACGGCCGACCTTCTGGGCGATCTGGGTCAGCGCACGGTTGTGGTCGAGCCGCATCATCGCGGTGAACTGGGTCGGTTTCAGGCTGGGCGCGTTCTTCATCGCGATCAGCGCGTTCGTGTTCGCCGGGTTGCCTACCACCAGGACCTTCACGTCGCGGCTGGCGAACTCGTCGAGCGCACGGCCCTGGGGCCCGAAGATCTTGCCGTTGGCTTCCAGCAGGTCCTTGCGCTCCATGCCCGGGCCGCGCGGGCGCGCGCCGACCAGAAGGGCCACGTTGGCATCGCGGAAGGCGACTTTCGGGTCGTCGGTCGGTGCCACGGACTGCAGCAGCGGGAACGCGCAGTCGTCGAGTTCCATGATGACGCCGCGCAGGGCCTTCTGGGCCTTTTCGTCGGGGATCTCGAGCAGTTGCAGGATCACCGGCTGGTCTGCGCCGAGCATCTCGCCGCTGGCGATGCGAAACAGCAGGCTGTAGCCGATCTGGCCGGCGGCGCCGGTGACGGCGACGCGAACGGGCGATTTCATCGTGAAGCTCCCTTGGACTTGGAATGCACGGATATGCAATGTTGCACGGGTTTCGAGGTACGGGGCAGGCGCCGCGCAGCAGGCCTTCGGCCCCGTGGGGGCTGGCCCGGTGGCGGGCAGCGGCCCGGGCGTACCCGGACGGGCGGTTGGCGTTGCGATCGTGCTGCAATGGCGTTGACAAGTACTGCCGCCCTCGCGCCGATCGACGTACGCCGGCGGGCAGGACGTTGCCCATGCACCGGAAGCGTGCGGACCGCCTGGCCGGCACCGATGCACTGGCGGGAGGATGATACCGTAGCCGGGTGGATGCCGTTCACCGGCTTGTGAAACCGTGCGCCTGCTGCGATAATCACATGGCTTTGCAGCCAGCCTGCGCGCATGCTCCGCCGGCCGCTTGCACAACGCGGGATTGCACCAGCCCCGCGCCGATGTGCAGGGCAGCGGCTTCACGGTGCCACCGTGCAGCGCCGGTACCGGCGCCGTCCTGCTGCGTCGGCAGGCAGCGTCGCCATCGAGCGTGGAAGTGCACGACATCGGTTCGGCGCGTGCCGCGGTCAGGCCGACCGGCGTTCCCGAGTGTCGCGCCCGTACTTTGTCAGAGAGGAAGACAGCCCGTTGATCAAGAAAAGCCGTCCAAAGTATCTCGACCTTACCGAGATAAAGATGCCGACCCCTGCGTTGGTATCCATCCTCCACCGGGCCAGCGGCGTAGGCCTCTATCTGGTCGGCGTCCCGCTGGGCCTCTATTTTTTCCAGATGAGCCTCGCCTCGGAGCAGGGCTACGCGCAGTTCGCGGCGATCGCCGGACATTGGTTCGTCAAGCTGATCTTCCTTGGGCTGCTCTGGGCATTCCTGCATCATTTCTGCGCCGGCATCCGTTACCTCACGCTTGACATGCACATGGGTGAGGAATTGCAGCAGGCGCGCAGCACGAGTCTTGCCGTCCTCGCGGTCAGCCTCGTGCTTACCCTGATACTGGGAGTGCAACTATGGTGAGCAGGGTCGTGACTGGCGCGCATTACGGGCTGAGGGACTGGCTCGGACAACGCGTGACCGCGGTCATCATGGCCGTGTACACCGTTCTGCTCGGGGCGATCCTCCTCTTCAATGCCCCGGACGGATACGGCGAGTGGAAAGCGCTGTTCTCAGGACGGATCATGCAGCTGGCGACCCTTCTGTTCATCGCCTCGCTGCTGTATCACGCCTGGGTCGGCATTCGTGATGTGTTGATGGACTACATAAAGCCCACTTCGGTTCGGCTCGCGCTCCAGATCGGCGTGATCCTGTCGCTGGTGGTCTACATGGGTTGGTCCATCCTGATCCTCCTGGGGTAAAGACTGATGGCACTCGCAAAACGTACTTTCGACGCGGTGGTGGTGGGCGCAGGCGGAGCGGGGCTCCGTGCAGCGCTGCAGTTGTCCGAGTCAGGCCTCAAGACGGCGGTGCTGACCAAGGTGTTCCCGACCCGCTCCCACACCGTGGCCGCGCAGGGCGGTATCGCCGCGGCGCTGGGCAACTCGATGGAAGACCACTGGATCTTCCACATGTACGACACCGTGAAGGGCGCCGACTATCTGGGCGACCAGGACGCGATCGAATTCATGTGCCGTACCGCCAACGAGTGCGTCTACGAGCTCGAGCACTTCGGCATGCCGTTCTCGCGCCTGCCCAACGGCAAGATCTACCAGCGTCCGTTCGGCGGCCAGTCGATCCACTTCGGCAAGGAGCAGGCTGCGCGCAGCTGCGCCGTGGCCGACCGCACCGGCCATTCGATGCTGCACACGCTCTACCAGCGCAACGTGCGGGCGAACACCCTGTTCTTCGTCGAGTGGATGGCACTCGACCTGATCATGAACGAGGCCGGCGAGTGCCTGGGCGTGACCGCGCTCGAGATGGAAACCGGCGAAGTGATGATGCTCCAGGCCAAGGCCACGCTGCTCGCCACGGGCGGCGCCGGACGGGTCTACCAGGCCAGCACCAATGCGTTCATCAACACCGGTGACGGCATCGGCATGGCGGCGCGCGCCAATATCCCGCTGGAAGACATGGAATTCTGGCAGTTCCACCCGACCGGCGTCGCCGGCGCCGGCGTGCTGATCACCGAAGGCGTGCGGGGCGAGGGCGGCTACCTGCTGAACAAGTCGGGTGAGCGCTTCATGGAGCGCTACGCGCCGAATGCGAAAGACCTCGCCAGCCGCGACGTCGTCGCACGCGCGATGGCCACCGAGATCAAGGAAGGCCGTGGCGCAGGCCCGGACGGCACCTACCTGTTGCTGAAGCTCGACCACCTCGGTGCCGAGACGATCAACTCGAAGCTGCCGGGTATCCGCGAGATCGCGCTGAAGTTCGCCAACGTCGACCCGATCAAGGATCCGATCCCGGTCGTGCCGACCTGCCACTACATGATGGGCGGCATCCCGACCAACTACCACGGCCAGGTGGTGGTGCCGCGCGGCGGCAATCCCGAGGTGCCGGTACCCGGCCTGTATGCGGCCGGCGAGGCCGCCTGCGTGTCGGTGCACGGCGCGAACCGCCTCGGCACCAACTCGCTGCTCGACCTGGTGGTGTTCGGCAAGTCGGCCGGCCAGCACATGGCCGATCACGCCCGCTCCAGCCGCAGCCAGCAGGACCTGCCCAAGGATGCCGGCGAGCAGACCGAGGCACGGCTGGCGCGCCTCGAAGGCCAGAAGGACGGCGAGAAGGTGTCGTCGGTGCTGCGCGACCTGCAGTTGACCATGCAGCTCGATTGCGGCGTCTTCCGCTTCCCCGACAGCATGAAGTCCGGCGTGGAGAAGATGCGCGAAGTGGCGAAGCGGTCGCTGGTGACGGAGATCAAGGACAAGAGCAAGGTGTTCAACACCGCGCGCGTCGAGGCCCTCGAACTCGACAACCTGGTCGAGGTCGCGCTGTCCTCGCTGGTGTCGGCCGAAGCCCGCACCGAATCGCGCGGCGCACACGACCGCAGTGACTTCCCGACGCGCGACGATGCGAACTGGATCAAGCACACCCTGTGGTTCAAGGAAGGTGACCGGCTCGAGTACAAGCCTGTGCACGACAAGCCGCTGACGGTCGACTCGTTCGAGCCGAAGGCACGGGTCTACTGATCTTCCAGGGCATGCAACGACAAGGCACCGCACGATGAAATTCTCAGTCTTCCGCTACAACCCCGAAGTCGACGAAAAGCCGTACATGCAGAGCTACGACATCCCGCTCGAGCCGAGCGACCGGATGCTGCTCGACGCGATCGTGCGCATCAAGCAGCACGACGACTCGCTGTCCCTGCGTCGTTCCTGCCGCGAGGGTGTCTGCGGCTCGGACGCCATGAACATCAACGGCAAGAACGGCCTCGCCTGCATCACGCCGCTCGATTCGCTGGCGGAGCCGGTAGTGCTCAAGCCGCTGCCGGGCCTGCCGGTGATCCGCGACCTGATCGTCGACATGTCGCAGTTCTTCAAGCAGTACCACTCGGTCAAGCCGTACCTGATCAACGAGAACCAGCCGCCCGAGACCGAACGGCTGCAGTCGCCGGAAGAGCGGGAAGAACTCGACGGCCTGTACGAGTGCATCCTGTGCGCCTGCTGCTCGACCTCCTGCCCGTCGTTCTGGTGGAATCCCGACAAGTTCGTCGGTCCGGCCGGCCTGCTGCAGGCCTACCGGTTCCTGGCCGACAGCCGCGACGAGGCCACTTCCGAGCGCCTGGACAACCTGGAAGATCCGTACCGGCTGTTCCGCTGCCACACGATCATGAATTGCGTCGACGTCTGCCCGAAGGGCTTGAACCCGACGCGCGCGATCGGCAAGATCAAGCAGCTGATGGTGCGGAGGATGGTATGACCATGGTGCAGACCGAAGTCGCCCGCATCCAGGAGAATCGGTTGCGCTGGCACTGCCGTCGAGGCCTTCTCGAGCTCGACCTCGTGTTGCAGCGGTTCATGGACAACCGCTATGCTTCGATGAAGGCGGCGGACGTCGAGCTGCTGAAGGAACTGCTCGACTACCCCGACCAGGACCTGTGGGACATGATCATCGGTCGGCTGCAGCCAGCCGACAAGAGGGTCGCTCCGGTACTGGAAATGTTGCGCGCGGCTTGACCGCGCGTTTTTGTATTCGCGCCTGCCTGGACTCGCCCGTGGCGTGGCGGGAGTGCGCGATTTCTCTGTGGAGAAACTGATGGACAGCAAAGCCAAGGCAACCCTCTCGTTCAGCGACGGACGCCCGTCGGTCGACTTCCCGATCTACGGCGGCACCATTGGTCCCGACGTGATCGACGTGCGCTCGCTCTACGCCAAGACCGGTGCCTTCACCTATGACCCGGGCTTCATGTCGACCGCGTCGTGCAAGTCGAGCATCACCTACATCGACGGCGACGAGGGCATCCTGCGGCACCGCGGCTATCCGATCGAGCAACTGGTCGAGAGCTGCGACCTGCTCGAGGTCGCCTACCTGATCATGAAGGGCGAACTGCCGAACGCGAAGGAGAAGAAGGAGTTCGACAGCACCGTCACCATGCACACCATGGTGCACGAGCAGATGGCTCGCTTCTACCAGGGCTTCCGCCGCGACGCGCACCCGATGGCGGTGCTCTGCGGCGTGGTCGGTGGCATGGCGGCCTTCTACCACGACTCGATCGACATCAACGACCCGAAGAGCCGGATGATCTCCGAGTTCCGGCTGATCGCGAAGATGCCGACCATCGTCGCGATGACCTACAAGTACAACGTCGGCCAGCCGTTCATGTACCCGCGCAACGACCTCGGCTATGTCGAGAACTTCATGCGCATGATGTTCGGCGTGCCCTGCGAGGACTACAAGCCGAACCCGGTGCTGGTGCGTGCCCTCGAGAAGATCCTGATCCTGCACGTCGACCACGAGCAGAACGCATCGACCTCGACCGTCCGCCTGGCTGGCTCGTCGGGCGCCAACCCGTTCGCCTGCATCGCAGCCGGCATCGCCAGCCTCTGGGGCCCGGCGCACGGCGGCGCGAACGAGGCCGTGCTGAAGATGCTCGACGAGATCGGCGACGTGTCGAACATCGACAAGTTCATCGCGCGCGCCAAGGATCCGACGGAAGCCTCGAAGCTGATGGGTTTCGGCCACCGCGTGTACAAGAACTACGACCCGCGCGCGCGCCTGATCCAGGGTGCCTGCCACGACGTGCTGGCCGAGCTCGGCCTGGAAGACAACAAGATGTTCAAGCTGGCGATGGCCCTCGAGAAGGTCGCGCTGGAAGACGAATACTTCGTCAAGCGCAAGCTGTTCCCCAACGTCGATTTCTATTCCGGCATTGTGTACAAGGCGCTCGGCATCCCGGTGTCGATGTTCACCGCGCTGTTCGCGCTGTCGCGCACCATCGGCTGGATCGCACAGTGGAACGAGATGATCGAGGATCCGGACCAGAAGATCGGCCGTCCGCGCCAGCTGTTCCTGGGCGAGGCCGAGCGCACGCTCAAGCCGCTCGCCGAGCGCCGCTGAGCCAGCGGCCAGGCCTCGCAGAAAACAGACGGGAAGATTCCTGATGATGCAAGAGATGTTCGGCAACTCCTACCTGTTCGGCTCGAATGCGCCGTTCATCGAGGAGCTCTACGATGCCTACCTGGCCGACCCCGCGTCGGTCGACGGCACCTGGCGGCAGTACTTCGACGCGCTGCAGCGGACGGGCAACGGCCCGGACGTGTCGCACGAGCAGGTGCGCGCGAAGTTCGCCGAGATGGCGAAACGCAGTCCCTACCAGGCGGCTGCGTCCACCGGGATCAGCGCCGAAGCGGCGCTGAAACAGGTGGCGGTGCTGCAGCTGATCGGTGCCTACCGGTTCCTCGGCGTGCGTCATGCGGAGATCGACCCGCTGAAGCGCCAGGAAAAGCCGTACATCCAGGAACTCGACCCGTCGTTCTACGGTCTGTCCGATGCTGACATGGAGACGGAGTTCAACACCGGTTCGCTGGTGGGGCCGCAGCGCGCGACGCTGCGGCAGATCCTGACCCATGTCCGCGAGACCTATTGCGGCTCGATCGGTTTCGAGTACATGTACATCTCGGATCCGGCGCAGAAGAAGTGGATCCAGCAGCGCTTCGAGAGCATCCACTCGAAGCCGTCATACGACGCCACCTTCAAGCAGAACATCCTCGAGCGCCTGACCGCCGCCGAGACGCTCGAGAAGTACCTCCATACCAAGTACGTCGGCCAGACCCGCTTCTCGCTGGAGGGCGGCGAGACGCTGATCCCGATGCTCGACATCCTGCTGCAGCGCGCTGGCGCGAAGGGCGTCAAGGAGTCGGTAATCGGCATGGCCCATCGCGGCCGGCTGAACGTTCTGGTGAACACGCTGGGCAAGATGCCGAAGGACCTGTTCGCCGAGTTCGAAGGCAAGATCGACGAAGCCATCCTCTATGGCGACGTGATCTATCACGACGGCTTTTCGAGCGACATCACGACTCCGGGCGGCCCGATGCACCTGGCGCTCGCGTTCAATCCGTCGCACCTGGAGATCGTCAACCCGGTGGTCACCGGTTCGGTACGGGCGCGCCAGCACCGGCGTGGCGACAAGCTCGGCCGCGAGGTGATGCCGATTCTGATCCACGGCGACGCCTCGTATGCAGGGCAGGGCGTGGTGATGGAGACGCTGAACCTGTCGCAGACGCGCGGTTTCGGCACCGGCGGCACGATGCACCTCATCATCAACAACCAGATCGGCTTCACCATCTCGGACCCGCGCGACTCGCGCTCGTCGCTGTATTGCAGCGACGTATCGAAGATGATCGAGGCGCCGATCTTCCACGTGAACGCCGACGACCCGGAGGCGGTCGCGCTGGTGATCGAAGCGGCACTCGACTTCCGTATGGAGTTCCGCAAGGACGTCGTGGTCGACATGGTCTGCTACCGCAGGCCCGGCCACAACGAGCAGGACGAGCCGATGGTCACCCAGCCGCTGATGTACAAGGTGATCGGCAAGAAGGCTGGCACGCGCAAGTTGTACGCCGACAAGCTCGCCGCCGAGGGCGTGGTCACCGACAACATCGCGAGCGAGCTGATCAGCACCTATCGCACCGCGATGGATGGTGGTTACCACACGAACAAGACGGTGCTCTCCAACTTCAAGCCGCCCTATACGCCCAACTGGGAGCAGTTCAAGGGCACGAAGTGGAACGAGAACGACAACACCCAGATCCCGCTCGAGACCCTGAAGGAACTCGGCCGGCTGGTGTCGAAGGTGCCGGACGACTTCAAGCTGCACCCGCGGGTGCAGAAGATCATGGAAGACCGGCGGCTGATGGCCGAGGGGAGCATCCCGCTCGACTGGGGCATGGCCGAGACGCTCGCCTATGCGTCGCTGCTGAAGGACGGCTTCGCGATCCGCATGTCGGGTCAGGATGCCGGGCGCGGCACGTTCTTCCACCGCCATGCGGTACTCCATGACCAGAACCGCGAGCGCTGGGATTCCGGCACCTACATCCCGCTGCAGAACCTGTTCCCCGGACAGCCGGACTTCACCGTCATCGACTCGCTTCTGTCCGAGGAGGCGGTGCTCGGCTTCGAGTACGGCTACTCGTCCACCGAGCCGAACGAGCTGGTGATCTGGGAAGCCCAGTACGGCGACTTCGTCAACGGTGCCCAGGTCGTGATCGACCAGTTCATCGCTTCGGGCGAGGTGAAGTGGGGGCGCATGTCCGGCCTGGTGATGATGTTGCCGCACGGCTATGAAGGCGCGGGTCCGGAGCACTCGTCGGGCCGCATCGAGCGCTTCCTGCAGCTGTGCGCCGACTACAACATGCAGGTGTGCTACCCGGCCACGCCGGTGCAGATGTTCTACCTGCTGCGCCGGCAGATGATCCGCCCGTATCGCAAGCCGCTGATCATCTTCACTCCGAAGAGCATCCTGCGCCACAAGGAGTCCGTGTCCCAGCTCGAGGAGTTCGCGCTCGACAAGTTCCGCCCGGTCAACGGCGAGTGGGATGCCGATGTCGATCCGGCGACGGCGAAGCGGGTCGTGTTCTGCAGCGGCAAGGTGTTCTACGACCTGCGCGCTGCGCGGCGCGAGGCCGGCATCAAGGACGTGGCGCTGGTGCGCATCTCGCAGCTCTATCCGTTCCCGCACGACGAGTACAAGGAGCAGATCGATCTGTACCCGGCGGCGAAGGAGATCGTCTGGTGCCAGGAGGAGCCGCGCAACCAGGGCGCCTGGTACTGGGTGCAGCACTACCTGCGCCGGCCGATGCGCAAGGGCCAGAAACTGTTCTATGCTGGCCGGGTATCATCCGCGACACCGGCGGTCGGCTACAAGAAATTGCACGCCATGCAACAGAAAGAGCTCGTCACGGCAGCGATCACGCTCGGCGGCGGCGAGACGAAGGAATAGGCCAAGAGAGGCTCCGGTCGCGCAGGCCCGTCCCCGGGCCGCGCGGACGAAACACGCAGACAAGGTGAATCGATCATGCTGGTGGAAGTGAAGGTACCGATGCTGTCCGAGTCCGTCGCCGAGGCGACGCTGCTCTCGTGGCACAAGAAGCAGGGCGAGTTCGTCAAGCGCGACGAGAACCTGATCGACATCGAGACGGACAAGGTGGTGCTCGAGTTGCCCGCGCCCGATTCCGGCGTGCTGGTGAGCATCGCCAAGGGCGATGGCGGAACGGTGGTGAGCCAGGAGGTGATCGCGACGATCGACACCGAGGCCACTGCCAGCGCCGCGGCGCCCGCAGCTGCCGCGGTAGCCCCTACTGCAGCCCCGGCCGCGGCCCCTGCACCGGCTGCGTCGCCGGCCGTGATGCCCGCAGCCCAGAAGATCGCCACCGAGCAGCATGTCGCCACCGACGCACTGGCCGGGTCCGGCCGTGGCGGTCGGGTGACCAAGGAAGACGTGCTGGGCGCGGTGCAGGCCCGTGCAGCGGCACCGGCCGCTGCGTCGGCGCCCGCCGCGCGCGCAGCGCTGCCGAAGGTCGAGGCACCGGTGAACGTGGGTGCGATCCTGGGCGACCGTCCGGAGCAGCGGGTACCGATGTCGCGCCTGCGCCAGCGCGTGGCAGAGCGCCTGCTTGCCTCGCAGGCGAACGCTGCCATCCTGACCACCTTCAATGAAGTGAACATGCAGCCGGTGATGGACCTGCGCGCGAAGTATCGCGACCGGTTCGAGAAGGAGCACGGCGTGAAGCTCGGCTTCATGTCCTTCTTCGTCAAGGCGGCCGTCTACGCGCTGAAGAAGTTCCCGGCGGTGAATGCCTCGATCGACGGCCCGGATATCGTCTACCACGGCTACTACGACATCGGCGTGGCCGTCTCCAGCCCGCGTGGACTGGTCGTGCCGATCGTGCGCGATGCCGACCGCAAGACGATGGCCGACATCGAGAAGGAGATCGCCGAACTGGGCAAGCGTGCGCAGGACGGCAAGCTCACCCTCGAGGAGCTCACCGGCGGCACCTTCTCGATCTCCAACGGCGGTGTGTTCGGCTCGATGCTGTCGACGCCGATCATCAACCCGCCGCAGAGCGCCATCCTCGGCGTTCACGCCACCAAGGATCGCCCGGTCGTCGAGAATGGCCAGATCGTCATTCGCCCGATGAACTACCTGGCGATGTCGTATGACCACCGGATCATCGACGGCCGCGAAGCGGTGCTGTCGCTGGTCGCCATGAAGGATGCCCTCGAGGATCCTTCCCGCCTGCTGCTGGACGTCTGACCATGGCCAAGCAATTCGATGTAGTGGTGATCGGCGGTGGTCCCGCCGGTTATGTCGCGGCCATCCGCGCCGGCCAGCTGGGCCTGTCGGTCGCCTGCGCGGAATCCAACCCGTATGCCGACCCGAAGGGCGAGCCGCGGCTGGGTGGCACCTGCCTGAACGTGGGCTGCATTCCGTCCAAGGCGCTGCTGCAGTCGTCCGAGAACTACCACCTGCTGCACGAAGGCTTCGCGCAGCACGGGATCACCGTGTCGGATGCGAAGATCGACATCGCGACCATGGTCGGTCGCAAGAACAAGATCGTCGACCAGTTCACCGGCGGCATCAAGGGCCTGTTCCGCAAGTACAAGGTCACCTTCATCCCGGGCCATGGCAGGTTCGTGGCCGCCGGTGGTGCCGGCTGGAAGCTCGACATCGGCGGGGAGGCCGTGGAGGCGAAGCATGTGATCGTCGCCACCGGTTCGCGCTCGCGTCCGCTGCCCGGCGTTCCGGTGGATAACGAGACCATCGTCGACAACGTCGGCGCGCTCGACTTCAAGGCGGTGCCGAAGAAGCTCGGCATCATCGGCTCCGGCGTGATCGGGCTGGAACTCGGTTCGGTGTGGAAGCGGCTCGGCGCCGAGGTCACCATCCTCGAAGCACTGCCGACCTTCCTCGGCGCCTGCGATGAGGCGGTGTCGAAGGAGGCCTGGAAGGTGTTCACGGCGAAGCAGGGCCTGGACATCAAGCTGGGCTGCAAGATCGGCGAAGTGAAGAAGGGCAAGGCGGGCGTATCGATCGCCTATGAGCAGGACGGCAAGGCGACGACGCTCGAGTGCGACAAGCTGATCGTATCGATCGGCCGCGTCCCCAACACCGACGGCCTGGCTGCCGACGCGGTCGGTCTGAAGCTCGACGGTCGCGGCTTCATCGAGGTCGATGGCCATTGCCGTACCACGCTGCCCAATGTCTACGCCGTCGGCGACGTGGTGCGCGGGCCGATGCTTGCGCACAAGGCGATGGAAGAGGGCGTGATGGTCGCCGAGATCATCGCCGGACAGGCCGGCCATGTGAACCTCGATACGGTTCCCTGGGTGATCTACACCTCGCCCGAGATCGCCTGGGTCGGCAAGACGGAGCAGCAGCTGAAGGCCGAAGGCGTCGCCTATCGTACCGGGCAGATTCCGTTCATGGCCAACGGTCGCGCGATGGGCATGGGCGACACCACCGGTTTCGTGAAGATGATCGCCGACGCGAAGACCGACCGTATCCTGGGCGTGCACATCATCGCTGCCCATGCTTCGGAACTGATCTCCGAGGCGGTGGTTGCGATGGAGTTCTCCGCGAGTTCCGAGGACCTTGCCCGGATCGTTCACGCGCATCCGACGCTGTCCGAGGTGATCCACGAGGCGGCACTCGCGGTCGACAAGCGATCGCTGCACTTCTGAACGGGAATCCGACAGTCCCGGGAGCCGCGGCCGGCGCAGGCGCGGCAGGATCCGAAGCGGTGGTGAAGGTGCCGCCCCCTGCCGAGGGCGGCGCCCTCGCGGCCTGGATGCGGCGCCATGCCTCTGCGCATGGCTACACGCTCGATCCTGCCCAGGAGGCGACCCTTCCGGCGTTCGGACGCGTGTTCGACGGTATGGCCGAACTCGAGCGCGCCGGGCGATCGCTGCTAGGCCGCCTGTCGCGTCGGCGTACCGTGCGCGGCCTTTACCTCTGGGGTGGCGTCGGTCGGGGCAAGAGCTTCCTGATGGACACGTTCTTTGCTGCCGTGCCGGCGACGAGGAAGAAGCGCATCCACTTCCATCGCTTCATGCAGGAGATCCACCACAGCCTTCGTGACCTCCAGGGCCGTGCGAACCCGATGCGCGAAGTGGCGCGCCTGATCGCGAAGGATGCACGGCTGCTGTGCCTGGACGAGTTCCACGTGACCGACATCACCGACGCGATGCTGATGCGCAACCTGCTCGAAGGGCTGGTGGAGGAGGGCATCGTTCTGGTGACCACCTCGAACGCGAAGCCGGACGACCTGTACCGCAACGGCCTGCAGCGCAGCGGCTTCCTGCCGGCGATCGAACTGCTGAAGCAGCACCTCGAGGTGATCGAGGTCGAATCCGAAGTCGACTACCGGCTGCGTGCGCTGCATGCGGGTGGTGTCTATCACACGCCGATCGATTCGTCGGTCGAGGCGCGGCTAGAGGCTGAGTTCCGGGCGCTGTCCGGCGAGACCGGCGAGACCAGCGTCCCGATCGAGGTTGATGAGCGCGTGTTCGTCGCGCGCCGCGTCGCCAGCGGCACCGCCTGGTTCGACTTCCGCATGCTGTGCGACGGTCCGCGCGGCAAGTCGGATTACATCGAACTCGCACGGCGGTTCCATACCGTGATCGTGTCCGGTGTGCCCGAGCTGACGTCCGGCGAACGCGATGTCGCGCGCCGGTTCGTCTGGCTGATCGACGAGTTCTACGACCGCCGGGTGAAGCTGATCCTGTCGGCCGAAGTCACGGTCGAGCGGCTGTTCGTGCGCGTTCCGCTCGACGATGTCTACAAGGAGCAGAAGGGCAGTGGCGAGTTCGACCGCACGGTGAGCCGGCTGGTCGAGATGCAGTCGGCGCACTATCTCGCCGAGCCGCACCTTCCCTGAGACCCCGCGACGGAGTCGACGATGGTCCTGCTGGTCAATGCGCCCACCGAGAACGGGAATGCGTGGCGCGAGATGTTCCTGGAACTGGATCCGTCGCTCGAGGTGCGCGTCTGGCCCGACGTCGGTGATCCCGCCGAGGTGGACGTCGCATTCGCTTGGCGCACCCAGCCGGGCGACCTCGCGCGCTATCCCAACCTGCGTGCGGTGTTCTCGCTCGGCGCCGGGGTAGATGGGATGCTCGCCGATCCGGCCTTCCCCCGACAGGTGCCGCTGGTGCGCATGGTCGATCCCAACCTCGGCGTGCTGATGACCGAGTACGTGCTGGCGGCCGTGCTTCGCCATCATTGCGAACTCGACCACTACCACCTGCTGCAGCAGGCCGGACGCTGGGAGAAGCGGGTGCGTCCGCCTGCAGGCGAGCGCGTCGTGGGCATCATGGGCCTGGGAGAACTCGGCACGCGTGCGGCGGTGGCGCTGCGGGGGCTGGGTTTCAACGTTCGGGGCTGGTCGCGGCGCATCCGTACGGTACCGGGCGTCGAGACCTGCGCTGGCGATGCCAGCCTGTCCGCCTTCCTGGCCGGCAGCCAGATCCTGGTCTGCCTGCTGCCGCTGACCGCGCAGACGCGGGGCATCCTCGGTGCGTCGACCTTCGCCCGGATGCCGCGCGGCAGCTGTCTGGTGAACGCGGCGCGCGGCGGGCATGTGATCGATGCAGACCTGATCGCTGCACTCGACGCCGGGCAACTGTCTTCGGCCACGCTCGACGTGTTCGAGACCGAACCGTTGCCGGCCGGGCATCCGTTCTGGACGCACCCGCGCATCCTGATCACACCGCACATCGCCAGCGTGACCAGCCTGCCCACCGCCGCCACGCTGGTGATCGAGAACCTGAAGCAGTGGCGCGCCGGTGGCGCGCTGCGTAACGTGGTGGATCCGGACCGGGGCTATTGAGCCGGGACGCGCCCGCAAAGGCATTCAGGTCTGTGTCGTACGAACGGGCGCCAGCCGAGATCGGTGTGGCCCGGTGGTAGCATTCGACAGGTTTTCGTCAGCAACGCGGGAAAACGCTGTCGACGTCGGATTCAGGGATGAAGTTTGCGGTCGGAACGACCGAGAGGATGGAGACACGCATGGAGCACTCGAAACACGGCACCGCGCCTGGAGGCGCATCACAAGAGACCGGCGTGTGCAGCCGCGGCGCATGCAGCCGGTCGGCGTATGCAGCAGCGGCGTTCGCGCTGGCAGCCGCCTTGCCGATGACGGCTTTCTGCCAGGCATGGCCCGCGAAGCCGGTCCGGTGGGTGGTGCCGTTCTCGTCGGGTGGTGTCGCCGACATCCCGGCGCGCATCATCGGCCAGAAGCTGTCGGAGACACTAGGGCAGCAGGTGGTGATCGAGAACCGCCCGGGTGCCGGCGGCACGCTCGGGTCCGAGGCCGTCGCGCGGGCGCAGCCCGACGGTTATTCGTGGCTGGTCGTGTCCAACACGAACGTGATCAATGCAGCACTGTACGGCAAGCTGTCCTACGACCCGGTGAAGGACTTCACGCCGGTCATCCACTTCGCTTCGACGCCCAATGTGCTGGTGGTGCATCCGTCCTTCCCGGCGAAGACCGTGAAGGAACTGATCGAAGTCGCGCGCAAGCGGCCGAAGCAGATCTTCTATGCCTCGTCCGGTAACGGCAGTTCGCAGCATCTGTTCGCGGCATTGTTCGAGTCGATGGCGAAGACCGAGATGGAGCATGTGCCGTTCAAGGGCAGCGGTCCGGCGATCGCGGCGCTGCTAGGCGGCGAGGTGTCGATGTCATTTACGGGCATGAGCGCAGTGCTGCCGTTCATCCGGTCCGGCAAGCTGCGTGCACTGGGGGTGACGACCGCGAAACGCAACGCCGCGCTGCCGGACGTTCCTGCGATCGGGGAGGCAGTTCCTGGTTACGACGCGACGCTATGGCTTGGCCTGCTTGCCCCGGCCGCTACCCCGCGCGAGATCGTCACACGGATGAACGCCGAGATCGTCAAGGCGCTGAAGGATCCGGTGGTGCGCAAGCCGCTGGTCGATGGCGGCAACGAGGTGATCGGCGGCACGCCGGACGAGTTCGGCAAGCTGTTCAATGCCGAGATGGTGAAGTGGGCCAGGATCGTCAAGGCAGTTGGCGCCAGGATCGACTGACCACGGAGCGCAGCATCCGGTCCGGACCATGGCGGCCCGGACCGGGAGGGCATCAGCCGCGGTACAGCGGCTCCGGCTGGGTGAAGAACGAATGCAGGATGTGGTAGCACATCAGGTAGTTCTTCTGCTGGAAGCTCGCATGCGAGATGCCAGCCATCATGGTGAATTGCTTGTCCGGGTTCGGCAGGTGCTTGTAGAACTCGATCAGGTCGTCCAGGGCGGCGATACCGTCGAATTCACCGCGCATCAACAGCGTGGCGGCCTGGATCTTCGCGGGATCGACGACCGGCAGCTTCGAGCACATGTCGACATAGGTGCCGGTGGGCATCTCGTGGTCCAGCGCCAGGATCGCATCTGCGAAGGCTTCGACGGTTGCCTCATCGGCGCAGCCGGGGTGGTCGCGGTTGAAGATCGAGTGCACGAAGGCGCGGTCGATCGGACGCTTCTTGATCGCGATGAAGTCGGGCAGCTTCTTCTTGCGCTCGACCAGGGTCGGTGCGCCTTCGCCGGTCCAGACGAAGGCGTCGAGTGCAAGGCGCGACACGCGTTCCGGGTTGCGCTCGGCGAACATGGCCGCGCGCAGTGCGCCGGAGGAGATCCCGTAGACCAGGAACTGCTTCGTGCCCCGGGTCTTCGTGATGTAGTCGCTGGCGGCCTTCAGGTCATCAGCGCCGTTGGAGATGTCGAAATAGATGTCGCGCGACTTGTCGGAACGGCCATAGCCCTCCATGTCGACGCACCAGTTGTCGAAGCCGCGCTTGGCGAACCAGTCCATCACCGACGAATCCGGCCGGCCCGGGACGGTCAGGTCGAAGGTCGGGGTCGAGGCCATCGAGGATCCATGGACCCAGAGGATGGTGCCCCTGCTGCCGGTACCCGGCACGGCACGCTTCTCCCACAGGTACAGGTTGATGTCGCCCTTTTTCGTCCAGTGTTCCTGTCCGGCGACGTTCGCTTCAGTGGTGCTCATCGGTGTTGCACTCCTTTTCAGGCAGTCGTGCCGCTGCGCCGCTGGAACATGTCGCGCGGCATCAGGAACACGAAGAAATTGGCCAGCACGATCGTGCCGGCGAGGAAATAGAACACGGCGAACAGGCCCCAGGTATCGGCGACCCAGCCCGCGAGCAGGGGCGCCACGGCGGCACCGATCGCCTGCGTGCTGAACATGATGCCCACCGCCGAGCCCGCTGCCGTGGGCGGGGTGTTGTCCAGCATCCATGCCTGAAGCACGGCGCGCACGGCGTACAGGAAGAACCCGAGCAGGGCGGTGCAGAACACGAACAGCAGCGTGCCCGGCGCCATCAGCATCACGCCGATCACCACGGCACTCATCAGCATCGATCCGGCGACGATACGCGACCGTCCCATCCGGTCGGACAGGTGGCCGGCGATCGGCGAGGCGGCGAATCCGGCCGCCTGCAGCACGAACAGGCACACGCCGACGGCAAAGATCGAGTAGCCGAGGTCATGGGTCAGGTACAGCGGCAGGAACACCAGCAGGCCGGTCTGGGTCATGGTGCGGAAGGCGGCGCTGGTGCAGATCATCATCATCGCGCGGTTGCGCAGGAGCGCCGCCGACTCGGCCATCTGTTCGGACCAGCGCGGACGCGTGCGCGCCGACTGCGCATCGGCCTGCACGTCCATCGGCGTCAGGCCAGCCTGCTTTGCCCCGTCGTCGCGGCCAACGCGCACCGTCGGCAGTGCGCCGAGCATGGCCAGGATCAGCAGGGAGGCGAACACCCCTGGAACGACGTTCATCACGACCACTTCGCGCCAGGTGAACATCGCGAGCAGGGCGCCGACCACCAGCGGGGCCAGAGCCTCGCCGACGTTGCCGCCCATGCCGTGTACCGACAGCGTGACGCCCTTGCGCGAGGGGTAGCGGTCGGCAAGGGTCGAGATCGCGGTCGGGTGCCAGATGTTGTTGCCCACCGATACCAGCGTGACGCAGGCGAGCAGCACCCAGTAGGTGCTGGTGAAGCCCATCAGCAGGTAGGGGAAGCCGACCCAGAACAGCGAGGCCGCCATCATCAGGCCGCGTCTTGCATAACGGTCGACGAGCATCCCGGCCGGCAGGTTCGAGGCGGCACCGACCGCGTGCTGGACGGTCATGATGAAGCCGATCTGCACGTAGGACAGGCCCAGCTCGGTGCCGATCAGCGGCAGCAGCAGGTAGAACGTCGCCGTATACCAGTGGGTCATCGCGTGGCCGGCCGATATCAGCCACACATCCTTCAGGCGCATGATGCCGGGCTGCGGGGGCTGGGGCAGGGTTGCTAGGCCGGACATCGTGGGTATTCGACTGGCGTGGGTGAACCACGGAAGCCTTGGATGTTATCACGCACCCCCGGGCCTTCCCGGTTCACCGGGCCGCAACGGCACTACCGTGCGGGGGCAAGGCCATGGCCCGGCGAAGGCGCTGCTGGCGGGGCGGCCGCAGCCGCCCCCGGAACCCTTCAGGCCGCCTGGGCGAACATCGTGGCCGGGTCGTCGTGCCCGGGCTCGGAGAGCAGGGCCTCCATGTCCAGCACCAGCACGACCGAGCCATCGCCGGCAAGTGTCGCTCCGGCCACGCCCTTCGGCTTGATCTGGTCGAGCGGCTTGATCACGACATCATCGCGGCCGATGAAGCCATCCACCGCGAGCACCAGCGAGGACAGTGAAGCCTGCAGCAGCACGCCGTAGCGCGGCTGCATCGGCTGTGGCCAGCCGATCAGCCCGGACAGGCTGCGTACCGGCAGCACCTCGTCGCGCACCACCATCGTGGCGCGTCCGGAGACCGCCTGCACCTCGTTGGCGCGGATCGGGATGATCTCGCGCACCATCGACAGCGGCACCGCGAACGGCTGGTCGCCGACCCGCACCACCAGCACCGGCAGGATCGCCAGGGTCAGCGGCAACGCGATCGAGATGCGGGTTCCGGAGCCGGGCTCGGAGGCGATCTCGATGCGCCCGTTCAACTTCTGGATGTTGCTCTTGACCACGTCCATGCCGACGCCGCGCCCGGACACACTGGACACTTCCTCCTTGGTGGAGAAGCCGGGCATGAAGATCAGGTGCAGCGCCTGCCGGTCGTCGAGTGCGCTTGCGGCCTCGATGTCGAGCAGTCCCTTCTCGACCGCCTTGCGGCGCAGTACGTCTGGTCGCATGCCCCGGCCGTCGTCGCTGATCTCGATCACGATATGGTCGCCGGCCTGGCGTGCGGACAGCCGGACCGTGCCCTTCTCGGGCTTGCCGGCGGCCCGGCGGTCTTCCGGCGACTCGATGCCATGGTCGGCCGCGTTGCGCACCAGGTGCACCAGCGGATCGTTCAGTTCCTCGACCATCGTCTTGTCGAGTTCGGTCTCCTCGCCGGAGAGTTCCAGGTCGAGGTCCTTGCCGAGCTGGCGCGCGAGGTCCCGTGCCATCCGGGGATACTTCTGGAACAGTCGGCCGACCGGCTGCATCCGCGTCTTCATCACCGCGTTCTGCAGGTCGCCGACCAGCAGGTCGAGTTGGCTCACCGCCTCGTCAAGCGCCCGGAACACTTCGGTAGACGTCTTGCCCTGCATGATCTCCGTGCGCAGGCAGGTCAGGCGGTTCTTGGTCAGGCCGATCTCGCCGGACAGGTTGAGCACCTGGTCCAGCCGCGCGGTGTCGATCCGGATCGTGTTGTCCTTGACCACCAGCTTGTCGTTGTCGCGCCGTCCGGAGCGCTCACCGCGCGCGCCCGGCTGGTCGGTGTCGCGTCGGCCCAGGGGCGATGGTGCTGCCGGTGCTGCTTCGGCCACGGTAGCGCCGGCGGCCTGAGCCACGGCCGCGGGGGCCGGTACGCCGGTCAGCGCGCCGTACAGCGCCGGCCAGTCGACTGCCTCGCCTTCCTTGCCGGCCGCCATCGCGGCTGCCGGCGCCGACGGCGGGGTCGCAGCTGCCGGTGTCGCCACCGCGGCGCGCGCCAGCGGCTCGCCGGAGATCGCGCGCTCGAGATCGGCCAGCAGTGCCGGATCTGCCGGGCCCGAGTGGCCGGACGCGGCCAGCCCATCGAACATGTCCCGAACCGAGCCCGTCGCCGACATGATCACGTCCATCAGCGCCGGGTCCAGCTTCAGCGAGCCGTTGCGCAGCAGATCGAACAGGTTTTCGGTCAAGTGGCACAGGTCGACCAGTGGCTGCACGCAGAGGAAGCCCGCGCCCCCCTTGATGGTGTGGAAGCCACGGAAGATGTGGTTGAGCAGTGCCGGATCGTCCTGCCGCCGCTCCAGTTCGACCAGCTTGTTGTCGACGTCGGCCAGCAGTTCGCCAGCCTCGGTCAGGAATTCCTTAAGCAGTTCTTGGTCGCCGGAAAAATCGCTCATGGCCGGTCTCGCTTCAGCAGGGTGTACTTTGGTATGGGCAGCACGGGGTGCCCGGCAGTGTCGGGATGTCGCCTGTCCGGTCAGAAGCCGAGCGACTCCAGCAGTTCGTCGACCTGGTCCTGGTTTGAGACCACGTCCTTGCTGCCGTCGTGCTTGATCACCGGGCCGTTAAGCAGGCTCTCGGCCCCGGATCGCTTCTCCGCAGGCATCTGCTCGACCAGCAGCTGCAGCAGCTTGTGTTCGATGTCGTGGGCCGCGGCGGTGATCTTCTTGATCACCTGCCCGGTCAGGTCCTGGAAGTCCTGCGCCATCATGATCTCGGTCAGCTGCTGGCGCGTGGCCTCGGTGCGTGTGGGCACGTCGCCGAGGTAGTGCCTGGTCTCTGCGACCAGCACCTTGAATTCTTCGACCGACAGCTGATTGTCGAACAGGTGTTCCCACTTGGTCGAAAGCGCCTTGGCACCCGTCTCGAGCTCGTCCTGCAACGGGCGCGCGATCTCGGTTGCGTTGAGGGCGCGTTCGGCTGCCTTCTCGGTGAGCGTGGCCACGTAATTGAGGCGGTCGCGGGTGTCGGGGATGGCGGAGGCGGCCTGCTGCAGCGACTTGTCCAGGCCGAGCTGGCGCAGGCTGTCGTGCAGTGCGCGGGTGAGCTTTCCGAGCTTGACCACCACTTCGCCCGACTGAGTGTCGGCCGCACCATGTACTGCGTCGCCGCCAGCCACCGGCTCGCCACCGGCGGCCACGATGCTGTCGAAAAGCGCCTCGAGGTCGGGGGAGTCCTGATCCAGAACCGTGCTGTCGTTCATCGCCTCACCCCACCTTTTCCATGGTCTTCAGGATCTTGCTGAGCTTCTCGTCGAGCACCGCCGCCGTGAATGGCTTGACGATGTAGCCGCTGGCCTTGGCCTGCGCCGCCTCGATGATGTTCTCCTTCTTCGCCTCGGCCGTGATCATCAGCACCGGCAGGCTGGACAGCGCCGCATCGCCGCGGATCGCGCGCAGCAGTTCGATGCCGGTCATGTTCGGCATGTTCCAGTCCGAGATGACGAAGTCGAAGCTGCCACTCTTGAGCTTGGCCAGGGCCACCGCGCCGTCTTCGGCCTCTTCGATGTTGGTGAAGCCGAGTTCCTTCAGCAGGTTGCGCACGATCCTGCGCATCGTGGAGAAGTCGTCGACGACGAGGAACTTCATGTTTTCCTTGCTCATTCAGATGCTCCGGAGCGGCTGATGTAGGACGGTTCGGGATTCGGGTCGCGTTGCATGGACGTTCGATGGGTACCCGTCAGGCGGCGCGGGCGAGCAGGGGACGCAGCGTCTCTGCGAGCATGGAGGCATCGAACTTCGCCACGTAGGCATCGACGCCCACGGCCTGGCCCATGGCCCGGCTGGCGCTGGAGGACAGCGAGGAGTGCATCACCACCGGGATGCCGTTGAAGCGCTTGTCCGCCTTCACCAGTCGGGTGAGCACGTAGCCATCCATCTCGGGCATCTCGGCATCGGCCAGGATCACCCCGAGGTGCGCGGACAGCGGTGTGCCTTCGGCATCGGCACGCGCTGCCATGGTCTGCAGACTGTCCCAGGCTTCGCGGCCGTTGGTGGCCTGCAGCGAGCGCACGCCGAGCCGGTCCAGCACGAGGCTGATCTCGCGCCGGGCGACCAGCGAGTCGTCCACGTAGAAGACGGTCGCATCGGACGCGTTGTGCGCGGGTGCGATCTCCGGCACCAGCGTGTCGCCGTAGACCTGCGCCAGCACGTGCTCGACGTCCAGGATCGACACCAGCCGGTCCTGCTCGAGGCGCGTGATGGCGGTGATCGGGTTCTCCGAGGAGGTGAGGCGACTCTCCGGCGGCTTCACCTGGTCCCAGTCGACGCGGATGATGTGTTCGACGTCGTGCACCAGGAATGCCTGCGTATGCCGGCTGTACTCGGTGATCATCATCGTTTCGCAGGAAGACAGCGATGGATCGGACAGGCCGGCGAAGCGCGCGAGGTTGATCACCGGGATGATGTTGCCGCGAAGGCTGATCACGCCCTCCACGCCGCTGGGCATGTTCGGCGTACGGGTGACCTTCGGGGTCTTCGTGACCTCGCGCACCTTGAACACGTTGATGCCGAAGGTCTCGCGGGTGCCGAGGGAGAACAGCAGGATCTCCATCTTGTTCGAGCCGGCGAGGCGGGTGCGTGCATCCACGCTGTCGAGCATCGTGCTGTTTTCTGGCATGTCCATCGGGGAGTGTCCTGGTGTCGTCTGTCCGGTGCGGGAGTCGGGGATCGGGAAGCCCGGAGGAAGAGGGAAAGTCGGCGTGCTTGCCTGATACGGTCGCCTTCGTTCAGACGAGCAGGCGCGCCAGCGTGGCGGCGAGCCGCTGCGGCTCGAACTTCGACACGTATTCGTCGACCCCGACCGACTTGCCGAGCTTCTGGTTGGAATCGCCTGACAGGGAGGAGTGCATCAGTACCTTGATGCCCTTGAAGCGCGTATCCGACTTGATGCGGCGGGTCAGCATGTAGCCGTCCATCTCCGGCATCTCGACGTCGGTGAGGACGATCTGCACGCTCTGTACAAGGGGCTCGCCGCGCGAAGTCGACTGGTCGGCCAGCCGCAGCAGCGTCTCCCAGGCCTGGCGGCCGTTGACCGCCTGGATGTGGTGCACGCCGAGCGCATCCAGGGTGCGCGAGATCTGCTTGCGCGCGGTGCTGGAGTCATCGGCGAAGAACACGGTGCGGCCTTCCTTGCCGAGCGGGACCACGTGGCGGTAGACATCCTCGTCTTCGGTGCCGGTGGTGTCGGAGAGAATCTTCTCGACGTCCATCATCATCACCAGCCGGCCGTCGGCGAGTTCCGTCACCGCGGTGATCAGGCCGCTCATGTTCTGCGCGAGCATGGCCGGCGGCACCTTCATCTTCGCCCAGTCCAGGCGCAGGATGGTGTCGACCGCGGCCACCAGTAGGCCCTGGGTCCGCCCGTTGTATTCGGTGACGATCATCACCTCCGGCGTGGTGTCGCTGGGAATGCCGGTGTAGCGCACCAGATCGATGACCGGCACCAGCACGCCGCGCAGGCTCACCATGCCCATTACCGAGCTGGGCATTTCCGGGGCGCTGGTGATCGGGGGCGTGCGCATCACCTCGCGCACCTTGAACACATTGATGCCGAAGGTCTCGGTGCGTCCGGTCCTGGAGTCGAGGCCCAGGGAGAACATCAGGATCTCGAGCTTGTTGGTACCGGCGAGCCGGGTGCGTGCGTCAATGCTCTGTAGGAGGTCGGACATTGGGATTCCCGTGTGGATCCGTGCGGGGGGTCAGGCGCGGAACTGGCTGACCTGCTGGTTCACGGCTTCGGCGAGTCCTTCGAGGTCGCGTGCCGCATCGGTCGCGACGACGATGGCACGGCTCGAGTCCTCGGCCATGCGGGCGATGCGCTCCACATGGCGTGCGATCTCCTGGCTGGCGTTACGCTGTTCGGACGCCGCCGACGCGATGTCGCCGACGTAGTTGCTGGTGGAACCTGCGCCTTCCTGAATCTGTGCGAGTGCCCGCTCGACCTCGTTCGACAGGCCGACGCCTTCGTCGACCTGGGTGGTGCTGCGCTGGAGCTGGGCTACCGCGCTGGCGACTTCCGTCTGGATGGTGCTGGTCAGTGCGGAGATCTCGGTGGTAGACGCACCAGTGCGCTCGGCCAGCTTGCGTACCTCGTCAGCGACGACCGCGAAGCCTCGGCCCTGCTCGCCGGCCCGGGCCGCCTCGATCGCCGCGTTCAGCGCCAGGAGGTTGGTCTGTTCGGAGATGTCGCGGATCACGTCGACGATGGTCGAGATCTCGGCCGAGCGTCTCGACAGCGCTTCGATCAGTCGCGACGAGTCCTGCACCGACCCGGCGAGCCGCGTCATGGCCTCTGCCGCCTTGCGCATGGTCTCGCGGCCGGTCTCGGACAGGGTGCTTGCCTCCTGGGCGATGCCCCGGGTCTGCTCGGCATGCTCGGCCACATGGCTGATGCTGACCGACACCTGCTCGACCGCCGCTGCAGTCGACGAGGCCGCTTCGCTCTGCGCCTGCGCTTGCCCCGCGATGTCGCGCGTGGCCCCGGCGACGCTGGTCGATGCGCCGGACAGGCGTCCTGCGTCCTGCTTCAACCTGCCCACGGTCTGCTGCAATTGCACCATCAGGCCATTGAAGGCGTCCATCGCCTGGCCGAGTTCGTCGTGGCCGGCACCTCGCGCGCGCACCGTGAGATCATTGTCGCGCTGGGCGGCCTTCAGCGCATCGCGCAAGCCGTTGAGAGGGTTCAGGATCGAACGGCTGACCAGCAGGCCGAAGCCCAGCAGCACGAGCGCGCCCGCGAGGCTGATGCCGACGGTAACCCAGCGGGTCGTCTGTTGGCGGGCGGTTGCCGCCTCGTATTCCTTGCGGACTTCCTCGACCTGCAGCGCAGTCAGCGCGGTCAGCGCCTCGCTCAGCCCGTTCCAGGGTGCTTCGACTTCGCCGGTGATGATCGTGCGTGCGGCCGGCATGTTGCCCGCCTTGAGTTCGGCGGCCGCCGGCTTCAGGCCATCGTCGATGAATCGCTTGAGCCGGGGCAGGGTGCTCTTCTGCAGTTCCGCCTCTTCCCGCGTGCTGCCCGTGGCGAGGTAGTCGGCGAGTGCCTTCTCCGCCTCGGCGACCCGGGCCTCGATACGCGCGGCACGCGCGGCGGCGGCCTCCCTGGTGTTTTCCACGACAGCGAACGCAGCGTCGGCGCGGGCCCGGGTCAGGCGCTCCACGACGGCGGCGATGTGCAGTTGTGCGACCATCCGGTCTTCGTACACAACCCGCAAGGTCTCCTTCGCCCCGCTCAAGCTCTGGAAGGCGACCACGGACAGCATCACGATCACGAGCAAGGGTAGGAGGGCCATGGCCCAGAGGCGCTGTGCGACAGTCAGGCTATTCAACATGCTTGCAACTCCGGTGGATGGCGTCGTGCGCTGGCGTGCATTCAGATGGTCGAGCCGTTAACGGCATGCCGGGCGCGCACTTTAGCCCTCGCGTCGACGCGAGGGCAGGTTCTGCCTCGCCGGACATCACGGCTCCCGCGGCGCGAGGTGTGGTCGTGGTGGTGCTCGGCGCCGGCTTCGGCCGCCGGTTCGGCGGGGACAAGCTGTCGGCCGTCCTGCCCGACGGGCGCGCGGTCGGGGCGGCGAGCCTGGCCCTGGCCCGTGCCGCCTGGCCGGACGTGGTCTGCGTGGCGCGTCCCGATACCGGCATGGCCCGGATCGCGCGCGAGTCCGGTGTTCCGCTCATCGAGTGCCCGGATGCAGTCGGCGGCATGGGCTACAGCCTCGCCGCCGCGGTACGGGCTACCGCCGGCGCGGCCGGCTGGGTGATCGCCCTCGGCGACATGCCTTTCCTGTCGCCGGCGACTTTGCGCGCGGTCGCCGAATCCGTGGCTGCAGGCCAGTTGATCGTCGCGCCCTCGTTCGAAGGCGAGCGCGGGCATCCGGTCGGGTTCGGAGCAGCGCTTGGACCGGAACTCGCCGCACTGGCCGGGGACGAGGGCGCCCGGACGGTGCTGACCCGACATCGGGACCGACTGACTCTGCTGTCAGTCTCCGATGCCGGTGTACTACAAGATGTCGACCAGCCGACAGACCTCGCCGGAACAGTGGCGGATCCGCGGCCGGACTGAACGCTGGATCAGGCGATCAGCGACAGCTCCGCAGCGAGCATGGAAACGCCAGCCGCCGCCGATGCCCAGAACAGGCTGCGCGCGGTGGAGCGCTGTCCCTTGCTGGTACTGGCCGGAATCACCACCTTGTGCTGGTCGCGCCGCAGCACGCCGTCCCGGTGCAGTTCGTTCAGGGCAGTGGTCACGGTCTGGCGGCGGGCGCCGATCATGTTCGCGAGTTCCTGATGTGTCAGGCGCAGGTCCAGTGCCCACTCGCCGTCGCGCCGTTCCCCCTTGCCGGCGGCCAGCCGCTGCAGCAGGCGGACGATGCGGTTGGGTACGTCCTGCGACACGACATCGGTCAGCGAATCGGCGACCGATTCCATCCGCCAGCGCAGCGATTCGATCACCGCCAAGGCCATCGCCGGGCGTGCGGCGATCAGCGCGCGGAAGTCGGCCTCGTCGATTGCCAACGCCTCGCCGGCTTCGACCACCTGGGCCGATGCCACCCGCGTCGTCGATTTCGAGAGGCCGCTGAAGCCGACCAGTTCCCCGGGACCGCAGAGCGTGATGATCACTTCGTTGCCGTTCGCGGTCTGGCGCTGCAGTTTCACCAGGCCGCTGCGCAGGATGAACACCGTCGAGCGTGGTTCGCCGCGGCTGAACAGCAGCTGGCGACGGCCGAGCGCGCGGCGCGAGCATCGCTCGATCATCGCCGTGCGGTCCTCGGCCGACAGCAGGTCGAGGAAGGCTGCCGGCGCATGCTGCGCCACTTCGAGGCTGTCGTGGGTGGCGCGCTCGTCGCTGCCTGAGCGGTCGTCCAGGGTGTCGGTCATGGTTCTGGCCATTCTGTGAGGATATGGGACTTCAGGGAGCCCGCCGGAATGAATGCGGGCCTTGTATTGGAAGGCATTCTTGACAGTCATCTAGAATTGCATCTTGTGAGAGCCCGCCACACGATTATGACATCCGACGTGGCGGTTGGTTCCCGCGACGCTGCCTGAACCTGACGCCTTTGCGCCGCCGGCGCTCGGGGAGGCAGGCGGCCGGTGCAGTGACTTCCCGCCGCCTGCTTGCTACGATGCGACCCGCCGCAATCGTCCGAGGAAGAAAAATGCTGCAGCTCTCGAAGACTTCAAGCCGCGCGCTGGCAGGTTTCGTCGCCGCCGCAGGACTCGTGCTGTCGCTCGGCGCCGGGGTGGCGATGGCGCAGACGCCGCAGCAGGCGATCGCATTCCGCAAGGGCTCGATGCAGGTCCAGCAATGGCACCTGGCGCGCGTCCTGGTCCCGATGATCAAGGGCCAGCGCCCGTTCGACGCGGCCGTCTACCTGCGCGCGATGACGACCATCGAGGTGCTCTCCGGTTCGATTGGTGACGGTTACATTCCCGGCAGCGAAACCGGCGAAACCCGGGCTCTGCCCGAGGTGTTCAAGGATCCGGCCAGCTTCCGTGCCGCGGTCGAGCGCTTCCAGGGCGAGGCGAAGCGGGCGGTGGCCGTGGCCCGCAGCGGCGACGAGAAAGCGATGCGCGCCGAGGTGGTGGAGATGATCAAGGCCTGCGAAGGCTGCCACGAGCGCTTCCGCAGCAAATAGAGCGGCCCTGCGGAGCCAGGGCAACCCTCCGGGGCAGAGTAACCCTGCGGGTTAGCGCACCAGCAGCCAGACGCCGCCGGCCGTGCCGGCGGCGAGCAGCACTGCCAGGAGCGGGCTGGCAAAGCGCAGCGCCGGGGGGGCTTCGCCGTCGGCCAGCGGCTTGCGCCCGGTGAACATCGCCGTCAGCAGATTCCGGCGCAACACCAGCAGGTAGTACAGCACGGCTGCCACATGCACGCCGGCGAGCACCAGCAGTACCTCGAAGTTCCACTTGTGGATGGTGGTCAGCCAGTCGCTTGTCTCCTTGCTGACCCATCCCACCAGCGGACCTTCGGTCACGATATCGTCGTTGGCGAACATGCCGGTACCCGCCTGAACCAGAAGGCACAGCAGCATCAGCGCGATCATCCAGCCGCCCAACGGTGTATGGCCGGCGTAGTGCGGCGGACTGCGCCGTACGAGCCCGGCGGCATATCGCATCGTCTCGCCCGGTCCATGCAGGAAATGGCCGAAGCGGGCGGTGGTCGAGCCGACCAGGCCCCAGGCGATGCGGAACAGGATCAGTGCCAGCACGGCGCTGCCCGACCACATGTGCCAGGTCATCTCGTCCAGCCCGCCGGTCTCGCCGGTGTACCAGGACACGGCCAGCAGCGCGACCAGCAGCCAGTGGAACAGGCGCACCGCCGGGTCCCATGTCCGGACCTCGCGTGAGCGCGCGGCGCCGTCGGGCCCGACGGCGCCGGGTCCGACAGGCTCATCGGGCGACGGTTCCGTGGCGGGTGGCGTCGATGACTTCATCAGGATTCTCCCGGACAATAGAGACGAGTCTGCCGTGACCTGCGGCGGCGTGGCAAGCACGGCATCGGTGCCGGCAGCCCCGCCACCGGCAAGGCGGCAGGCGGTGCATGACGATAATGCCGGCAGGCCCGCCCGGGCCCTGAGCCGGACGCGCCCCGGCCGCCTTGGCCGCTACGGGCGTTCCAATGGAGGAGTATCCGATGCCGAGAATCGATGTATTGACGTTTCGGGGCGTTGCCGTAGCGCTGCTGGTGGCAGCGCTGCCGGCGGCGCCCGTGCATGCACAGGCATGGCCGTCGAAGGCGGTGCGCATGATTGTTCCGTTCCCGCCGGGCGGTTCGACCGACATCTTCGGTCGGCTGATGGCCGAGGCACTGACCCGGCAACTGGGCGTGCAGGTCGTGGTCGACAATCGCGGCGGTGCAGGCGGCAACATCGGCGCCGCGCTCGCGGCCCGCGCGCCGGCCGACGGCTACACGATCTCGATGTTCACGGTCGCGCAGAGCATTGCCCCTTCCGTGATGAAGCTCGACTTCGACCCGGCGAAGGATTTCACCCCGATCACGCTGATCGCGCGCCTGCCCAGCATCCTGCTCGTGCATCCGTCCCTGCCGGTGCGCAACGTGAAGGAGTTGCTGGCACTGATGAAGAAGCGGCCGGGCGCGCTCAACTATGCATCGACCGGTCCGGGTACCTCGCCGCACATGCTGATGGAAATGTTCCTGCTGATGTCCGGCACCAAGGCGACGCACATCGCCTACAAGGGGGCGAGTCCGGCGATGGTCGACCAGCTGGGCGGGATGGTCGAGATGGGCTTCACCACCGGCATCGGGCCTTCCCTCGAGGCTGCGCGCAACGGCAAGCTGCGCGCGATCGCGGTGTCTACCGCCGAGCGCTACGCCGCACTGCCGAACGTGCCGACGGTGGCCGAGGGCGGCGTGCCCGGCTTCGATGGCAGCTCCTGGCAGGGGCTGGTGGCGCCGGCGGGCCTCCCGAAGGACATCCTGGCACGGCTGAGCGGCGAGGCGGTCAAGTGGATCCAGTCTCCCGAAGGGCGGGAGCGGATCGCGCAGCAGGGTGGCAATCCCGGCGGCAATTCGCCCGAGGCCTTCGGGCAGTTCATCCAGGAAGAGATCGCGCGCTGGGCGAAGGTGGCCAGGGCGGCGAACGTGCGTACCAATTGACTGGGGCGTCGCCTCTGCCTGCCGCGCGTGCGGCAGGCCACCAGGCGGCCTGCCGGTGAGGTTCGCCTCGGTTGCGTTCCGCGCACTGCGCCACCGCAACTACGCCCTGTTCTTCGCCGGCCAGGGCCTGTCCATGGTCGGCTACTGGGTGCAGCAGGTGGCAGCCGGCTGGCTGATGTACGAACTGACGCAGTCGGCTTTCTCGCTCGGGCTGCTGGCTTTCTTCTCGAACCTGCCCGTGCTGCTGCTCTCGCCGCTGGCCGGGTGGTGGTCGGACCACGCGGACCGGCGCCGGCTGATGCTCGCTTCGCAGGTGCTGCAGGGCTTGCAGGCGCTGGTGCTGGTGGTGCTCACGGTGAGCGGGCTTATCCAGCCCTGGCACCTCATGGTGCTCGGCGCCATCCTGGGTGCCCTGGTGGCGCTGGAACTCGCGGTACGCCAGACCTTCCTGCTCGACCTGATCGATGTGCGAGAGGACCTGCCGAGTGCGATCTCGCTCACCGCCACGATGGGGCAGGCGGGCCGGCTGGTGGGACCGGCCATCGCGGGTGCGCTGCTGGTCGCGGTCGGACCCGCCTGGTGCTTCGCCGCCAATGCGCTGTGCTACGTGGTGGTCGTGGGCAGCATCGTGGCCATCCGCACGCCGCCGCAGGCGCCATCGGCCACGCGCGGGTCGTTCATCGAGGGCCTGCGCGAAGGCTTCGCCTACGCCTGGAATTCGTACCCGATCCGCAACCTGCTGGTTGCGCTGGCGCTGGTGAGCGTGCTGGTGACGCCCTACCAGAACCTGATGCCGGCCTTCGTCGCGCAGGTCCATGCCGGTGACCCGAAGATGCTCGGGATGCTGCTCGCCCTGGCCGGCGGCGGCGCCCTGGCCGGCAGCCTGTACCTCGCGGCGCGGCCCAACGCAGGCGGGTTGCTGAACGTGCTGATCGCCGCGATGGCAACCGCCGGGCTCGGCCTGCTGGCCTTCGCGCTGAGCGACCGCTGGTGGCTGTCCGCGCCGCTGGTGGTGCTGGTCGGGCTGGGAGTGCTCGCCACGACGCTGCCGGTGCAACTGATCATGCAGACACTGGTGGACGACGACAAGCGCGGCCGGGTGATGAGCCTGTCGACCATGCTCTTCATGGGCGTCGGTCCGATCGGGAACCTGCTGGCGGGCAGCATCGCCGAGGCGATCGGCCCCAGGCTGGCGCTCGCGCTCAACGGCGCAGTGTGCGCCGTCGCCGCGGTCTGGCTGTTCTCGCGGCGCGCCCGGATGCGCGCCGCGATGCGGCCGACCGTCGAGCGCCTCGGCATCCGTTCGCCTTGATGACCCTGCCGACTTTGGTACCCTAGGCCCCATGGCACTCCCTGCACCCGCCCTCCGTGCGCACTGGAACCGGCTGCGCGTCCGTTCGCTGTCGCCGCGCGACCTGCTGGCGGTCGGGCTGCCGGCGCTGCTTCTGCTGGCTGGTGCGTTCTGGTTCGCGTCGCGCTTCATCCAGCCAGCTCCGCCCGGCTCTCTCGTGATGGCCACTGGCAGCGTCGAAGGTGCCTACCACCACTATGCAGAGCGCTACCGGGACATCCTTGCGCGCAAGGGGTTCGACCTTCGGCTGCGTCCGTCCGACGGCTCGGCCGAGAACCTCGAACTGCTCGATGGCCGTGCTGAAACCATCGATGTCGCATTCGTGCAGGGCGGGCTGGGCGCCCCGGAGAAGTCACCGTCGCTGGTGTCGCTCGGCAGCCTCTATCATGAGCCGCTGTGGGTCTTCCATAGATTGCCCGAGGACATCTCGCGCCTGTCCGACCTGCACGGCAAGCGCGTCGCCATCGGCCCCGAAGGCAGTGGCACGCGGCCGCTGGCGCTGCAACTGCTGCTCGCGAACGGGCTGGGGCCCGGGCAGGTGCGTCTGTCGGGGCTCACCGGCAAGGCTGCGGTCGAGGCCCTGCGCAGCGGGAAGGTCGATGCGCTGATGATGATCGCGGCGCCCGAGGCCGGCTACATCGCCGAGTTGCTGCGCGATCCCGGTGTGCGCCTGATGAGCTTCGTCCAGGCCGACGCCTACACGAAGAAGTTCCTGTTCCTGTCGAAGGTCGTGCTGCCGCGCGGTTCGATCGACCTGGTGCGCGACCTTCCGCGCCAGGACGTGGCTCTGGTCGCGCCCACCGCGCAACTGGTCGCGCGCGCGGACCTGCATCCGACGCTGCAGACGCTGCTGCTTCAGGCTGCGGCGCAAGTCCATGGTGGCGCCGGCCTGTTCCAGGCGGCGCGCGAGTTTCCGTCCGGTCAGCAGCAGGATTTCCCGCTCAGCCCTGAAGCGGAGCGCTTCCATCGTGGCGGGCTGCCGTTCCTGCAGCGCATCTTTCCGTTGTGGCTGGCGATCCTGATCGAGCGGCTGTGGGTGATGGTGCTGCCGCTGGTGGCAGTGGCGATCCCGCTGTCGCGCATCATCCCGCCGCTCTACAACTGGCGTATCCGCCGGCGCATCCTGAAGCTTTATGGCGAACTGCGGCTGCTCGAGTACGACATCCGCTCGAACTTCGATGCATCCAGGGCCGTCGAGTACGAACAGAAGATCGATGCCCTCGAGGTCGCCGCCTACACGCGGCCGATCCCGCTCGGCTTCACCGACCAGGTCTACCTGCTGCGCCAGCACATCAACCTCGCGCGCGAGACGCTGCGCCAGATGAGCGGCGGCGCGGCGTCGCGGCCGGCATTGCCGCCGGCCACCGGCAAGGCCGGAGCCTGATCGATGTCACATGAAGCGGGCGGCGACAACCGCTACACCCGGGGCATCGCTGAGTTCGTCTCCGGGTTGCGTTACGAGGACGTTCCGCCCGAGGTGCTGGCGCGGATCAAGCTGCTGATGCTCGATTCGCTCGGCTGCGCACTGTACGGCGCCGACCTCGAGTGGAGCCGCATCCTGCAGCGCATGCTGTCGGTGGTCGATGCCACGCGTACCTGCCCGGTCTGGGGCACCGACCAGCGCCTTTCTGCCCCGCATGCGGCCCTGGTCAATGGCACGCAGGTACAGGGCTTCGAACTCGACGACGTTCACCGCGCCGGCGTGCTGCATGTCGGCGCCGTCGTGCTGCCGGCGCTGATCGCCGTGGCGCAGATGCGCCCCGGCATGACCGGTCGCGAGTTCCTGGCCGCGGCGGTGGCCGGCTACGAGGTCGGCCCGCGCGTCGGGCTGTGCATGGGCCCGGAGCACATCGCCCAGGGCTGGCATTCGGGTGCGACCCTCGGTGTGTTTTCGGCAGCCGCCGGCGCGGCGCGCGGCCTTGGCCTCGATGCCGACCGGACCGTGCATGCCCTGGGCATCGCCGGCACCCAGGCCGCCGGCCTGATGGCCGCGCAGTACGGTGCGATGGTCAAGCGGGTGCATGCTGGCCGTTCGTCGCAGAGCGGCCTCTACGGTGCGCTGTTCGCGCGCGAGGGCCTGACCGGCATCGTCAACGTGCTCGAGAGCGAGTACGGCGGCTACTGCACGACCTTCTCGCGCTCGACCGACCGCTTCAACCTGTCGGAGCTCACTGCCGGGTTCGGAACCACGTGGCAGACCATGGGCGTCGCGCTGAAGTTCTATTCCTGCGTCGGCAGCAACCACACGACGCTGGATGCGATCCGCGACATGCAGGCCGAGCGTGCGTTCGGTGCCGAGGAGGTCGACCGCATCCTGGTGCACGGCTCGCAGGTGACGATGGACCATGTCGGCTGGAAGTACGTGCCGCAGGGGCTGACCTCAGCCCAGTTGAACCTGCCGTACTGCGTGGCGACCTGGCTGCTCGAGGGCGACTGCTTTGTCGACCAGTTCACTGACGACAAGGTGGCCGACCCGGAGCGCATGCGCATCGCGCAGAAGGTCGCCGTGCAGCATGACGACGTGATCACCGCCAAGGGCGCGAAGTACCGGCACGAGGTCAGGGTCGAACTCTGGCTGAAGGATGGCACCCGCTTCGAACGCCGGGTCGAGTCGGCGCGCGGCAGCGAGTACCGCTTCGCCTCGGATGCCGACGTGGTCGAGAAGTTCGGCAAGCTGGCGTCCAAGGCGCTGCCGCCGCGCAAGGTCGAGGCCCTGCGCGATGCGATCCTCGGTCTCGACACGCTGGCCGACGCCTCCACCCTCGGCGAACTGCTCGTCCGGTGAGTCTCGCGCCGGAGGCGAGATTACAGACTGCGGCGCGCGTGCTGGCCGGGTACGCTGCCGGCATCACATGCGCGGCGGACGAAAGCCCACGGAGACCAACTTGAATGACATGAAGGCACCGGCCGCAGTCGGCCAGTCACCGCTGACCCCGCCCCAGGTGCGGGCGATGTATCCGGGCGCGCTTTGGTGTCGGATCGAGCGGATGCAGGCGCTGTGCAGCGAATGGACCGGCGCGCGCGCGTCGGCGGTCCCATGAGTTTCGATGTGATCGTGGTGGGCGAGGGCATTGCCGGCCTGGCCACGGCGCGCGACTGTGCGCGGGCCGGCCTGCGCACCGGTACTGTCGAGCAGTTGATGTTCGGTGGGCTGGTGACCTCGATCAACGAGCTGGTCGACTGGCCTGCCGAGGGCGGCGACCCCTGCTCCGGCAGCGACGTGGCGACGAACTGGATCACCGAGGCGGCCGATGCCGGGGTCGAGAGCCTGGGCGGCTGCGCGATCGGGCTGGCGAGCGCACCGGGCGGCCTGCTGCTGCACACCGATGCCGGCAGCCACGAGGCGCGCTGCGTGGTCGTGGCCTCCGGCGCGTCGCGCCGGCCGCTGGGCATCGCCGGGGAGGAAGACTACGCCGAGCGCGGCCTGTCGCATTGTGCCGACTGCGATGGCCCGCTGGTCAAGGGGGCCGACGTGGTGGTGGTCGGCGGTGGCGACAGTGCGCTGCAGGAGGCCGCGGTGCTGGCGCACTATGCGCGCACGGTACATGTCGTGCACCGGGGCAGCGCGTTTCGCGCGCGGCCGTCGGTGCGCGCGCTCTTCGAGCGCGCCTTCGAGGGCCGGCCCGATGCACTGCAGGTACACTGGCAATCGACGGTGTCGGCCATTGAAGGTGCCGGTGGCGTCGAGGCGGTCATCGTCGACGGGCCGTCCGGTGCGTCGCGGCTGCCGGTGCGCGCGGTGTATCCCTGCGTCGGCCTGGTGCCCAACAGCGGCTGGACCGGCCTGGCCACCGATGCGCAGGGTGCAATCGTCACCGATGACAGGCTGGCGGCGTCGTTGTCTGGAGTGTTCGCCGTCGGTGCGGTGCGCGCTGGCCATGGTGGTCGGCTGATCGACGCGGTAGCCGATGGCGCACTGGCCGCGAAGTCCGTGAAGGAGGCATTGCAATGCTGAAGCTCTGGGGAAGGCTCACGTCCAACCGCACGCAGAAGGTGCTGTGGACGCTGGCCGAGGTCGGCATCGAGTTCGAGATGATCCTCGCCAGCGGCGTGATGGGTGCCGGCGGCCATGTCGCGAAGGGCAACAAGCCGTTCGGCCTGGTCGACACACCGGAGTACCGCGCGCTCAACCCGAACGGGCGAATCCCGACGATCGACGACGACGGCTACGTGCTCTGGGAGTCGAACGCGATCTGCCGCTATCTGGTGATGCAGTACGCACCGGAGGCGATGTACGGCAACGACGTGCGCACCTTCGCCTCGGCGACCCGCTGGCAGGATTTTGAGAACAACGAGCTGCTGCCGCCGCAGCACGAACTGGTGATGGAGCTGGTGCGCCTGCCGCCGGAGCAGCGCAGCGCCGACAACCTGGCCAAGGCCCGTGCCGCGTTCAACAAGCGGCTGGAGATCATCGAGGCACAGCTCGCGCGCACCCGCTACATGGTCGGCGACCGGTTCACGTTCGGCGACATCCCGATCGGCATCCGGGTGCATCGCTGGGTGCTGCTCGAGGCCGAGCGTCCGCGGTTTCCGAACATCGAGCGCTGGTATGCCTCGCTGATCGAGCGGCCTGCCTTCCAGCGCTTCAGCGCAGACCCGGCCAACCATGTCGAGGGGTGATTGCGCCGGGGACGTCGGGGACGCACGCCCGTGCCTGCAATAGGTAAACTCCGGCCATCCTGAGCCGGCCCGTGAAGCCGGCGCACCATGGCCCCGGAGGACTTGATGGACCGATTCGATACCCCCACGCGCCCAGCCGCGCACACGCCTGCCACATCGACGCTGGCACTGACCCTGGCACTGGCCGCGTCTGCCGCGGCGATGCTCCCCGTCGGCGCGGCTGCCCAGGCACAGGCCTGGCCGGTCAAGCCGGTGCGGGTGATCTTCCCCTATCCCCCTGGCGGCGGCACCGACGCGGTCGGGCGCATCGCGACCAACGCGCTCACCGAGCAGCTCGGGCAGACCTTCATCGTCGATACCCGGCCTGGTGCCAGCGGCCAGATCGGCACCGAGGTCGCCAGCAAGTCGCCGGCCGACGGCTACACGCTGGTCCTGGGCAACGTCGCGCCGCTGGCGATCCTGCCGGCGTCCAACCCGAAGCTGCCCTACGATCCGCTGCGTGACCTGGCTCCGATCAGCCTGATCGCCACCTCCGATTACATCCTCACCGTGCACCCGTCGCTGCCGGTGAAGAACCTGAGTGACCTGCTCGCGCTCGCGAAGAAGCGCCCGGGCGAACTCAGCTTCGCCTCCAGCGGCGCGCTGGGCGGGCCGCACCTGGCGGGCGAACTGCTGAACCTGCTCGGTGGCGTCAACATGCTGCATGTGCCCTACAAGGGCAATGGCCCGGCGGTGGTCGCCGTGCTGTCTGGCGAGGCGACGATGCTCTATGGCACCGGGCCAGCCGTGGTTCCATTCGCGCAGCAGGGCAGGATGCGCATCATCGCCACCACCGGCCTCACGCGCACGATCAAGGACGTGCCGGCGATCGCCGAGCAGATCAAGGACTTCCAGGTCACCCAGTGGTACGGGCTGCTGGCGCCCGCGGGTACGCCGCGCGAGATCATCGACCGCCTGGCGAAGGAGACCGCGCGCGCCGTGGCCGATCCGAAGAATGCGGCGGCGCTGGTGAAGCTCGGCGCCGATCCCATGACGAACAGCCCCGCCGACTTCCGGCGCTTCATCGAGGGCGAGATCGCGCGTTACACCAAGGTGGTGAAGGCGGCCAAGCTGACCGCGCAATGAGTGGCGGGCAGGACCTCGACCCGTTCGAGTTCTTCTTCGACAAGCCGTGGAGTGACGGCCTGCCGGTGGTGACACCGACGCAGGAGCGGCTCGACTGGATGCTCGGTGGCACCCGGCGCGATCCGACCGAGGTGGTCGGGCCGGTGCCCCCGGCGATGAACGTCGCCACCGTGCGCGATGTCGCACTGCATGCGGTGATGGCCGGCTGCCGCCCCGACTACCTGCCGGTGGTGCTCGGCGGCCTCGCGCTGATCCTGCAGGAGCCGTTCAACATGAACGGCGTGCAGGGCACGATGCATGGCGTCGCACCGCTGATGATCGTCAACGGGCCGTACGCGGCGAAGATCGGGCTGCACGGCGGCAACGGTTGCCTCGGGCCGGGCTTTCGCGCGAACGCCACCATCGGCCGCGCGATCCGTCTGCTGCTGCTCAACCTCGGCGGCGGCATCCCGGGCCTGGCTTCGGCCACCGTGCTGTCGACGCCGCAGCGCTACACCGCCTGCTGGACCGAGAACACCGAGCGCAGCCCGTGGGAGACGCTTGCCGTGTCGCGCGGCTACCGCGCGGACGAAGACGTGATCACCTGCGCCATGGTCGAGAGCCCGCGCCTGTGCTACGACGACGTGAGTCAGGAGCCCGTACGCCTGCTCACCGGCATCGCCGACACGATGGCTGCGATGAGCAGCTGGAACATGCACGTCCGCTCCGACATGGTGGTGGTGATGGGGCCCGAGCAGGCAACGGTCTGCGATCGCGCCGGCTGGCCTCGAGCGCGGGTGCATGAATGGCTGGTCGCCAACGCCGGCATGAAGGTGGTGGACATGCGCCGCGGCGGCAACTGGCGCGACGAGCGGGCACGGAAGATCGGTGTCGATCCGTCGGACGACGCTGCGTTCGTGCCGGTGATCAAGGACGCGCGCGACCTGCACCTGATGGTTGCGGGAGGGTGGGGTCCCGTGAGCGCGGTGGCGCATGGCTGGGGCGGCGGCAGCCGCGCGGTGCAGGGCACCTACCGCACGGATTGACGTGCAGCACCATTGGCGGGGATGACCGCAGGGAAGGGATGCAGTGATCGACGAGTTCGAATTCTTCCTCGAGAAGCCGTGGTCGGACGGGCTTCCGGTGGTGACACCGACCGAGGCGCGGCTGGCCCCCTTCCTGGCGGCAGCCGGGCGCGACCCGGACGAGCCGATCGGCCGCGTGCCGCCAGCGATGGAGCCGGTCACGGTGCGTATCGCTGCGATCCATGCGCTGATGGCCGGCTGCCGTCCCGAGTACCTGCCGGTCGTGCTCGGCGCGCTGCCGCTGGTCCTGCGCGACGAGTTCAACCTGAACGGCGTGCAGGGCACGATGCATGGCGTGGCACCCCTGATGATCGTCAACGGCCCGCATGCGGCGAAGATCGGGCTCAATGGCGGCAACGGCTGCTTCGGCCCCGGTTTTCGCGCCAACGCGACCATCGGCCGTGCGATCCGGCTGATGCTGCTCAACCTCGGCGGCGGCATGGCCGGCATCGCCTCGGCCACCATCTTCGCGACGCCGATGCGCTACACCGCGTGCCTCACCGAGAACGTCGCACGCAGCCCGTGGGATAGCCTCGCTGCCTCGAAAGGCTACGCGGCTGGCGATGACGTGATCACCTGCGCGATGGTCGAGAGCCCGCGCCTGCACTTCGACGACGTGAGCCAGGAGCCCGAGCGCCTGCTGACCGGCATCGCCGACGGCATGACTGCGCTCGGTTCATGGAACATGCATGCCCGCTCGGACATGGTGGTCGCCATGGGTCCGCAGCATGCGACGATCTGCGCGCAGGCCGGCATGAGTCGCGAAGACGTGCACCGCTGGCTGGTCGAACACGCCGGGCGTACGGTCGGCGACCTCAAGCGTGGCGGTAACTGGCGGCGCGAGCGTGCGCTGCAGTTCCCGATCAAGGTCGACCCCGACGACGATACCTGCTTCATCCCGACGCTGAAGGATCCGGTCGACCTGCAACTGATCGTCGCCGGTGGCTGGGGTCCATGCACCGCGATCTGCCATGGCTGGAGCGGCGGCAGCCGTGCGGTGCATGGCACCTATGCCGTCCGATGAACCGAACACCCCTGGAAGGAAAGCAACCATGAACGAACTGCCCTTCATCGACCCGACCGCGGGCGGCAACCGTCCGCCGGTCGCCCTCGCACCGCGTCCGATGGATCTCGCCGGCAAGGTCGTGGCGATGATCGACAACACCAAGGAGCAGGGCAGCCTGATCCTCGAGACGGTCGCCCAGGTGCTGCGCGAACGCCATGGCGTCGCCAAGGTGATCATCCGGCGCAAGGAGCACTACTCCAAACCGGCCACCGACCAGCTGATCGACGAACTCGCGCAGGAGGCCCACCTGGCCGTCGCTGCCGTGGGTGGGTGAGGGTCCTGCACGTTGTGCAGTGTGCACGACACCGTGGAATTCGAGAAACGCGGCATCCCCGCGACCGTCATCATCACGCAGGCCTTCCGCAATGCCTGCATCTTCCAGTTCCGGTCCAAGGGCATGGCCGGCCATCCGTACATCGAGCTGCCGCATCCGATCAGCAACATGACCGAAGACGAAATGCGCGAAGTGACGCTGAAGGAAGTCGATGCGCTGGTGAAGCAGCTGGTCGCCTGAGCACGAGGCGGCGCGCGAGCCGGGGCTGCCCGTGCCCTGGCTCCCGGGGGCGCGGTCGGCCCCTAGCGTGGCCGCACGAAGCGCAGCGCGAACTTGTCGCTCGAGGGTTTCGCCTCGTTGTAATGAGTAGCACGGGTATCGGCCGGATTGCGCCAGGCGGCGCTGTCGGCTTCGAACACGAACCCTGCCGCCTCCACCTCCCGCCGCAGCACCGTTTCTTCGATGCGATGGAAGGTTCTCGTCTCTGAGAGACCGGTGCCCGGCCGTCCGGAATGGTCCATGACGACCAGCCGTCCACCGGGCTTGAGTGCGTTGAACATCGCCCGGTTCAGCTTCATCCGGTCGGTGGGGGTGTTGACGATGTCGTGGTAGGAGAGGACCAGCGTGACCAGGTCGACCCGTGCCGCCTCGGCCGGGAACGGATCGTCGAACGGGCGCATCAGCACTTCGATGTTCGACGGCGCTGCCTTCGCCCGCTCGATCAGTGCCGGACCGGGCTTCGGCGCCTGCGCCCAGACCTTGCCCCGCTCGCCGACCGCCACCGACATCACCTGCGTGGTGTAGCCGCCGCCGGCGGAGATGTCGAGCACCGTCATGCCCGGACGCACGCCTGCCAGTTGCAGCAGGTCGGCCGGCATGCGCCGCGCATCGGCCTTTCGGTCTGCGTCCGGCCGTAGCGGGCTGGCCAGCACCGGGGCGTAGTCCATCGGCGGCTGCAGGAGCGCGCATCCCGGCAGGGTCGAGACCAGCGCCCCCGAGGCGCCCAGCAGGGCGAGGTTGGCGACAAGGCCGCGACGGGTGCGGTTGGGCGGCTGGATCATGCTCGGACTCCTGCTGGCGGGTTTGGGTAGGGCACCAACATGCTAACAAGTCCGGCGTGCGCGCGCCGTCCGGGGCTGGGCACGAATGCTGCGGGCTCGCCGTCCGATATTGACGATCGTCAAGGCAGGCGCAGACCACGCGCCCAGACTATGAACCGCAGGCATTCGCCTGCCGAACCCGGGAGACTACACATCATGTACCGCAGGATTCTGGTAGCCATCGACGACAGCGAGACCTCCGCACGCGGCCTGGACGAGGCGATCAAGCTGGCCAGGGGCGACGCTGCCCAGCTGTGCATCATGCACGTGATCGAGCCCATGGCGCTCGCGATGTACCCGGAAGCGGCCGCCTATGCCGACGACCTGTTCGGGATGCTGCGCGAGTCGGGCAAGGCGCTGGTGCAGAAGGCTTCCGCGAAGGCTGCGCGGCGCGGGGTGGTGGCGCGAATGGCACTGGTCGAGGATCGCGGCTTCCCGATCGCGGATCTGATCGTCGAGTACGCAGGGCGGTGGAAGGCCGACGTGATCGTGCTCGGCACCCACGGCCGCCGCGGCTTCAGTCACCTGCTGATGGGCAGCGACGCCGAGAGCGTGGTGCGCCTGTCGCCGATCCCGGTGCTGCTGGTGCGCAGTCCGGAGGGTAGTGCGCCGAAGGCGGCTCCGGCGAAGCGGGCGGGCGGCGCGAAGCGCGGTGCTGGCCGCAAGCGCGCTTAGCGGCACGAGCCACAGCGCAGGGCCTGCACTGCGCCGTCGTTGAACCTGCCGGATTCACAGGCACCTGTCATCTACGGTATGCTTTTCCGGCTACCGCAAGGTGGCTGGGACGCGCGGTATTGCCGGGGGGCCTTCCCCGGCTGCACGCGCGCTCGGACCAGGGGGAGTGAATCGATGAGCAGAAAATGGATGGCTGCGCTCGCGCGCGGCATGCTGCCCGCCGCGCTGGCTGGCGCGTTCGGGATGATCGCCGGAGTGGCCGGGGCACAGACGCCGACCACACCGCCAACGGCCAAGGAGGTCGAGGCGCGCCGCGCGATGGGTGGGTATTTCCCCGAGCGGATGACGAACCCGAACCTCACGGCCAATCCGCCCCACCTCATCGCGACACCACTCGACCAGATCCCGCTCGACCGGATCCGTGTACCCGAGGGCTTCAAGGTGGAAGTCTGGGCGCACGGCATTCCCGGCGGACGCATGATGGCGCGCGCCCCGGGTGGTACGATTTTCGTCGGTACCCGCACGATCGGCCGCGTCTACGCGGTCTACGAGCAGAACGGCCAACGCGTCAACAAGGTGGTTGCCGAGAAACTCGTGCAGCCCAACGGCGTGCTGGTGCAGAACGGCTCGCTGTACATCGCCGCGATCAACCGCGTGTTCCGCTACGACAACATCGAGGCCAACCTCGAGAACATCCCGACGCCGGTGGACATGACCGAGGCGTTCAAGCTGCCGCCCGAGGTGCACCACAACTGGAAGTTCCTCGCCTTCGGCCCCGACGGGAAGATCTACTTCCAGGTCGGCGCGCCCTGCAACGCCTGCGAGATCAACCCCGGCGTGCATGGCCAGATCCGTCGCTACAACCTCGACGGCTCGGGCATGGAGATCGTCGCGCGCGGTGTACGCAACACCGTGGGCTTCGACTTCCATCCGAAGACCGGCGAGCTCTGGTTCACCGACAACGGACGTGACTGGGCTGGCGAGAACGGCTTCGAGGACGAGCTCAACCGGCTGCCCGCCAACATGATCGGCGCGAACTTCGGCTTCCCGTACTGCCATGCCAACGGACAGCCCGACCCGGATGTCCGCGTGCCCAATCCCTGTGCCAACACCATCCTTCCGGTGACGTTGCTGGGTGCGCACACGGCCGCACTGGGCATGCGCTTCTACACCGGCAAGATGTTCCCGGCCGACTACCAGAACTCGATCATGATCGCGCGTCGCGGTTCGTGGAACCGCACCGAACGCGCAGGCTATGACGTGGTGCGTGTGACCGCGACGCCGGATGGCCGCAATGCACGGGTGACCCCGTTCATGACCGGCTTCCTGGACACCGCGAAGAACGCCTACTACGGCCGGCCGGTCGATGTGCTGCAGTTGCCCGACGGATCGATGCTGGTCGCCGACGAGCAGAATGGCGCAATCTACCGCGTGAGCTACTCGAGGTGACAGGCAGTGTCGATCGCGCGCCGCAGTCGCTGCGGCGCGTGTTCGCGTCGGTTGCGCTGGGCGCGACGCTCGCGGCCGGCGTGGCCTCCGCCCAGCAGGTCTGGCGCGTAGGCGATCCTGCCAGGGGAGCGTCACTCGCCGCCGGCTGCGCAGGCTGCCACGGCGAGCACGGTGCGGCACCGCTTCCGGGCATGCCGGCGCTGGCCAGCCAGCAGCCGGAGTTCCTCATGCTGCAACTCGTGCTGATGCGCGAAGGGTTGCGCGATGTGCCGGCGATGGCCGGGACACTGAAGGGACTCAACGATCGCGATCTGGTGGATATCGCCACCTACTACGGAGCGGCCCGGCCGTTCCGCAGCCCGCCTGCGCGCGATCCGGCGCTCTACGCCCGTGGCGAAACGCTGTCCGGGGCGATGGGTTGCAACAGCTGCCACATGGGCGACTACAGCGGTCAGCGCCAGGTGCCGCGGCTGGTCAACCAGCGTGAGGACTACCTGGCGGCCGCGCTGCGCGCCTACCGCGACGACCGGCGCAGCGGCACGGATACCAGCATGAATGCGGTGATGTACAAGGCTGTCGACGCGGATATCGCCGCAATCGCGCACTACCTGGCGCAGCGCCCGAACGATCAGATACGGTAGCGCTCGACGCGACGCCAGTCGACGAGGGTCGAGAGGCCCACGGTGTCGTCCAGCCTTACGACACCGTGGCTGATCTCGGGCGATCGCGTGGTGATCTGATCGGCGTAGGCCAGGAAGAACGTGGATTCGGCCGGCAGCGATCCTGCGTGTCGGGGAAATGCGGCTGCCACGTTGAGGCTCGCGAACGCGCCCAGTGCGCTTTCCGCATGTAATCCCACGTTCACCGCACATCCGGCCGCATCTGCTGCGTGCGCGATGTCGAGGGCGATACTTGCGCCAACCCGGGCCGCCTTGAGGCCGATGAAGCGCGCGCCGCGTTCCAGGAACAGTTCGGCGTCTTCCAGCGACAGACAGCGCCCGTCCACCACGAACGGAATGGGCAGGGCGCGCTGGGTCTCTTCGAACCAGCGATTGGGGCGCAGGTCGCACGGATCTTCCGCATGCGTGGCGCCCTTGTCCGCAAGCAGCGCCACATAGGCTGCAGTCTGCTCAGGCGTGTAGGCGGTATTGGCGTCGACATAGAAGCTCACCTCGGCGCCTACCGCTGTACGGATCTCGTCCAGCGCCTTCGCATCGGTGTCGAAACCCTGGCCGCCCTTGATCTTCAGGGTCCTGAAGCCGTGACGCTCGACCATGCTGGCCGCTTCCCGCGCCATCTCCAGGGGCAGGGCGCGAGTCACGGTCCACGACACGGGCACTTCGGGCGTGCCCTTCCAGAGCTGCCATAGCGGCACGCGTTGCGCCTGCGCGCGCAGGTCCCAGCATGCGCTGTCGATGAGTCCCTTCGCCAGTCGGTTCTCCGGGAAAGGAGCAAGCCGCTGGCGCACGGCTCGAACATCCGAGAGGTCCACGCCCTTCAGCGCCGGCAGCAGCATGTCCTCGAGCACCGCGACCAGCGCCCTGCGTGTCGTACCGGTCCAGGTCGGCTTGATCGCCCCCTCGGCGACGCCTTCCAGGCCGTCATCCGTGAACAGCCGCAGCAGCATCAACTCGCAGCCTTCTTCCACCGTATCTTTCCAGTGGATCGGGCGAGGGTAGGGCAGCCTGATCGCAGTCAGGGTCGAGCGTTCGAGTTGCATGTACGAAGTCCCTGTCTCCGGTTCCTGAAGGTCACGCGGTCATTCAGGCTTGATCCCGGTCTCCTGCGCAACCTTGCGCCAGCGGTTGATCTCGTTGGAAACGAAGCGCTGGAACGCCTCGGCGCTCATGGCCTCCGGCTCCGCACCCTCGCCGGCGAAGCTCTGCCTGAGCTCGGTGGACTGCAACGCCCTGGCCAGTTCGCTCCCCAGCCGGGCAGTGATCTCGGCCGGCGTCTTCACCGGAACCACCAGGCCCCACCAGAACTCCGCCATGTAGCCGGGTACGCCGGACTCGGCGATGGTCGGCACCTGCGGCATGAAGCTGCTGCGCTTCTCGCTGGCCACGCCCAGCGCTCTCATGCGGCCGGCCTGGACCTGGGTCATCGCCGAGGGCAGGCTGGTCATCACCAGCTGGATGTGACCGCCCATCAGGTCGGTCAGCGCTGGTGCCGCCCCTTTGTACGGCACGTGGATGATGTTGATGCCGGCCATGCGCTTGAACAGTTCCGTGGCCATGTGGTTATGGCTGCCGGTGCCGGTGGAGCCGTAGTTGATAAGCCCGGGCTTGGATTTCGCCAGCGCGAGGAACTCGCGCACATTCCTCACCGGCAGCGACGGATGCACCACCATCAGCAGCGGACCGCGCGCCATCATCCCGACATAGGCGAAGTCGGCGATCGGCTCGTAGGGCAGCTTCGGCCGCAGCGCGGCATTGGCGACGAAGGAGGCCTGGATATTGAGCATGCTGTAGCCATCGCCGGGCGACCTCGCGACGATCTCGGTACCGACGATGCCGCCGCTGCCCGGACGGTTCTCGACGACGATCTGCTGGCCGAGTCCAGGGCTCATGGCCTGCGCCGTGATCCGCGACAGCACATCGTTGCTGGCCCCGGGCGGGAAGGGCACGACCAGGCGAATCGGTTTGGCCGGCCAGGCCTGGGCCTGTGCCTGTGCCTGTGCCTGCACGGGACCGGTGGTGATCGCGTGGAAAGCGGTGGCAAGGATTGCGGCAACAAGCGGGGCACGCAGCCCGGAGCGCATGAACATTGTCGGTCACCTCCACTTCAGAGGACGTCGGTTTCGTCGATCGCCTTCTGCACCGCGCTGGCGGTCACCCTGGCCCTCGTTGCGGCTGGCGCCAGCACCATGAAGCGACCGCTCTGCCGCTTCGGGGACGCCTGCATGATGTCGGCCTGCAGGCCGCGCTCGACCACGCTGCCCGGCAGCCGGGCAAGCGGAATGTCGTCGCGCTGCGACTGCCGCCGCAGCCGCTCATGCAATGCGTCGCTCAGTTCGATGGTGGTGCGCACGATGATTCTCCACATCAGTGATGCAATGAATCATACGGTGCGTCGAGAGCCGGGCGCAAACCAGGTTCACCGACACGCCCGAATCGGCCCTTTTCAAGAACCCGATGAGCTGCGCCTCCGAGAACCGCTTCTTCACGTCCAACCTCCTTTTCGGGGCCGGACTCTGAACCTTCATGCTACTGATTCTTGGGGGGCGTCGCTGCCGCTATGCGTAGTTCCGTCCGCAGCAAGGGCAGGGTTATCGGACGTCGTCGTCGGTTATGTGCAGGCTCACCCGGTGAGCCCGCTCTCAGCCAAGATCCCGCGCTGTGATACGGCCTGATATAGAGGGCATCATGGATCTGACAGAAGGCAGGCCCTTCGTGCCTGCGCGAACATGAGTTTCCCGGGCCTTGCGTGGTCATGGCACAGTATGAAAAGACGAACCTGGTCGCGCTATTGTTGGCGAAGGTCAAGGCACTCTGGACATGTTGCCTACTAGATCGCCCAACCGGCACCGGGGTGCTGGGTGATGCAAGCCCGCGTGCGAAACGCAGTTCTGGACGACGTGACGGACGAGGATGTCGAAGCGTGCCGGCTGAACGATGACCAGATCCAGGCTATGTCGGGCCAGACGCTCGAGGATGCGCAGACTGCCGAGTACCGCAAGGTCGTTGCCTGGTGCGACGAAGTCGACCCGGACTGCACCGCCAAGGACATGGCGGCCGTTCTTTACAGGGCAGTTTGCGAGGAGGGCGGCAAGGAGATTACCGAGCCGGACCCGATCATCGGCCTGCTGGAGGTGTGATGGGAACCATGGACCGACTTACTTATACATCTGACCGGATTTCCGAGAGCGTCCGCGACGCAGCGGGCGATGCGGCAGCGCAGTGTGGCTACGACCAGTTCGAGGAGGTGTTGCTCGATTACGTAATCGTCGGCATACGACGGGTTTCCGCTCGGTCGGTCAAGGATCACTATCCCGAATGGCTGGAGCCGCCGTGTTCGTTTTCGCCTGACGAAATCGTTCGAGTCGACTGGCAAACCTGGGCTGTGCCCAAGGGCTACGTAAGCGCTTGTAAGGGAGGCGTGATTGCACGCGCCGATTCCATCCTCGTAGCCATCCCGACCCTTTTAGCGCGGGAGGTGTTCACCTACGGATTGGGCCCCGAATACAACTGGCTGGAATGGGAAGAAGGCGTTCCCCCGGCAGGCGAGCCAGCGGCGTGCGCTTTCGAGGCGCTTTATGACCTGATCACCAGCGAATGGCTGGATGATATTTGCTGGGATGCCGACAGGGACCCTCGCTATCTGGATGACCTTCATCCCGACCTTCGGGCGACAGTCGCTAAGGCGATCGACAACTGCGGCAACCGTTCATGAGCCGTTCGGGCTATCCCCCCTGGGTGGTCTTGCACATTCCGCATGACTCCACCTTCATCCCCGACCAAGTGCGGCCGCAATTCCTGCTGTCCGAGCAAGATCTCGCGCTCGAGCTTCAGCGCATGACCGATCATTTCACACACGCGCTGTTTGCCGAGCCGTCTGGTGAGGCTACGGTCATTCGCGCACCGGTCAGTCGCTTGGTGGTCGATGTGGAGCGTTTCGCCGACGACGCGATGGAGCCGATGGCCGCCCGGGGCATGGGGGCCGTTTACCAAGTTACGTCGCAACTCGCACCGCTTAGACGTCTGCTGCAGCCAGAGGAGCGTGAGGCGCTGATGCGTGAGTGGTATCGGCCTCACCACGAGCGGCTCGAGTGGTCGGTTGCCAGTGCTGTCGATCGGCACGGGCGTTGCCTTGTGATCGACTGCCACAGCTTCCCCGGGACGGCGCTGCCCTACGAGGACGCAGATCCTTTCGGTGCCCGACCGGACATCTGCATAGGGACCGATCCGTTCCACACGTCAGACGCGCTGGGGCAGGCCTTCATCGCCGCGTTCGGTTGCGACAGCTGGCGCGTTACGGTGAACGAACCTTTTGCGGGCGCTCTGGTACCGGCAAGCCGGTATCGTAAAGACCCTCGCGTTGCCGCGGTGATGGTCGAGGTGAAACGGGATCTGTATCTCGACCGTTCAAATTTTTGCCCAGACCGACACTTTGATCTGATCGCGACCGAGGTGAAGCGCCGCTGCGTCGAGGCGATTTCGGCGTGGCAGGGGTGAATGATCTCTGGCGGACAAAGGCCCGCCAGCTTCATTCCAAACGCTATTGGCCGCTTCCGGGAGTTAAGCGCATCGACCTTCTTCTGTTTGTCCTAACCCCGTTCCCGAGCATCAGCCCGACATCGGCATACGCCAAACAGGGAAATCTACTTCCCTTTACAGATCAGAGGATTGCTGCACTCTGATGTGTTGTTCGTGCACTTGGGAGGGGATGCTGCTGGCGCCCCGAAGACGAATCGAACGTCCGACCTGCCCCTTAGGAGGGGGCTGCTCTATCCACTGAGCTACCGGGGCGTGGCCCGGCGCGACCAGCCGGGATCCGGATTCTACCCCGGTCGCGTCGCAGGCATCAGCTACGCGCCAGCCCTTGTCAATCCGCCGTGATCTTCAACCGCTTGATCGTCTCCCCGTACGTGCGCGCGTCTGACCGCACCAGGTCGGCCATCTGCTTCGGCGTGCCGCCCACCGGGTTGATGCCCTGTGCGGTCAGCTGCCCGCGGATGTCGGTCGAGCGCACCACCTCGGTGGCATCGCGTGCGATCTTCTCGAGCAGGCGCGGGGGCGTGCTCGCTGGTGCATAAAGCGCGAACCAGCTCACCACGCGGAAGCCCTTGTAGGTTTCGCCAACGGCGGGCGCCGCCGGGAACTGCGGGTTGCGCTTGACGCCGCCGGTGGCCACCGGGAACACGCGGCCGCTGGTGGCGAAGCCCATCGCAGCCGCGGGCGAGACGAACATCGCATCGACGTTGCCGGCCGCGACCTCGGCGGCGCCGGGCGGGCCGCCCTTGAACGGGACATGCACCATCGACACGCCCAGCAGCTGGTTCAGCTGCTCGAAGCCGAGGTGGTGCACGGTGCCGATGCCGGCCGAGGCGAAGGTGCGCTGCCCGGGCTGCTTCAGCGCCAGTGCGCGCAGGTCGTCCAGGGTCCGGATGCCCGACTTCGCCGATGCGATCAGCACGTAGTCGGTGTCGGCGAGGTTGACCACCGGTGCCAGCGCCTTCTGCGGGTCGATGCTCAGGTTGCGCTGGATCGCTGGTGCGATGACGATCGCGCCTTCCTGCGCGAGCATCAAGGTGTGTCCGTCGGGTTCGGCCTTGGCGACGATCTCGGCGGCGAGCAGCCCGCCGACGCCGCCGCGGTTGTCGACGATCACCGACTCCTTCCAGGCGTCGGTCAGGCCGCGCGCAACGATGCGAGCGGCAAGGTCTGCGCCGCTGCCGGCGGTATTGCCGACGATGAAGCGCACCGGCCGGGTCGGGAAGCGCATGTCGTTCGCTGCGGCGCCCATGGGCACCAGCATCGAGGCCAGGCCGATGGCCAGGGTGCACAGGAGGGCGGCGGCGCGGCGCGTCGGCAGAGGTGCAGCAGGCATCGAGGTCTTCAGGTTCCGAGGGGGCACGAAGGGTAACGTGGCCCTGCGCCCGACTGAACGTCTTTCTCGTAGCATGGATATTCGCGAAACGACTGAGCCAGCCGCAGGGCGGTGCCTCAGGGGGCGACCGGTACTCGCGGGCTCTCGATGCTGCCCACGCCCGAGACGATCGCCCGGCCGCTGCGGAAGCCGACATGGCCCTGCGCGCCGTAGTGCGGAGCGCGCCGGTGCAGGTCGATCAGCGCGACGGTGTCCTCGACCGAGGCGACGATGCGCGGGGCGCCTGCGCTGCTCCGTGCAGCCCACAGCGCGGCGTCGGCCTGGCGGGGCAGCGGCGTCGGCCGGATGAGTCGCGGGTCGCGCCGGACGAGGCGGTCGATGTCCTCGTGGCGGCCGATGATCAGCAGCGGCACCGCTGCATCGAGCTCGGTGAGGCGGGCAGTTGCGGGCTTCGCGGCCTCGAGCATGCGCGCGGCGAGCTCGGCGGCGGCCGACCGCCAGCCTTCGTCGCCGTCGCTGGCGACCAGCAGGCGTGCGTCCGGCGCCAGCATGGCATCGCGCAGCAGCGGGGGCGACTCGCCCGGGGCGAGCCTGCGCCAGGCCGCGAAGCCGGGGTCGAACTGCAGGGCGTCGGGTATCCGGCCCCCGGGTGGCCGCCAGGTCACGCTGCGTTCGCCGCGCCTGAGCTCGAGCGTGGTCGGCTCGGCGCGATCGCCAGTCCACGCAACGACCGGCAGCCTGAACGCATAGAGCAGGGGCTCGGCGAAGGTCAACCGCACGGTGGCGCCGTCGGGCTCTGCGCGCACCGACTGTGGCAGCAGCAACGGTGCGCCGGTGCCCGACACCATCGGCTCGAACAGCGCGGCCAGCGACCGCCCAGCGCGTCGCTCGAATGCCGCCTGCAGGTCTTTCCAGGCCGCGCTGCGCCCGGCGTGGCTGCGCCACAGGTCGCGCAGTGCTTCGTGGAAAGCGGTATCGCCGATCTCGCCGCGTACCATGTGGAACAGCATTGCCGACTTGCCGTAGCCGACCGCGGAGGCTGCACCGTGCGTGCGTGAGGTGAAGGCCTGCAGCGGCGCATCGCTGCCGGGTGCGATCGCTGCGAAATCGCGCAGCCAGCTCCAGCGCATCTGGCGTGCGGCGTCCGGAGACTGCGCCGCGCGCAGTGCGTGGTCGGCCATCAGCGTGGTGAGGCCTTCGCTCCAGTTGCCGCTGCGCCAGTCGGGGCGCACGCCATTGCCCCACCAGTTGTGCAGCACTTCATGCGCGAGCGACTGGCCGCGCATGAACGGCAGGCCGAGCACTGCCTCGCCGATGTAGGTTGCGCCAGGCAGGCCGAAGCCGGTGGGCAGTGGCGAGGACACGATGCTGAAGCCATCGAACGGGTAGGGGCCGATCTCTCGGTCGTAGCGCTCGATCGGCGCGGCCGCGGCGGCGAGGTAATCCTGGGCGAGCGGATGTACACCCTCGACGAAGTACGTGCGCAGCCGCACGCTGCGCCCGCCCGGCAGCGGTAACGGCCGTTCGTCCACCCGGTAGGGCCCTGCCATCAGCGTCACGCCCTCGGTCGGCAGTATCGATTCGTACACCGCGTGCGAGCCGGTGCCGTCCGCCGATTCGGACACGAGCCGGCCCGGGACGACCGCACGCTGGCCCGAGGGCAGTTCGACGCGCACCCGGTAGTGCACGGGCAGCGTCGTCTCTGGATACCAGCCTGAGCCGGCCGGCAGGTAGCTGCCTCGGGGCGAGGCCATCGGTGGCAAGGCGCCTATCACGCCGCGATGGTCCAGCGATCGGTCGAGATCGGCCAGTGGGCCGCGCCAGCGCAGCAGCCAGGTGCGCGTGCCCGGGGCGGCGGCGATGGCGATCACCCGGCGCGTGGTGCCGACTGGTGCGCCGCCCTCCGCCAGCGGGCGCGGGCGGCCGTCGACCGACAGCGCCTCCAGGGTGAAGCGGCGGTCGAGTGCCAGTTCCAGGGCCACACCGGACGGGATCGTCCAGGTGGCCTCGCCGCGCAGCAGTCGGGTTGCGGGGTCGAACTGAACGTCGAGTACGACCTGCGGCAGGGCCGCTGTCGACGGGCTGCGTGCGTCTGGCGTGGTGCCGCCGGCGCTGCGCCCGGGCCTGGCAGCCTCTGCCTCGCGCAGGGCGAAGAGGGGCGTGTGTCGCGGGACCAGACCTGCCATCGCTGTGCCGAGCGCTACCTGCAAGGCACGGCGCCGCGCCCGCTTCATGGCGTGCGCGGCGGGAACCGCACCATCACCTCGACCTCGCGGCCGTCGCGCTGCACGACGATCGGCAGGATCGTCCCCGGCGGCTGCTCGCGGATCGCGGCGGTGACGTCCTCTGCGCCGCGCACCGGCACACCCGCGACGCGCTGGATGCGGTCGCCGGCGCGCAGGCCACTGCGTTCGGCGAGGCTGTCGCTGCCCACCTTGTCGATGCGCGGCGGTCCGTCTGCGCCGCCGAGCGCCACGCCGAGGCGCGGGCCGGCGGCCACGGGTGCCGCGGCTGGCAGCACGAACACGGCCTGCGCGAGCGCCGTTGGTGGCTTCGCGCAGTCCTGGCCAGGCGACAGGTCGAACGGCAGCATGGTGTATGGATCGGCAATACCCAGCGCGCGCAGCTGGTGCGGTACGCCATGCCCGAACGTCAGGTGACCGCTGCCCATCACGCCGACCACCAGCGAGGCGGCGGACGCACGGGCGCGCTGGGCCAGCAACTCGGCCATCGCACGATCCCAGGTGAGCTGCGCCTCGAGGAAGCGCATGAAGCGCGCGTCCGCATCGGACGGGCGTGCCGCGCCGGGTGCTCGCGGCGGCAGGTGCATCTCGAAGGTCTCGCGCAGTTGTGCGACGTAGGCCTCGGGTGCCGGGGCTGCGCGCGTCACGCCCTCGCGCTGGGCCTCGGGCACGCTGTCCCAGCCGCCGGCACCGACCTGGCGCACCAGCGTGCGTTCCACGTTCAGCGCGATCATCGGGATACGGTTCAGGCGTGCGAAATGGAACAGCGGCAGGTAGAGCTGTGGATCGAAACCCCAGACGCGATTCCAGTCCGACGCACGCAGGAACTCCGCCTCCGACAGCTCGCCCGCCACCCAGCGGTCGAGCACCGGCTGCACCCGGCGCGGGAACATCTCGAAGCCGATCGCCATGTCGGGGCGTCGCGCATGCAGAGCGGCGAGGACCTGCAGTTGCCAGCGATGATGGTCGGCGCTGTCGTGGTGCTCGCCGATCAGGACGACCCGTCGCTGCGCTGCCTCCGCGATCACCTCGAGCGCCGGACGCGGCTGCAGCGCGTGCACGGGGCTGCCGGAGGACGTGGTCGCCGCCGGCGACAGCCAGTCGCCCGGCCGGGCACAGCCATCGGCCGCGACACGTGGCAGCGGCTGTGCGCCGCTGGTGCGGGTGGAGATCGGCACGGCCAGCGCGACCACCGCCGTCAACGGCAGCAGCAGTGCGAGCAGGGCGGGTCGGGCAGTCATGGCATAGCCTAGCGCAGGCGCCCGTGCCAGGCTCTGGCCGGCGCGGTGTTCACTCGGTGCTGGTGGCTGCCGGCGGTAGCCGGACAGCGCGTCGGCGCTCAGCCCACGCGCGAGAACGCCTCCGCGGTTGCGCGCAGTGCGACCACCTGGTCGGCCAGACGCTCGCCGATCGACTCGATCACGTCAGCATCGATCGACAGCAGCGCAGCGGTACGCTCCGAGACGCCCTCGAGCATGACTGCATCGAGCAGGAAGGGTGGGTCCACGTCGCGGTACACGGCACCCATCACCACCTCGGATCGTGCGAGTTCGTCGGCAACCGCGAGGATGGCCGACAGCGAGTCGGGCTCGATGCAGTCGAAGTCCCGCTCCGCCACCGCTGCGGTGATCTCCTCCGGCAGGCTCCACTTGTGCAACAGTGCGGTGGACACCGCGCGGCGCGCCTTGCCCAGCATCACGTGCTCGACCTCGCCGAGCTTCATGCCGCGCATGATCGCCGTCTCCAGCAGCAGGTCGAGGGTGCCTGCCTGAAGGCACTCGATCACCAGCGTGCCGATGTCGTAGATCATGCCGGCGAGGTAGGCATTGGCGCGTTCGGCCGGGGCTGCCTTCACCGCCAGCATGCTGGCACCGTGGGCCACCGCCATGGCATGCAGCCAGAGGAACTCCCGCCACTGCGGCGACAGCCCATTGTTCAGTGCCTGTCCGCACAGCATGCCGAAGGCTGTCTGGGCGGCGCGTTCGAGTCCGATCCGGGTGACCGCCTGGTCGAGCGCATTGAACTTCTTGCCCGGGATGCCGAACGCCACCGAGTTCGCCAGCCCGATCAGCCGGGCGACGCAGATCGGTTCCTGTTCGATGATCGCGCAGAACTCCCTGGTCGATTCCATTTCCGACGGGTTGAGTGCGGCGAGCTTGCTCGCCACCGGGGAAATCCGGGGCAGGGCGTTGAGGTCGAGCGCATCGAGGCGTTCCGACAGCTTGCCCATTGCGCCGCTGGAGGCGGCAGGCGGGGGCGGAGCTGGCGGGGGCGCCGCTTGCGGGGGCGTGGTGAAATCCAGTGAATCATCCATGGGTCTGCAGGGAGTCCTTCGGTTGGGTCAGTGGATCTGGGCGAACATGGATGCCATGGCGCGCAGGGCCTGCACCTGGCTGGCCACCCGCGCCTCGATCCGTACCGCCTCGTCCGGGGTCAGCGAACAGGCGGAGAAGAATGCGTCCGGCAGGCCCTCTTGCGTGCAGATCTGCAGCGGCAGCGGCGGTTCCTCGTCGAGGTAGACGCCCTCGACCAGGTCGCGAGAGCGTGCCATGTGGTCCGCGCACCAGAGTACCGCCGGCATCGAGTCCTGGTCCATCGACGACAGCGACCGGCGGGTCACCGCATCGATGATCGGTGCGGGCATCGACCAGCTCGCGAGCAGCGTGCGGGCAAGCTGGTCGCGCGCGTCACCGGCGCGCTCGTCCTCCACCTGGCGCAGCGGGCGTCCTTTGCCCTGCGCGGTCGTCGCGATCGCATCCAGCGTCCCCTGCTGGACGCATTCGAGCGCCATCAGGCCGATGTCGTAGATCAGGCCGCCGAGGTAGGCATCGTTCGGATCGCAGGTCTCCAGCTCGCGCGCGATCTTGTTGGCCGATGCGGCCGTGCACAATGCGTGCACCCACAAGGCGCTGCGCCAGCGCGGCGTGATGGTGCTGCCCATCGCCTGGCTGCACAGCAGTGCGAAGCAGATCTGCGCCGACTGGTGCAGGCCGATGCGTACCAGCGCCTGTTCGAGCGTGTTGAAGTGCTTGCCCGGCACGCCGAACGCGACCGAGTTGGCCAGCCCGATCAGGCGCGCGACCAGCATCGGCTCGTGTTCGATCAGCCGGCAGAACTCTCGCGGCGAGTCGATCTCGCCCACGTTCATGCTCGACAGACGCGCCGCCAGTGGGGACAGGCGGGGCAGGCGCGTCGGGTCGAAGGCCTCGACCCGATGCTGCAGGTTCTCGAACAGCTGGCGCTCGATCGCCAGATCGACAGAGCTGTCCGGCGAGGGGGCGGGCAGGGAGGAAGGGGCGGTATTGACGGCTTCGGCCATTGGGGAGTCGTCCAGGAACCGGGAAGTGACCCACGTTTATCGGCTGCCGGCGCCCGACCTTTAGCCGGTTACCCGCCCCCGGACGACGCCAGAGCCCTGGATCGCCGATTCGCCCTTCTGCCCGCCTCAGGCCGGCGCTGGGGCGGCCTGAGCGGGATCAGCCCGCAGCGCCCCCCGATGCCAACGGCGGCGGCGTCTTGCGCGACTCTGGCTCGGTGTAGAACGCCTCTTCCGGCTTGCGCCGGTCGCCGCGCAGGAACCGCGTGGCGCGGTCCAGGCTCACGAAGAAGGTCGGCGTCACGTACAGCGTCAGCAGTTGCGAGAACAACAGGCCGCCGACCACGGCCAGGCCGATCGGCGCCCGCGATTCGGCGCCTTCGCCGCTGGCCATCGCGATCGGCAGGGTCGCGAACACTGCTGCGAAGCTGGTCATCATGATCGGCCGGAAGCGCACCACGCAGGCCTCCACGATCGCATCCACCGGCGTGAGGCCGCGCTCGCGCTGCAACTGCAGCGCGAAGTCGACCATCATGATGCCGTTCTTCTTGACCAGGCCAACCAGCAGGATGATGCCTACGAAGCTGAACACGTTGAGCTCGTAGCCGAACAGGATCAGCGTGAGCAGCGCGCCGAAGCCCGCGAGCGGCAGGGCGGTCAGGATGGTGATCGGATGGCCGAAATGCTCGTAGAGGATGGCCAGCACGCCGTAGATCACCAGGATGGTGATCAGCAGCAGGATCGGCAGGGCCTTGGTCGAATCCTGGAAGAACTTGGCGCTGCCGGCGAGGTTCACCGAGACGTCGGCTGGCACCGTCTCGTAGGCCACGCGCAGCGCATCGTCCACCGCCTGGCCCACCGACACACCGGCGTTTGCGTTGAACGACAGGGTGACCGAGGCGAGCTGGCCGAAATGCTGCACCGTCATCGGACCGACGCCGCGCTTGATCGTCGCCACGCTCGACAGCGGCACGGTGACGCCACCCGGGCTCTGCACGTAGATCATCGACAGCGCATTGATGTTCTGCTGGAACGCCTTGTCTACCTGCAGCATCACGTCGTACTGATCGGTGTCGCCATAAAGGGTGGTGATCTGGCGTCCGCCGAAGGCGTTGTACATCGCCGCCTCGATCTGCTGCGGGGTGATGCCGAGGGCGGCCGCCCGGTCACGCTGGATCTGCACCTGCAGTTGCGGGTTGCGCAGTTCCATCGAGGTGTTCACGTCGCGCAGGGTGCTCAGTTCGCGCAGTTTCCCCTCGAGTGCCTCGGCCGGACCGTACAACGCCTGAAGGTCGGAGCCGGCGAGCACCAGCTGGTAGTCGGCATTGGTAATCCCGCCGCCCAGGTTGATCGCCGGCGGATTGGAGAAGAAGAGCCGCAGGCCCTGGCTCGCCGGTCCGCGGAACGATTCACGCAGTTGCTCGATCACGCCGTCGACACGCAGTTCGCGCTCGTTCATCGGGATCAGCCGCACCGTCATGGAACCCACGTTCGGCTGCTGCACGCCGCCGAAGCCCTGTCCCGCGCTGGAGCGGACGCCGGCCACGTTCGGGTTCTTCAGCACGGTCTCGGTGACCAGGGCCTGCCGGCGCGCCATCTCCTCGAAGGTCAGCCCTTCAGGGCCGCGCGTGGTGACGTTGATCACGCCGGTATCCTGGCGCGGGATGAAGCCCTTCGGGATGGCCACCAGCAGCATGTACGTGCCGTACATCACCAGCGCGGACACCAGCAGCATCAGGCCGCGGTGGCGCATCGACCAGCGCAGCGAACGCTCGTAGCCGCGCTTGCTCACCTCGAAGGCGGCTTCGAACCATTCGAAGATGAACAGGTGGCTGTGCGAGGTGGTCAGGTAGCGGCTGCACAGCATGGGCGTCAGCGACAGCGAAATGATGCCCGACAGCGCGACCGCGATGCCGACGGTCACCGCGAACTCGGTGAACAGCCGGCCGAGCAGGCCGCCCATGAACAGGATCGGCAGGAACACCGCGCACAGCGACACCGTCATCGACAGGACGGTGAAGCCGATCTCCTTGGCGCCGTCGAAGGCGGCCTGCATCCGTGTCTTGCCCATCTCCATGTGCCGGGCGATGTTCTCCAGCACCACGATCGCGTCGTCGACCACGAAGCCGACCGCCAGAATGATCGCGATCAGCGACAGGTTGTTGATCGAGTACCCCAGCAGGTACATGATGCCGAAGGTGCCCATCATCGCAGTGGGCAGCACTGCCGCGGTGATCACCGTCGCGCGCAGGTTGCGCAGGAAGAACAGGATCACCAGCACCACGAAGGTGGTGGCGATGAACAGCTTCTTGTAGACCTCGTTGATCGACGCCTTGATGAACACCGAGCGGTCGAAGATCACGTCCATCTTCGCGCCGGCAGGCAGGGCCGTGGTCAATTCGGGCAGGATCTTGTTGATCCGGCGCACCACCTCGACCGTGTTCGACCCGGGCTGGCGCTGGATCGCCAGTACGATCGCACGGTCCTTGTTGAACCAGGTCCATGAACGCTCGTTCTGCACGCTCTCGACCACCCGGCCGATGTCGCCGAAGCGCACTGGCGCGCCGTCGCGGTAGGCGACAACCACGTTGCGGAACTCGCGTGCGGTGTCGATGGAGCCATCCACCTTGACCGAATAGTTGCGCGCGCCGCCGTCGATCGAGCCGGAGGGCAGGTTGCTGTTGCCCTGCTGCACCGCCGAGATGACCTGCTCCATGCCCAGGTTGCGCTTGGCGAGCTTGGACGGATCGACGTACAGGCGCAGCGCGTACTTCTGCGCGCCGAAGATCTGTACCTGGGCGACGCCCTGGATCATCGACAGGCGCTGCGCGATGCGCGTGTCCGCGAATTCGTTCAGCCTGGACAGGGTCAGGTTCTCGCCGGTGAAGCCGAGGAACAGGATCGGCGAATCGGCCGGATTCAGCTTGCGCATCACCGGCGGTTCCATGCCATCGGGCAGTCGCCGCTGCACCACCGCGATCGCCGACTGCACGTCCTGGGCGGCGGCATCGATGTCGCGGTCGATGCTGAACTGGAGGGTGATCCGGGTGTTCCCGTCGCGCGACACGGAGTTCATCGAGTCGACGCCGGCGATGGTGCTGAACTGCCGCTCCAGCACGGTGGCCACGGTGGTCGCCATGATCTCGGGGTTGGCACCGGGCAGGTCGGCGCTCACCAGGATGTTCGGGAAGTCGACGTTCGGGAGTTCGTTCACCGGCAGCTTCTGGAAGCCGATGAAGCCGAAGAACACCAGCGCGACCATCAGCGTGGCGGTCGCCACCGGACGCTGGATGAACAGGCTGGAAAGGGAACTGTTGCTCATGGCCGACCTCTGTGTGTTCGTCCGTGCCGGATGCGTCGCGGCACGATCGCCGCAGCGTCCCTGACGGGATGCTACTTCTGCGGCTCGCCCTTGCGGGGCGCGGTGGCGCTGTCCGCTGCCTTGCCAGAGCCGCCGGCCGGCGCCGGCGCGTCGCCCGATGCAGCGCCTTTGGTCGCTTCACCCTTGGCCGCTTCACCCCTGGCTTCGCCACCTTTACCTTCGCCACCCTTACCCTCGCCACCCTTCTTGCTGGCGCCCTTGCCATCGCCCTTGGTGGGCAGGCGCACCGGCGCGCCTGGCGACAGGCCGGGCGGTACCTCGGTGATCACCAGTTCGCCGCCCTTGAGCCCGGAGGCGATCACCACACGGTCGCCGAGCTGGCGGTCGATCTTGACCGGCTGTACCCGCGCCCGCCCGGCCCCTTCGGTCTCGCCCGGCTGGAACACGTACACGAACGGCCCCTGCTGGCCGGGCTGCACGGCTGCCTCGGGCACGACCACCGCTTCGGGCTCGGTGGTCAGCACCATGCGCACGGCGACGAACTGGCCGGGCCAGAGCGTCTCCTTGTCGTTCGAGAGCCGGGCCTTCATGATGATGGTGCCGGTCTGGGCATTCACCGTGTTGTCGACGAACACCAGCTTGCCCTCGGCGAGCACTTCCTGGCCCTGTTCGCGCAGTACCTGCACGTTCAGCTCGCCGCTGGACTGGAAGCGGCGCACCGTGGGCAGGAACTCCTGGGCAACGTTGAAGCTGACCAGAACGGGATTGGTGCGGTTGATGGTCACCAGCGGCACGCTGGTCGACCCGGTCGATGCCGAGACCAGGTTGCCGGCCCGGACGGACAGGGCACCCAGGCGGCCGTCGATGGTGGCGCGGATGAACGTGTAGTCGAGCTGCACCTGAACCTGCTCGAGCTGCGCCTTGTTCGCGGCGACCTGCGCCTCGAGGGCAGCAACGTTGGCCACCACCGTCTCGTACTCGGCACGCGTGATGAAGTCGCGGTCGAGCAGCGGCTTGAGCCGGCGTTCGTTGGCGCGGGCGAGCTCCAGATTCGCCTGGTCGCGCGCGACGGCTGCCTTGGCCTGGTTGACCGAGGCATCGAACGAGCGGGAGTCGATCCGGAACAGCACCTGTCCGGCACGCACCCGGTCGCCCTCCTTGACCATCACCTGGGTGAGCAGCCCGGACACCTGCGGCCGCACCGCGACCACGTGTTCGGATTCGATCGTGCCCACCACGTCGAGCACCACCGGCATCGGCGTGACCTCGACCCGCGCGGTGCGGACCACGGCGGCGGGGCGGCTGCCCTTGCCGGCCTTTCCGTCCTTGCCGTCCTTCGACGCGACCTTCTTGCCGTCCTTGCCGGCGGTAGCCGTATCGCCGAAGGGGTTCCAGCGTCCGGTCTGCCAGGCTCCAAGGCCGAGCGCCGCGCCGATGATCAGCAGGCCCACGAGAAAGATGACGAATCGCTTCATGTCTATTTCTGCACCGGAAGTGACGGGGAGTAGGGAGCGCCCGGTGCCGAAGTGACCGGCGCATTGCCCTGCGGCACGGTGGCGGCACCGGGCACGAGGGGCAGTGAGCCGAGGGCGAAATTGAGCTGCGAGAAGGCGGTGTACCAGTTGACCTGGGCGGTGATCTGCTGCACCCGGGCATTGACGTCGTCGGCCTGCGCGGTGATGACTTCGAGCAGGCTGCCGACGCCGCCCTTGTAGCGGGCCTCGGCCACCTCCAGCGACTGCGCCGCCGTGCGCACCAGCGACTGCGCGGTGGTCAGTGCAGTGTTGGCGGTCTGCACATTGAAGTAGCCCTGCCACACGTCCAGTTCGACCTGGTTGGCGAGCTGGTCTCGAACCGCGACCTGGCGTTCGGTGTTGGCTTCAGCCAGCCGGCGCGTGTAGGTATCGCGGTAGCCGGTGAACAGCGGGATGCTGACCGCGACGCCGACCGACCAGTTCGGCCCGTCGGGGCGGCTGACGAAGTAGTTTTCGGCGAAGGTGGCCGTCGTGTTGATGCTCGGCAGCCCGGCGGCAGCGGCGGCGCGCGCCGTGGCCGACAGGGACCGGGCCGTGGCTTCGGCCGCGACCAGGTCGGGACGCCCGGTCTTCGCCCGCTCGACGAGTTCGGTGACCGATTCCGCGAGCTTCGTGGCTTCGAGCCTTGCAGGCACCGGCGCCAGCGTGTAGCGGGTGGTGACCGGAAGCCCGGCGTTGAAGGCGAGCCGTCCGCGCGCCTGCGCGACCAGGCCTTCGGACTGCTGGAGCGCGAGGCGGGCCTGCGCGACAGCGGTCTCGGCGCGGAACACATCGCCGATGGTCGCCAGGCCGCTCTGGCGGCGGCGCTCGGTGGCCTCGAACGTGGTCTGCGCGTTGCGCAGCGAGATCTGTCCTGAACGCACCAGTTGTTCGGAGCCGAGCAGGGCGTAGTAGGCCTGCTCGACGGCGAAGGCCACCGCCTGCAGCGTCCTGTTCTGGGACAGGTTGGCGGCGAGCAGGTTGAAGCGTGCCGCTTCGACCTGGTTCGCCCGGGCACCGAAATCGAACAGCGCATACGACAGCGTCACACTCGGCGTGTAGCGCTCGATGATCGGCTGGCGCACGCCGGTCTGGCTGATCTGCCGTGCGCGCAGGTAGCTGAGCGCACCGGAGGCCTGCACGGAGTAGTCGGCGAGCTCAATGCCGACCTGGGCGGCCGCTGCACGCGCCGCTGCCCAGGCTGCACGGGTCTGGGGATTGTTGCGCAGCGCCAGGTCGGTCAGTTCGGCCAGCGTGAGCGGACGCTCCGCATTCGGGATCTCGACCGCCGGTTTCGCACCGGCTGGCAGCCGGTCGCCGATCCAAGGCGTGTTCGGATGCTGGGTGATCAGGCTCTCGAGGTTGCGCGGGTCGTGCCACCAGCCCTCGGCGGCAAGTGCGCTGCCAGACATGCCTGTCGCGGATGACAACCCGAGGCAGAGGGTGAACAGCATCGAGAGGCCGGATGCCGGGTGCACTGTGGGTCCCTGGCTGGGTCCCTGGCGCCGAGGCGCCCGTTGCTGCGTGTTCTTGGAGTGCATCGACTGCCGGCTCGCCTGTGTTGTGTGTTGTCGTCGATCCTCGGTGAAGCAATAAGCGGGCAAGCTGCTGGCTTCCCGGTCGGCGGCCGGATCAAGGTCGCTCCATCCAAAACTATAACCGAATGATCTGCCGCGTGCCGGACCATTTCCTCACTGCCGCCCGATCCGCATGGCGTCCGTCGCGCGACACAACATGTTGTGCGGGGAATCATCCAGCTCACTATTGATGGCGTCGGTTCCCGTGTGTATGCTGATTTCCACGGTAGGACTGCACCCGAGGCATCCCGACCAGTGAACGCTTCACGACCGCACGCTTCACGACCCCACGCGAGACCCCTGCGAGCCAGCGTCCCGGGGGTGTGGCAACGCCGTCGCCCACCAGCATCGACGCCTCACTGGCTTGGCCTGGCCTCGTCCTCGCCACGGCTGCGCCTGCGCGGCTCAAGCCCGGCTGCCCGCATGCCGTTGATGGAGTGTGGAGTGCGTGGTGGCGGTGCGATCGGTGGACAACGCCGATCGACGGATCGATGGACCGACGGCAACGTATCGTTTCGAGCAGGAAGTCGGCAGGCCTGTTTCTTGTGAAACCCGATTCGACGGAGGTGCCGCATGACGGACTTGTTCAGCCAGTATCGCGAGCGTTACGAGGCAGCGCAGGAGGACGAGATGTCCCTGCACGATTACCTCGAGCTGTGCCGCAATGATCCGCTGACCTACGCCAGCCCCTCCGAGCGCATGCTTGCGGCGATCGGCGAGCCCGAAACCGTCGACACCCGCAACGACCTGCGGCTGTCGCGTCTGTTCTCGAATCGCGTGATCCGCCGCTATCCCGCGTTCGACGAGTTCTACGGCATGGAAGAGGTGATCGAGCAGATCGTCTCCTTCTTCCGGCATGCGGCACAGGGGCTGGAAGAGCGCAAGCAGGTGCTCTACCTGCTCGGGCCGGTCGGCGGCGGCAAGTCGTCGATCGCCGAGCGCCTGAAGCTGCTGATGGAGGCGCGACCGATCTACGCGCTGCAGGGCTCCCCGGTGAACGAATCGCCGCTGGGCCTGTTCAACATCGACCGTGACGGCCCGATCCTCGAGAAGGAATACGGCATCTCGAAGCGCTACCTGTCGGGCATCATGAGCCCGTGGGCGGTGAAGCGGCTGGAGGAGTTCCAGGGCGACATCACGCGCTTCAGGGTGGTGCGCCTGCAGCCGTCGGTGCTCAGGCAGATCGCGATCTCCAAGACCGAGCCGGGCGACGAGAACAACCAGGACATCTCGACGCTGGTGGGCAAGGTCGATATCCGGATGCTCGACCGCTACTCGCAGAACGATCCCGACGCCTACAGCTACTCGGGCGGGCTGTGCCTGGCCAACCAGGGGCTGCTCGAGTTCGTCGAGATGTTCAAGGCGCCGATCAAGATGCTGCACCCGCTGCTCACCGCCACCCAGGAGGGCAACTACAAGGGTACCGAAGGGTTCTCGGCGATCCCGTTCAACGGCGTGATCCTCGCGCACTCGAACGAGGCGGAATGGCAGACCTTCCGCAACAACAGGCACAACGAGGCCTTCCTCGACCGGGTGTATATCGTCAAGGTACCGTACTGCCTGCGCGTGTCCGAGGAAGTGAAGATCTACCAGAAGCTGCTCACGCACAGCTCGCTGTCGGCCGCTCCGTGCGCGCCGGGCACGCTCGACATGATGGCCCAGTTCGCCGTGCTCTCGCGCCTGAAGGAGCCGGAGAACTCCAGCGTGTTCTCGAAGATGCGGGTGTACGACGGCGAGAGCCTGAAGGACATCGACCCGAAGGCCAAGTCCTACCAGGAGTACCGCGACTACGCCGGCCTGGACGAGGGCATGAACGGGGTATCGACGCGCTTCTCGTACAAGATCCTGTCCGCGGTGTTCAACTACGACCAGGTCGAGGTGGCCGCCAACCCGGTGCACCTGATGTACGTGCTCGAGCAGAAGCTTTCGCGCGAGGACCTTCCCGAGGACACCAAGCGCCGCTACCTCGACTTCATCAAGGGCTACCTGTCGCCGCGCTATGCCGAGTTCATCGGCAAGGAGATCCAGACCGCCTATCTCGAGTCGTATTCCGAGTACGGCCAGAACATCTTCGACCGCTACGTCACCTACGCCGATTGCTGGATCCAGGACGAGGAGTTCCGCGATCCCGAGACCGGGGAGATCTTCGACCGGGGCGCGCTCAACGCCGAACTCGAGAAGATCGAGAAGCCGGCCGGCATCGCGAACCCGAAGGACTTCCGCAACGAAATCGTCAACTTCGTGCTGCGTGCGCGCGCCGGCAACGCCGGCCGCAATCCGGCCTGGAACAGCTTCGAGAAGATGCGCGAGGTGATCGAGAGGAAGATGTTCTCGAACACCGAAGACCTGCTGCCGGTGATCTCGTTCAACGCCAAGGCATCCGCCGACGAGAAGCAGAAGCACCAGAGCTTCGTCGAGCGCATGGTGGCGAAGGGATACACCGAGAAGCAGGTTCGCCTTCTCTGCGAGTGGTACCTCCGGGTTCGCAAGTCACAGTAGGCGGGTCCAATGGCTGGCAGTGTCCACCTGATCGATCGCCGCCTCAATGGCGGCAACAAGAGCGCGACCAATCGCCAACGGTTCATCCGCCGCTACAAGGAGCAGCTCAAGCGGGCCGTGGGCGACATGGTCGACAAGCGCTCGATCACCGACATCGACAGTGGTGGCGAGGTGAACCTGCCGTCGCGCGACATCTCCGAGCCGACCTTCCGGCACGGCCCGGGCGGCAACCGGGAGACTGTCCACCCGGGCAACCGTGAGTTCTCCCCCGGAGACACCATCCAGCGGCCGAGGGGCGGCGAGGGCGGTGGCGGGGGTAGCGAAGCCGGCGAAGGCGAGGGTACCGACTCGTTCGTGTTCACCCTGTCGCGCGAGGAATTCCTCGACATCTTCTTCGACGACCTGGAACTCCCGAACCTGGTGCGCAACTACCTCGGGGCGGTGCAGCAGAAGAAGATGGTGCGCGCGGGCTACGTGGTCGAGGGTTCGCCGACGAACCTGTCGGTGCCGCGCACGATGAAGAGCTCGCTCGGGCGGCGCGTAGCGCTGTCGGCGCCGATCCGGCGCGAACTCGAGGCCGCGACCGCTGCGCTCGCGCAGGCGCGGGCGCAGCCGGCCGAGGCGGCAGAGATCGAACGGCTCGAGGCGCAGGTGGCGGAGATCGAGGCGCGGCTCAAGCGGGTGCCCTTCCTCGACGACCTCGACCTGCGCTACCGGCACCGGGTGTTCGTGCCGCAGCCGGTGGCGCGCGCCGTGATGTTCTGCCTGATGGACGTGTCCGCATCGATGGACGAGCGCAAGAAGGACGTGGCCAAGCGCTTCTTCACGCTGCTCTACCTGTTCCTGTCGCGCAAGTACGAGAAGGTCGAGATCGTGTTCGTCCGGCACACGGACAACGCCGAGGAAGTCGACGAGAACACGTTCTTCCACGATCCGAAGTCCGGTGGCACCGTGGTGCTGTCCGCGCTCGAACTCATGCACGAGATCCAGGCCGAGCGCTTCCCGGTCGGACAGTGGAACATCTATGCGGCGCAGGCCTCCGATGGCGACGCGTTCGGCAGCGATGCTGGCAAGAGCGCGCGATTCCTGGGGGAGAAGATCATCCCCGCCTGCCGCTACTTCGCCTATGTCGAGGTGCCCGACGGCCAGGATGCGCGCCAGAGCAGCCTGTGGGTCGAGTACGACACCCTGACGGCAGCCGCGCCGAACTTCGCGATGCGGCGGGTGTGCGAGCGAGACGAGATCTATCCGGTGTTCCACGAGCTGTTCAAGAAAGAGACGGCCTGACATGGCTGGAACGGTACCGGTGCGCGAGAAGCGGCTGCCACAGGGGCCCGACTGGACGTTCGAGCTGATCGACGAGTACGAGCTCGAGATCCGCAAGACCGCGGCAGAGTTCGGACTGGACACCTACCCGAACCAGATCGAGGTGATCACCTCCGAGCAGATGCTCGATGCCTATGCGAGCGTCGGGCTGCCGATCGGCTACCCGCACTGGTCGTTCGGCAAGGAGTTCATCCGCAACGAACAGGCCTACCGCAAGGGCGCACAAGGGCTCGCCTACGAGATCGTGATCAACTCCAACCCGTGCATCGCCTACCTCATGGAAGAGAATTCCATGATGATGCAGGCGCTGGTGGTCGCGCATGCGAGCTACGGGCACAACTCGTTCTTCAAGGGCAACTACCTGTTCCGGCAATGGACCGCGGCCGACGCAATCCTCGACTACCTGGTGTTCGCGCGGCGCTACGTGATGGAGTGCGAGGAGCGCTACGGCATCGGCGCCGTCGAGGAGATCCTCGATTCCTGTCATGCGCTGATGAACTACGGCGTCGACCGCTACCGTCGCCCGCAACCCCTGTCGGCGCGCGAGGAAGAGGCGCGCATGTCCGAGCGCAACGACTACATCCAGCGCCAGTTCAACGACCTGTGGCGCACCGTGCCTGCTGCCGGTACGAGCAAGGTCGGGCACGGCAAGCGCAGCGTGTTCCCCGCCGAGCCGGAAGAGAACATCCTGTACTTCATCGAGAAGCATTCGCCCAGGCTTGCGCCCTGGCAGCGCGAGATCGTGCGCATCGTGCGCAAGGTGTCGCAGTATTTCTATCCGCAGGGCCTGACCAAGGTCATGAACGAGGGCTGGGCGACGTTCTGGCACTACACGCTGCTCAATCGCATGTACGACAAGGGGCAGCTCGAAGACGGCTTCATGATCGAGTTCCTGCAGGTGCACACCAACGTGGTGACCCAGCGCGGTTTCGACGAGCGCGGCTACGGCGGCATCAACCCCTATGCGCTGGGCTTCGCGATGATGCGCGACATCCGCCGCATCTGCGAGGCGCCGACCGACGAGGACCGGCTATGGTTCCCGGACATCGCCGGGGGCGACTGGCTGAAGGTGCTCGACTTCGCGATGCGCAACTTCAAGGACGAGTCGTTCATCGCGCAGTACCTGTCGCCGAAGCTGATCCGCGACTTCCGCCTGTTCACCGTGGCCGACCATGAGTCGAAGTCCTACCTCGAGATCGACAGCATCCACAACGAGGAAGGCTACCGGCGGGTGCGCCGGCTGCTCGCACAGCACTACAATCGCGACGTTTCGATGCCGGACGTGCAGGTGGTGCGCTACGAGCGCGACACCGACCGTTCGCTCGTCCTGCGACACCTGATCCACCGCAACCGGCCGCTGGTATCCACCGAGGCGACCGAGGTGCTCAAGCACCTCACCCGGCTGTGGGGCTTCACGGTGAGGCTGGAGGCGATCGACGCCGATGGCCGGCTCGACCACTACCGGGAGTGCACCGCATGAAAAGAGGCCTGTCCTGATACCGCCCGCGCCCGTGCCGGCGCTGGCGGTGCGCAACCTGGAAGCTGCCCGGCGCCTGAGACGGCTGGTGGAACTGAACGCTGACGCCGGCAGCCTCGCCGAGGGCGCGCTGCTGATCGCGCAGGAGCACTTCCCCGACCTGGACATCGACCACTACCTGGCCCGCCTGGATACGCTGGGCGCGATGCTCAACGCCCGGATCCCGGAGGACGCAGGCGAGGTGGAGCGCATCCTCGCCCTGAACCGGTTCCTGTTCGATGAACAGGGCTTCGGGCCGAACCAGGACGATTTCGCCGACCCGCGCAACAGCTTCCTCAACGAGGTGCTGGAACGGCGAACCGGCATCCCGATCACGCTGTCGATCGTCTACATCGAGGTTGGTCGCCGGATCGGACTGGCGCTCGACGGGTTGTCGTTCCCGCAGCACTTCCTCGTGAAGTGCGCGCTGCCGGAAGGATCGGCCGTACTCGATCCGTTCCTGGCCGGCGCTTCGCTGTCGATCGACGAACTGCAACGCCGGCTGGGCGCATTGCGTCTCGGTCACAGGCCGTCCCGTGCCGAGGTCGCCGCGCTGCTCATTGCAGCGTCCCGGCGCGAGATCCTGGCGCGGGTGCTGCGCAACCTGAAGGCCGTCTACCTGGGTGCCGAGCAGTATGGCGATGCGCTGGTTGCCGCCGATCGCATCGTGATGCTGACCCCGACCGTGGCGGTGGAACTGCGCGACCGCGGCTGGCTGTACCACCGGCTCGACTGTTTCGGCGCGGCGCTGGCCGACTACCGCCGCTACCTCGAACTGGCACCGTTGGCCGCCGATGCCGACGAAGTCCGGGGATGCGTGATCGAACTGGAACGGCTGGCCGCGCGCGTGAACTGAGGCAGGCGGCGCGGGGTATGATGCTCCGCACGCTGCACCCCGCATCCCGCACGGTCGCTGCCCGCCGCTGCGTCGGGTCCGTCCAACCCTGCTGCCGGTCTTCCGATGAGCGCCTATCTGTACTGGATCCTTGCCGGTTTCCTGCTCCTGATCGTCGAGATGACGAGCGGGACGTTCTACCTGCTGGTGCTCGGGCTGGCGGCGTTCGCCGCGGCGCTGGCCGCCTGGGCAGGTGTGTCGTTCGGCGCACAGGCGGGTATTGCCGGCGTGGTGGCGCTGGCGGGGGTAGCCGTGGTCTGGAAGATGCGCGCTGGAGACAAGCCCGAGGTGTCCGGCAACGTCCTCGATGTCGGCGGGATGGTGACGCTCGACAGCTGGATCGATCCGGCCGCCGGCGTGGCCCGGGTGCGTTACCGGGATGCTCTGTGGGAGGCCAGGGTGGTGCTTGCGCCCGGGCAGCAGGCACCTGAGCCTGGCACGGCGCTGTACATCCGCAACGTCGACGGCAACGTGCTCGAGGTGGCCGCCGGACGATGAGACGCGACCCGCGCCGCTTCGACCCGAAGCAATTCAACTTGTCGAAGATCGACCTGTCGAAGATCGATCTCACCCGGTTCGGGTTGCCCCGGCCGGGACTGCCGGTCGACCCCATCCATAATCCGTCCGCAAGCCGAGGAGGCCCTGCCTTGTTGCCCAAGCTGATAGCCGTAGCCGTGGTCTCGGTGGTGATGTCGACCATCCAGGAACTGAAGGCCTTCGCGCCCTGGTTCTTCTTCGTCGCGTTCGCGATCGTCGTGGTGATCGAGTCGGTGCGCGTGATCCCCCAGCAGCAGGCCTGGGTGGTCGAGCGCCTGGGCAAGTTCCACGACGTGCTCGAGCCCGGGCTGCGCATCATCGTGCCCTTCGTCGACCGCATCCAGTACAAGCACTCGCTGAAGGAGGTGCCGCTCGACGTGCCGGAGCAGACGTGCATCACGCGCGACAACACCCAGCTGTCCGTGGACGGCATCATCTACTATCAGGTCACCGATCCGAGGCTGGCGTCCTACGGGTCGTCCGACTACATCACCGCGATCACCCAGCTGGCCCAGACCACGCTGCGTTCCGAGATCGGCAAGATGGAGCTGGACCGTACCTTCGAGTCGCGAGACGAGATCAACCGGCAGATCGTGGCCGTGCTCGACGAGGCTGGCCGCACCTGGGGCGTGAAGGTGCTGCGCTACGAGATCAAGAACCTGACGCCGCCGGACACCATCCTGCGCGCGATGCAGGCGCAGATCACCGCCGAGCGAGAGAAGCGGGCGCTGATCGCCAAGTCCGAAGGCCAGAAGCAGGAAGAGATCAATCTCGCCGAGGGAGCCAAGCAGGCGGCGATCCTGCGCTCCGAGGGGGAGAAGGCGGCGGCCATCAACAACGCCGAAGGCGAGGCGCAGGCGCTGATCGCGGTGGCCGATGCCACGGCGCAGGCGACCCGGGCGGTGGCCGAGGCGATCGGCACGCCCAACGGCCTGAACGCAGCCAACCTGAAGGTCGCCGAGCTCTACGTTGGCGCCTTCGGCAACCTTGCGAAGGCCGGCAACACCCTGATCGTGCCGGCCAACCTGGCCGACATCGCCACGCTGATTGGCTCGGCGACGACGGTGCTGGACAATGTGAAGGGTATCCAGATGGCGAAATCCGCCCCGCAGACTTGAACTTGCTGCGGCCATCCGCATCTAACGGTGCGAAGGGAGGCGCCCTGGATCTTCCCCCGCCTGCGCCGGCGTACTTCTACGGAGTGAATCGATGAAACGGATCGTGCTGTTCCTGATCACCAATATCGGTGTGCTGCTGGTGCTGAGCATCACCGCGCGGCTGCTCGGGCTTGACCGGATGCTCGGCGGCGGCATGGGTGGGCTGCTCCTGTTCTGTGCGTTCATGGGTTTCGGCGGCGCGTTCATCTCGCTGGCGATCTCGAAGTGGTCCGCGAAGCGAATGACCGGCGCAGTGGTGATCGAATCGCCGAGCAGCTCGCGCGAGTTCTGGCTGGTCGAGACGGTGCGCAAGCAGGCCGAGAAGGCCGGCATCGGCATGCCCGAAGTCGCCATCTACGATTCGCCCGACGTCAATGCGTTCGCCACCGGCATGACCCGCAACAGTGCGCTGGTAGCGGTCAGCACCGGTCTGCTCAACGGGATGCGTGACGACGAGATCGAGGCCGTGCTGGCGCATGAAGTCAGCCACATTGCAAACGGCGACATGGTCACCCTGACCCTGATCCAGGGCGTGGTGAACACCTTCGTGTTCTTCCTGGCCCGGGTGATCGGCCAGCTGATCGACCGCGTGGTGTTCAAGAGCGAATCGGGGCAGGGCGTCGGCTACTACGTGACCGTGTTTGTCGCCGAAATGGTGCTCGGCGTCCTGGCGAGCATCGTCGTGATGTGGTTCAGCCGGCAGCGCGAATTCCGCGCGGATGCCGGTGCGGCCAGCCTGGCCTCGCGCGGCAAGATGATCGCGGCCCTAGAAGCACTTCAGCGTGCCCACCAGCCATCCGACCTGCCGAGCCAGGTCGCAGCGATGGGCATCAACGGCGGCATCGGCGATGGTCTCAAGCGGTTGTTCATGACCCATCCGCCGCTCGAGGAGCGGATCGAAGTGCTGCGCGCCGGTCTCTGACCGGAAGGCAGTGCCGGAATGCAGAATGCCAGGCGCAATGCCTGGCCTTCTGTCTTGTGGCCGCCGGGTAGGGCGAGCCGCAGGGTTACCTGTCGTCAGCGATCAGTCGAGCCGATTGCCGCCGACCAGCAGGGCCGCCATCGGTGCGCCACCGGTGGCCGACACCTGCCCGATCGACGGCACTTCGGCCTCGACCGGTGCTGCCGCTTCCACGCCCGGCACCGGCATGGCGGGGTGCGCAGCCGCGCCGTCCTCCAGTGCCGAGGAGGGACGCTGCCACACCGGCGCCAGTTGGACCACGCTCGGACGCACGGCGGAAAACTCCTTCTCCCGCGGCGGGTTGCCGTCCCAGAGCTGGCTGCGCCGGCGCTGGAAATAGGCGTCGCGCAGGAAGGCGTAGCGATCGCTGGCCGCCTGGTCGAATACCCGGCCGGCCCCGAGGAGGCTGGCCCGCAGGCTGATCAGGCGAATGCTCCAGAGGGTCCAGGTGATCGGTTCATCGTCGACCCAGCGGGTCACCGGATCGAGCGCGACCTGGGCGATGACGCTTGTGCCGTCGCGCAGGCTGCTCGGTCCGAGCAGGGGCAGCACCAGGTAGGGCCCGTGGCCGATGCCCCACCAGGCGAGCGTCTGGCCGAGGTCCTCGTCGCTCTTCTCGAGCCCGACGCGCGAGGCGACGTCGACGAAGCCGAGCAGGCCGACCGTCGTGTTCAGCGCAATGCGGCCCACATCGGACATGGCCGCACCCACCTTGCCCTGGAGCAGGTTGTTGATTGCATTCCAGTAATCGTAAAGATTCCCGAAGAAATTCGAGACCCCGGTGCGCGCCGGATCCGGCAGCGCTGCGGTGTAGAACTCGGCCACCGGACGGATTACTGCGCGGTCGACGGCTTCGTTGATCTCGTAGATGCCGCGGTTCAGGGGTTCGAGCGGATCGCGCGGGTCGCCGGTGCCCGGTGTGGCACACCCGGAGAGTGCAAGGGCCACCAGGGCGGCCATTCCGGCGGACGATCGTCCTGCGGCAGTCGTGCGCCGGACCGTTGCCGCAGCGTCGGGGACCGCGTGGCTGCGGGAATGGGGACGTTTGGCGCGCATCACTACCTCTGACCGGGGGATGTCGGGAGTATAGCTAACGGCAGCCCGGGCACCGGGTTTAGGGATGTCTGCAGGGCGACCGGCGAGCCGCTGCGCCTCGGGTATCATCTTCGGCCGATCTGTCTACATCGCGTTTACATCGAGGAAGGAAGTCCATGGATCTCGGAATCGCCGGCCGCAAGGCCATTGTCTGCGCGGCCAGCAAGGGCCTCGGCCGCGCCTGCGCGATGTCTCTGGCGCGCGAAGGCGTCGACGTGGTGATCACCGCGCGCACCCCGGGCCCCCTCGAGGAAACCGCCGACGAGATCCGGTCGGCGACCGGCGTGCGGGTGATCACCGTGGCCTCCGACATCACCACCGAGGCCGGCCGCGCCGCGGTGCTGGCGGCCTGCCCGGAGCCCGATATCCTGGTCAACAACGCCGGCGGGCCGCCGCCCGGCGACTTCCGCGAATGGACGCGCGACCACTGGATCAAGGCGGTCGAAGCCAACATGCTCACGCCCATCGAGATGATCAAGGCCACCGTCGATCCGATGATGAAGCGAGGCTTCGGGCGGGTGATCAACATCACGTCCAGTTCGGTGAAGGCACCGATCGAAGTGCTCGGCCTGTCCAACGGTGCGCGCGCCGGCCTGCACGGATTCATCGCGGGCCTGTCGCGCAAGACGGTCAAGTTCAACGTCACCATCAATAATCTGCTGCCCGGCCCGTTCGAGACCGATCGCATGCGCAGCAACCTGTCCCACATCGCCAGCGTCAAGGGCATCACGACCGAGCAGGCGCGCGAACTGCGGCGCAAGGAGAATCCTTCGGGACGACTGGGCGATCCGGCCGAGTTCGGCGACGCCTGCGCATTCCTCTGCTCGGCCCAGATGGGCTACGTGACCGGGCAGAACTTCCTCATGGACGGCGGTGCCTATCCGGGCACCTACTGAGCCGCGTCCCCCCAATCTACGCAACACGAAGGAGAGAGACATGCTCGAGTTGAAAGATCCCGACCTGTTCCGCCAGCAGTGCTTCCTGAATGGCGAATGGGTCGATGCACGATCCGGGGAAACCATCACCGTGCGCAACCCGGCCGACGGCTCGGTGCTCGGTACGGTTCCGAAGATGGGCGCCGACGAGACGCGCGCCGCGATCGAGGCGGCCGATGCCGCCTGGCCCGCCTGGCGTTCGAAGCTCGCAAAAGAGCGTTCCGCCATCCTGCGCAAGTGGTTTGACCTGATCGTCGCGAACCAGGAAGACCTCGCGGTGCTGATGACCTCGGAGCAGGGCAAGCCGATCACCGAGTCGCGCACCGAGGTGATGTACGGCGCCTCCTTCATCGAATGGTTCGCCGAGGAAGCCAAGCGCGCCTACGGCGATGTGATCCCGCAGCACCAGGCCGACAAGCGGATCGTCGTCACCAAGCAGCCGATCGGTGTCTGCGCGGCGATCACGCCGTGGAACTTCCCGAACGCGATGATCACCCGCAAGGCCGGGCCGGCGTTCGCTGCCGGCTGCCCGATGGTGCTCAAGCCGGCCAGCCAGACGCCGTTCTCCGCGCTGGCGCTGGCGGTGCTGGCCGAGCGGGCCGGCATCCCGAAGGGGATCTTCAGCGTGATCACCGGTTCGGCGGCCGCGATCGGTGGCGAGATGTGCGCCAACCCCATCGTGCGCAAGGTGACGTTCACCGGCTCCACCGAGATCGGCCGCGTGCTGATGGAGCAGTGTGCTCCGACGATCAAGAAGCTGTCGCTGGAACTCGGTGGCAATGCGCCGTTCCTGGTGTTCGACGATGCAGACCTCGATGCGGCTGCCGAGGGCGCGCTGGCGTCCAAGTACCGCAACACCGGCCAGACCTGCGTCTGCGCCAACCGCATCCTGGTCCAGGAAGGCGTGTACGACGCGTTCGCGCAGAAGCTCAAGGCGAAGGTCGAGACGCTGAAGGTCGGCAACGGCCTGGGTAGCGACATCACCCAGGGCCCGCTGATCGACAAGGCCGGCCTCGAGAAGGTCGAGGAGCACGTCGCCGATGCGGTGGCCAAGGGCGCGAAGGTGCTGGCCGGCGGCAAGCGGCATGCGCTCGGCGGCACGTTCTACGAGCCGACCATCCTGACCGACGTGACCACCGACATGAAGGTCACGATCGAGGAGACCTTCGGGCCGGTCGCGCCGCTGTTCAAGTTCAAGACCGAGGAAGAGGCGATCCGGCTGGCCAATGCCACCGAGTTCGGCCTGGCCGCGTACTTCTACAGCCGCGACGTCGGCCGCTGCTTCCGCGTCGGCGAGGCGATCGAATCGGGGATGGTCGGCATCAACGCCGGCATCATCTCGAACGAGATCGCGCCGTTCGGCGGGGTGAAGCAGTCCGGCCTGGGCCGCGAAGGCTCGAAGTACGGCCTGGACGAGTTCATGGAAGTGAAGTACATGCTGTTCGGCGGCATCTGAGCCACCGGGAGGCGGCCGCCCGGCCGTCTCCCGCCCACGGCGTCCGAAATGCAGAAGGCCCGGCATTGCCGGGCCTTCTGCATTCAGCGGTGTGACGCAGCCTTCGTGGTCACTGCGGCAGCACGCCGAAGTCCTTCACGAGGCGGGCGTAGCGGGCGTACTCGGCCTTCATCATTTCGGTGAAGCTCTGCGGTGTCGACTCGAAGGTCGGATCCGCGCCCTGGCGTGCGAAACGCTCCTTCGCCTCGGGCGAGCGCAGCACCCGGTTGATGTCTGCATAGATGCGCGATGCCAGCGGTCGCGGCAGCGCGGCCGGGGCGATCACACCGAACCAGGCATCGTTGGTGGCGGCAGGCAGGCCCGCCTCGGCCAGTGTCGGCAGGTCGGGAAAGGCCGGATTGCGCTTGGCGGTGGTCACCGCCAGCGGACGTCCGCGTCCCTCGCCGATCAGTGCCTGGCTGGAGGGCGCGGTGAAGATCAGGAAGTGGATGCGCCCGGCCTGCAGTTCCGAGTTCACGTCGGCGATCGACTTGAACGGCACGTGCACCACCTTGATGTCGGCCGCGCTGCGGAAGATCTCGCCGGCGGTGTGGGCGAAGGAGCCCACGCCGAGCGACGCATAGTTGAGCTCGCCCGGGCGCGCGCGGGCATAGGCGATCAGTTCCTTGACCGACTTGACCGGCAGGTTCGGTGCGACGGTGAGCAGGTTCGGGATGGTGGCGACCTGGGAGATCATCGTCACGTCCTCGATCGGACGGTAGGCGGGCTTGGGCTGCATCAGCACGCCGACGAAGTGCGGTGCGCCGACCAGGCCCAGCGTGTGGCCGTCGGGCGCGCCGGAGACGATCAGCTGGCTGCCGATCAGGCCGCCTGCACCCGGCCGGTTATCCACCACGAACTGCTGCTTGTAGCCCTCGCCGAGCAGCGCGCCGAGCTGGCGACCCAGGAAGTCGCTGGCGCTGCCGGGCGGGAACGGCACGACCAGACGTACCGGCCGCGTCGGGTAGGCCGCGGCGGCGGCCGTCTGGGTGGCGCTGGCCGCGGGCTGGGCAATGGCGGTGGCCGGGAGCATTGCCCCGGCGAGCAGGGCGCTGGCGAGCGTGGCGCGGATCGGGTTCTGCAACAGTGAGTTCAATCGTTCCTCCGTGGGCCCTGCAGGTGCCGGCCGTCCAGGAAGGGCCCCGTGGCGGCGCTGCGGGAAATGTGAAACGTTCAGACGAAGCATGCACATGGAGTTTAGTGCGATTGCGGCAGCCTTGCGCGCGGCTGTCGTCGTCGCGTGCCGGGGCGCCATTTGCATCCGTGCCAGTCCGCGAATAGAGTTCGCGCAACGGCGCAACCGGCGCCGCAGGTGGAGGACGACGATGGCGATAACATTCAATGAATCCAGCGTGGCCGCAGAGCCATTCGGCTCAGGCGTGGGTCGGCAGCGCCTGCTGACCGGGGAGCGTGTAGAGGGTACGCGCATCCTGCTCGACCGGCTCGAGCTTGGCCCGGACTCCGTGGCCCCGGTCGAGATCGGGGCGCGCAGCCTCGGCTGGTTCCAGATGCTCGGCGGCGGCGCCGTGCTCACCGATACCGCTGGCGATGGCGCGGCAACCGTGCTCGGCGACTCCAGCGTGGCGTTCCTGCCGCCCGGATTCCGCGGCACGCTGGCGAGCGCCCCGGGTGCGCAGGTGCTGTTTGCCGAGGTGCCGACTGCGGCCGACCTCGATCCCGGCCTGTCGGATGCGCCGCCACCGCTGCGGGTGATCGACTGGAAGCGCGAGCCGGTACTCGACTCCGAACACGATGCGCGCAAGCGCATCTACCTGGTCACCCCCAAGCTGTTCGGTACCAAGGCGATCAAGGGCGAGATGATCATCTACCCGCCGGGTACCTGCGCGGCGAACCACCACCACGAGGGCGCCGAGCACTTCATGTACATGCTGAAGGGGCACGGTATCGCGCATGCCAACGAAGAGCCGTTCCCCGTGCGCGCTGGCGATGTCGTCTGGTTCGCCGACCACGAGCGCCACTTCTTCATCAGCGACGGCGACGAGGACATGGTATTCGTCGAGTTCTTCGCCCCCGGTGCGTACAAGACGGTGTGGGCGCCCGGGGCGAGCGTGTGCACCTGGATCGCCACCGGCCGCGATATCGGCGGGCAGGCACCCGTGCGCGAGATCCGGTCGCACAGTTCCGCCGACCACGAAAGCCAGGCCGATGTCTGATGCCGCCCTGTCGGGCGGCGGTTTCCATGGAGTGAATGCATGAAAGCGATGGTGTTGCACGCGATCGGTCGACCGCTCGTGCTCGAGGACGTAGCTGAGCCGGTGGTAGGGCCGAACGACATCAAGATCCGGGTAAAGGCGATCGGCGTCGGCCTGACGGTGGTCCACATGATCGCCAATCCTGGACAGGTCACCGCCTATCCGCGCATCCCGGGCCACGAGGTCGCCGGCGAGATCGTGGCGCTCGGCTCCGAGGTGTCGGGCTTTGCCATCGGTCAGCGCGTCACCAACCACTTCTACCTGACCTGCGGCCAGTGCCGCTACTGCCGTGCCGGGCGCGAGACGCTGTGCATCGCGTTCAAGGGGTATGTCGGCATGGCCTGCGACGGCGGCTATGCCGAATACATGGTGCTGCCGGCGCGCAACTTCGTGCCGATCCCGGACGGGGTGAGCGACGTCGATGCAGCGGTCGCGGCCGATGCGATCGCCACGCCGTTCCATGCCTGCACGAAAGAGGCGCAGGTGCAGCCGGGCGACAACGTGCTGGTGTTCGGCGCCGGCGGCGGAGTCGGCATCCATGTGGTGCAGGTGGCGAAGGCCTCCGGTGCCCGGGTGATCGCGGTCGAGATCGGCGAGACCAAGCTCGCCGGTGCACAGGCAGCGGGAGCGGACGAGCTGATCGACGGCTCGCGCGGCGATATCGCGAAGCAGGTGGCTGCGTTGACCGGTGGACGCGGTGTCGACTCGGTGATCGACGTGGTGGGCGCGAAGGAAACCCTGGAGGCCTCGGTGGTCGCGCTCGCCCCTGGCGGCCGACTGGTGATCGTCGGCGTGCGTCCGGCTGCGGTGTTCGGTGACTCCAGCAAGTTCACCCTCGATGCGACGATGGTGGTGCGCAAGGGCATCGAGGTGCGCGGCTCGCGCTATGTCACGGCGACCGAGATCGCGCAGACGCTCGAACTGCTGCGGCAGAAGAAGGTGCGCGCGATCGTCGAGCGCACCTTCCCGCTCGAGCAGGCCGAGGAGGTGCACCAGCTCATCCGCGACAACCGGCTGGTCGGTCGCGTGGCGCTGGTGGTCGACTGAGCGGCGCGGTCACGCGTATCGGCCGGCGTGCAAGCCCGGCCCCGGAGCAGCGCCCCGGGGCTTCGGTTAGCATCCGTGCCGCGGTATAGCTGACGCTGATCCACCTGACCCAGTCGACGGAGCAGACCCCTTGAAGCGATCGATCCTGCGGATTCCCCGCGCAGCCCTCCTGGCGGCCGTTGTCGCCCTGACCACACCCTGGATGATGATTCCGATGAGCGAAGCACAGAGCAACCCGGCCTCCGGCCTGAAGATCACCGACCACAAGGTGGGCACCGGCGCCGAGGCAGTGCCCGGCAAACAGGTGACGGTGCACTACACCGGCTGGCTGTTCGACCCGTCGGCCAAGGACAACAAGGGCCGCAAGTTCGACAGCTCGCTTGATCGCAAGGACCCGTTCGCGTTCGGGCTCGGCGCCGGACAGGTCATCCGCGGCTGGGACCAGGGCGTGGCCGGGATGAAGGTCGGCGGCCAGCGCACGCTGGTGATCCCGCCCGAGATGGGCTACGGCGCGCGCGGCGCCGGCGGGGTGATCCCGCCGAACGCGACGCTGGTGTTCGACGTCGAACTGCTGGGCGTCCGGTAACGTTGCTGTCCGGGGCAGCGGGCCGGCGGGCATGCCGGCTGCGCTGCCGTCTTGGCCGCATCAGGTCATCAGCTGCCCGCCATTCACATGGATGGTCTGGCCGGTGATGAAACTGGCACCCGGCCCGCACAGGAAGCGCACGGTGGCCGCGATCTCTTCCGGCTGGCCACCGCGCCCGAGCGGAATCAGGCCCTTCGGGTCTGCCCGCGGCGAACGGTGGGCGGCGCGCTCGGTGAGCACCTGTCCGGGTACCACGCAGTTCGCGCGCACGCCCTGTTCCGCGAATTCGCGCGCGATGCCGCGCGTGAACGCGACCAGGCCGCCCTTGGCCACCGAGCCATGGATGCGCCGTTTCGCGCCCGACAGCGAGGTCAGGCCGCCGAGCGTGACCAGGCTGCCGGCACCGCCCTCGATCATCGACGGCAGGCAGGCCTGGCTGCAGTGGTAGGCGCCGTCGAGCGTCGTGGTCATCACGCGGCGCCAGTCTTCGTAGGGCAGGTCCAGGAACCCGCACTCGTTGCGCACCGAAGCGTTGAGCACCAGGATGTCGATGCGTCCGAAGCGCTCCAGCACTCCGTCGACCATCGCACGCACCGCGTCGCGCTCGCCGATGTCGGCCAGCCATGCGCCTGCCCGGCCGCCATGTCCCTCGATGCGTGCGGCCAGTGCATCGGCCTCGGCGCGCGAAGCGCGGGTGTTGATGGCGACGGTCGCGCCGCCGGCAGCGAGCGCGAGCGAGATGCATGCGCCGATGTTGCGCGCGCCGCCTGTGACGAGCGCGACCTTGCCCGCCAGTTCGGTGCCGGCGGTCTCGCTGGCGGGGAGGGCGGTCGGGGGGGCGGGTGGCTGGCTCATCGGTCGGGCTCCAGGTGCATCGGGATGGGAAGGGTGTGGGGTACGCGATCCGAGGGGCCTGTGGCAACCCGGCCGCGATCGGGTAGCATCATGCCAGCGTCCGGCAATCGACAACGGACGCATCAGGGAGATCGGAGGACAGGATGTTCGAAGCCCATGGCGCGGCTGCTGCGGCAGGCTGGCGTGCAACGCTGCACCGGGTGCTGGCTGTCGCCATGCTGGTGCCATGCGCGGCCGGTTGCGCCAGCGCGCTGGCGCAGGGTACCTGGCCCGACCGTCCGATCCGCGTGATCGTGCCGGTGCCGGCCGGTGGCACGCCGGACGTGGTCGCGCGGCTGGTGGTGGCGCCGATGGCGGCACGGCTGGGTCAGCCGATGGTGATCGACAATCGCGGCGGTGCCGGTGGCCTGATCGGCGCCGAGGTGGCCGCGAAGGCGATCGCCGACGGCTACACCCTGTTCCTGAGCAGCCCCGGTCCGCTGGCGATCCTGCCGCACCTGCAGAAGAAGGCGTCGTACGACCCGATTCGCGATTTCGCACCGATCGGCCTGATCTCGAGCGGTCCGTTCCTGCTGATCGCACATCCCTCGCTTCCGGCCAAGGGCATCGGCGAGTTGCTCGCCCTGGCGCGTGCCCAGCCGGGCAAACTCGACTATGCGTCTGCCGGCAATGGCGCCGCGAACCACCTGGCGATGGAACTGTTCAAGTCGATGGCCGGGGTCAACCTCTCCCACGTGCCGTACAAGGGCGCGCCGCAGGCGGTGGCCGACGTGCTGGCCGGGCAGGTGCCGATGATGTTCAACTCGATCGCGCCGGTTGCGTCGTTCATCAAGGCGGGACGCGTGCGTGTGCTTGGCATCTCCAGCGCCGTCCGGTCGCCGCAGTTGCCCGACGTGCCGACGATCTCCGAATCCGGGGTGCCCGGCTACGCCTCGACGACCTGGTTCGGCCTGCTCGCGCCCGCGCAGACGCCGCGCCAGATCGTGCAGCGACTCAACGAGGTGCTCGCCGCCGTCGTGCAGTCGGCCGAGCTGCGCGGCCAGCTCGAGGCACAGGGGCACGATCCGGCGGGAGGCACGCCCGAGGCCTTCGGTCGCTACCTGCGCGAGGAGTTCGCCAAGTATGCACAGGTGGTCAGGCAGTCGGGCGCACGCATAGACTGATGCACGGAGACAGGTGATGGGCAACGAGCACCACTGCGAGGTCCGCGACGGCATGCCTTCCACCACCGGCCGTTCCCCCTATCTGCTGCTGCCGGTCATTCCGGCCAACGAAGAGGTATCTGCACAATGAAAATTACCGGCCATCAGTCGACGATCGTGAAGCTCCCGGCCGACGAGCCGCTGGCCGGGGGCCCCACGGTCGCCGGCACGCGCAATTTCGTCACGCTGACCCTGCAGACCGACCAGCCCGGCCTCAACGGCATCGGACTCACCCATTTCGGCGGGCCGTTGACGCCGGCCCTGAAGCAGACGGTCGACATCCTGGCCGGCATGATCGTCGGCGAGGACCCGATGCGCATCGAGGCGATCGGCGACCGGCTGCGCACCGCGGCAGGGGCTTCGGCCGGCCCCGGCGGCATGTTCACGCTCGCGCTGGCCGCGATCGATATCGCGCTCTGGGACATCAAGGGCAAGGCCCTCGGCCTGCCGGTGTCCACGCTGCTGGGTGGACACCGCACCTCGGTGCCCACCTACGCGAGCGGGGCACTGATGCGCCACTTCACGCTCGAGCAGTGCGTGCAGGCGTCGCGTTCGCTGGTCGAGCAGGGCTGGCGGCAGATGAAGACCCAGCTCGCGCTGCCCGGTGACACCACGGCCGCCTTGGAGGAAGAGCGGATTCGTCTGATCCGCGAGGCGATCGGGCCGGATATCGACCTCATGTGCGACATCAACCAGCGCTGGGACGTGCGCCAGGCGATCTCGCTCGGCCAGCGTGTCGAGCAGTACGGGCTGTACTGGCTGGAAGATGTCGTCGCGCACGACGACTACCCGGGCATGGCCGAGGTGGCGCGCACGCTCAAGACGCCCCTGGCAGCCGGCGAGTACGTCTACGGCTCGGTGCCGTTCCGGCACATGCTCGAGGCGCGCTCGGTGGATATCGTGATGATCGACGTGCTGCGTGCCGGTGGCATCACCACCTGGCTGAAGATTGCCGGCATGGCACAGGCGTTCAACCTGCCGGTGGTCAGCCACCTGCTGCCCGAGGTGCATGTGCACCTGGTATCGGCGATCCCGAACGGACTGACGGTCGAGTACATGCCGTGGTCCTGCCCCCTGTTCCGCGAAGTGCCGACCATGAAGGATGGCATGCTGGCGGTGCCGCAGAAGGTCGGGCTCGGGCTGGAGTTCGACGACGACGTGCTGGCGCGCTGCGCCGGCTGATGCCACGACCGCCGCCCCTCGACAGGGTGGCGGCATCGAACGATCCGCGGCAGCACAGGCCACAGAAGCCTGGCAGGGCCGCACCGGAGGAGAAGCAGCATGAAGCACACCATCATCCGCGCGTGCGCCGCCACCGGCGCTGGCCTTCGCCATGCGGCATTACCCCTGGCCCTGGCGGTCCTGTCCATTGGCGCGGGTATCCCCTCGGCCGCGATGGCACAGCGGGGCGAGGCGTATCCCACGAAGCCGATCCGCCTCGTGGTGCCTTTCGCGGCCGGTGGTGGCACCGACATGGTCGGACGGGTGATGGCACCCCGGCTCGCCGAGCGGCTCGGGCGCCCGGTACTGGTCGAGAACCGCGGCGGGGCCGGCGCGGTGATCGGCACCACGCTGGTCGCACGGGCGATACCCGATGGCTACACGCTGCTGGTGGTCGATACCGCGCACACGATCCAGCCGGTGCTGCAGAAGCTCGAGTACGACCCGGTGAAGTCGTTCTCGCTGATCGCCTCGCTGGTGAAGGGCGATACGGTGCTCACCGTGCCGGCCAGCCTGCCTGCCAACACGCTGCAGGATTTCATCGCGCTCGCGCGCCAGAAGCCAGGCACGCTGGTCGCCGGCACCGCCGGGCTGGGCAGCAGCGGGCACATGGGCGTCGAGCTGTTCAAGGTGATGTCGAAGATCGACATCGTGGTCGCGCACTACAAGGGTGGCGGGGCGGCGACCTCCGACCTGCTCGGCGGGCAGATCCACATGTCCAGCATCACCATACAGGCGGTGATCCCGCATGCGAAGGCGGGCCGGTTGCGCGGCCTGGGTGTCGGTGGAGCGACGCGCAGCCCACTGATGCCCGAGGTGCCGACGGTGGAGGAGTCCGGCCTGCCCGGGTACCTGACCACCGGTTGGCGCGGGCTGGTCGGCCCGGCAGGCGTGCCTGCCGCGATCGTGCAGCGTCTCACCGGCGAGGTACGCACCATCCTCGCCTCCGAGGAGGTGAAGGCGCATTTCGTGAACAACGGAATGGAGGCGGACTATCGGAGCCCGCGCGAGTTCGCCACCTACATCGGCGACGAAATGCGGCGCTGGCAGGCGGTGGTGCAGAAGGCGAACATCCGGCTGGAGTGACGCCCCCCGGCCGGGCCGTGTTCAGCGCCCACAGCCCTCGTTCAGGTCCGTCGCCTCGATCACGCCGATGCCGAACTTGGCCTCGAACGCGCGATGCTGCTCGGGCGAGAGGGGCGCCGATGCACAACGGCAGAAGCGTATCGCCGAGACGTCCAGGCCGATCGCCCGCGGCTGCGGGCCGTCCAGCAGGCTGTCGATGATCGCCGGCACCACGTTGATCCAGGTGCAGTGGTGGCTGGCGGCCAGTTGCCAGAAGCTTGACGCCGAGAACCGGTGCGGCATCACCACCGATCCGCCATGCACCAGGGGCGCGACGGTGGTCACGATCTGCCCGTTGACGGGGTCGAGCGGCAGTGCGCACAGCACGCGGTCGGTGGCCCCGAGCGCATGGGCATCGGAGGTGGACATTCCGCCGCAGACCAGCGCACGATGGGTCTGGACGACTGCCGTGGGTACGCCGCTGGTGCCCGAGGTGTACATCAGCAGCGCCTCGTCGGATTCGGCGACCGGCGGTAGCGGAACGTGCGCGATGTACGGATCGTCGAAGATGTCGATCTGGTCCGGGTTGAGCGGGAACAGCGCGATGTCGCGCTCGCCCGAGGCGGTGATCTGCTCCAGCGGGACGCGCAGCCGGTCGACGAACTCGTGCGCGCAGAACACCAGGCGCGTGTCCGAGTGCTCGAGCACGTGCTTCAGTTGCGCCGGCTGCGACATCAGGTCGACAGGCTGCACGCGCAGGCCCGCGTACATGATGCCGACCAGCAGCCGTGCCGTCTGGTAGCCGTCGTGCATCATCAGCGACACGGTTTCGCCCGGGGACAGCCCGTTCATCAGCAGCACCCGGGCGAGTTCGCGGCAATGCTCCTGCAACTTCGCGTACGTCATCACGGCCCCGGTCTCGGGTGCGATCAGCCACGGCGCCTGCGGCGTCTCGTCGGCCCAGCGGTCGACGAAATGGCGGATGGTGAGCGCGCCGCCGCTCGTTCCGGACGGATGCCTTTCTGCTTGATGAACCGTGCCCAAGGCTTCAACTCCTCGCGTGTCTGCTCGCCGAACTGTTCGGGTCTGTCGTCGACCGGATCTGCGCCCTTGTACGGCACATCGGGCGGGCAGCTTCCCATAAGCCCGCGTCTGCGAAGCCCACGTCGGCGATGTCCACCCCGGTCGGCACGGGCACGGCTGATCCGGGCATCCGTGGCATCATCGAGGGCTCGCAGGTCCTGCCTGGCCGCAGGACCGCGCTCCTGAACGAACCTGCCGGGACTCCGCCGATGAACGCACCCGCCCCCTCCCTTGCGCCCGACTGGGCCGCGCTGCGCCGCGAGTTCCCGACCCTGGAGCGCTGGACCTACCTCGACGCTGCGCGCAAGACACCGCTGGCACGCTGCGCCGAGCGTGCGATGCAGGAGTACACCCGGGACATCTACGAGGACGCCGGTGCGGAGGCGTGGAACAGCGCGAACGTCGGGCGCACGCGCACGCTGCTCGCGCAACTGCTCGGCTGCACGCCGACCTCGCTGGCGTTCACGAAGAACACCGCCGAGGGCCTGGCGATCGCCGCGCATGCCTTCGAGCTGCGCGCCGGCGACAACATCCTGCTGACCGACATGGAGCATGTGGTCAACCTCTGGGTGTGGAAGCACTACGAGGCCAAGGGCGTCGAGATCCGCAAGGTCGAGAGCCGCGACGGCCGCATGCCGATCGAGGCCTACCTCGAGAAGATCGACGCGCGCACCCGGTTGATCTCCACCGCCTACGTCACCTACGCCAATGGCTGGCGTATCGATGTCGACGCGCTCGCCGAAGAATGCCGCAAGCGCGACATCCGGCTGGTGCTCGACGGAGTGCAGGGCGCGGGCATGCTCGCCCGGCGCATCGATTCGCTCGGTGCGGACTTCGTCGCCATCGGCGCGCACAAGAGCCTGCAGGGTCTCACCGGCACCGGCGTGGTCTGGTGCCGCGACGAACTGGTGAACGAGATTCGCACCGAGTTCGTCCGATCGCCGCAGATCATGAAGGGTGCCGACATCGGCCAGTTCGACTATGTCGTCGAGCAGCACCGCTTCGAGGCCGGGAACCCGAACTTCCTCGGGCTGTGGGTGCTTCGTCGCTCGGCCGAGTGGCTGCTGTCGATCGGGCTGCCGGCGATCGAGGGCCGGGTGCGCGACCTCACCGAGTCACTGCTCGACCGCGTCGAACGCGCCGGCATCCGCACGCAGACCTCGCGCGACTGGAACCGCCGCTGCCATATCGTCAACCTCGTCGTGCCCGATGCGCTCGCCCTGCAGAAGCAGCTGCGCGAGCGCAACATCGTGGTCAACGTGAAGGATGACAAGCTGCGTGCATCGGTGTCCTTCTACAACGAGGAGGCTGACCTCGACGTGCTGATGGACGCCCTCGCCGAACTGGGCGCCACCGCGCGCTGACCATTCGTTTACATCGTTCCATCCCTGCCGGTGCCCCGGTGCCGGCGACCCATCGACCACGGAGAAACCGCATGGCCAAGGCATACTGGATCGCTTTCTATCGCCAGATCACCAACCCCGAAGCGTTCGCTGCCTATGCGAAGCTCGCGCCGCCGGCGATCACGGCCGCCGGTGGCCGTTTCGTGGTGCGTGGCAACCCGGCCGCGGTGTTCGAGATGGGCATGGACCAGCGCGTGGTGATGATCGAGTTCGACAGCGTCGAGCAGGCGATCGCCGCCCACGACGGCCCGGGATACCAGGCCGCGCTGAAGGAACTCAAGGGCGGCGTCGAGCGCGAGATCCGGATCGTCGAAGCGATGGCCTGAGTTCGCGGGGGACTGCCCGGAGGGGCCGACTTCGATCTAGACTAGCGGTACGAGGGCGTGCGCACGTCATTCCGGCGACAGACCGGGCGGCGCAGGTTCCTAACCCGGAGGAGCAGGACATGGATCGACGATTGGCCCGCATCGGCTGTGCGCTGGTGCCCGCGATGTTCATGCAGGGGGCATTCGCCCAGGCGTACCCGGTAAAGCCGGTACGCATCCTCGTCGGCTATACGCCGGGTGGCGGCGTCGACACTGCGGCGCGGATCGCCGCGCAGTCGATGACCGAGGCGTGGAACAGCCAGGTGATCGTCGAGAACCGCCCCGGGGCCGCCGGGAATATCGCGACCGAGATCACCGCGCGCGCGGCCCCCGACGGCTATACGATGGTCCTGTGCAACATCGGTTCGCACGGGGTCACGCCGGCCCGCTTCGGCCCGAAGCTGACCTACGACCCGATCGCGGATTTCGCGTTTCCCGCGCGATTCGGCGGCATGCCGAACGTGCTGATGGTGCATCCCTCGGTCCCGATGAAGGGCTTACGCGACTTCATCGCCTTTGCGCGCAAGCACCCCGGTAAGCTCAGCTACGGTTCGTCCGGGGTCGGTGCCTCGCCGCACATGTCGATTGAACTCATGCGCTCGGTGACCGGCATCGACATCCTGCATGTGCCCTACAAGGGTGCCTCGGCAGCGCTGGCCGATGTGCTCGCCGGCCACCTCGAGGCATCGGTTGGCAACTTCGCGGGGGCACCGCTCAACTCGATCCGCAGTGGTCGCCTGCGCGCCCTGGGTATCACCTCGGCGCAGCGCAGCACGCAGATGCCCGACATACCGACCTTCCGCGATCAGGGCATCGAGGGCTTCGACGTGACCGGGTGGTATGGCCTGTGCACTCAGGCGAAGGTGCCCGGCGAAATCATCACCCGCATCAACACCGACATCAACCGCATGCTCGGCACCGGGCAGGCGCTGCGCAAGCGGCTCGAGGAACAGGGCATCGACATCGCCCCGGCCACGCCTGCCGAGTTCGCCGCGATGGTGAAGCAGGAGATCGCGAAGTGGACGAAGGTGGTACGCGACATGAAGCTCGAAGGCGACTGAGCAACCAGTCCGGCCCGCGGTGATGCAGGTCCCCGGTGCCACGGCATGTCGTGGCACCGGGGACGAGCATCAGTTGCCGCGCTCGATCAGCGCCGAGGCCTTGCGCCAGCGTTCGATCTCCCTGCTCACCAGGGCGGCGAACTCCGCTGGCGTCGTCGGCGCCGGCTCCAGCCCCTGCAGGGCGAGCGCCTCGCGGGTATCCGGCTGTGCCAGCACCTTCAGCGTGCCGGCGTTCAGGCGGTCGAGGATCGCCTTCGGTGTGGCGGCTGGCGCGAACAGCCCGAACCAGAGGTTGAGTTCGTAGCCGGGGAATCCGGATTCGGCGACGGTCGGCAGTTCCGGCACGAAGGAGGCACGCTTCGCCGAGGTCGAGGCGAGCGCACGCAGCTTGCCGGCGCGCAGGTGCGGCAGCACCGGTGCCGGCGTGCCGAACAGCAGGTCGATGCGCCCGGCCACCAGGTCGAGCACCGACAGCGCAGAGCTCTTGTAGGGCACGTGGTTCATGCGCACGCCAGCCATCGACGCGAACAGTGCAGTGCCCAGGTGCGCCAGGCTGGCATTGCCTGCCGAGGCATAGTTGATCTGTCCCGGACGGGACTTTGCGTGGGCAACCAGTTCCTTCATCGTCGTGACCGGCACCGACGGATGCACCAGCACGATGTAGGGCGAAATGCCGAGCAGGGTGACCGGCGCGAAGTCCTTCACCGGGTCGTAGCTGAGCTTCTCGGCCAGGCTCACCGCGACCGCATGGGTGCTGGTGGTGCCGACCAGCGTGGTGTAGCCGTCCGGAGCCGCGCGTGCGACGATGTCCGCGCCGATGTTGCCGCTGGCGCCGGACCGGTTGTCGATCACCATCTGCTGTCCGAACAGCTCGGACAGGCGCACGGTGATCACCCGCGTGGCGGCGTCGGCCGAGCTGCCGGGCGGGAAGGGCACTACCACGCGCAGGGGCTTCGCCGGCCATGCGGCGGCAGGCTGAGCGCAAGCGTTGCCTGCGACAGTCAGGGCGAGAGGGGCTGCCAGAGCGGCCATGGCAGCCATGGCGGCCATGCGGCCGGGTGCAACGCGGATATGCATCATTTCGACAAGACCTTTCCGAGCCCGGCGAGCAGATCCATGAAGTCGCCAAGAGCGTTGAATCGCGGCTGCGCCGCGGTATGCGGTGTCACCAGCACGTTGCGAAAACCGAGCAGCTCTTCGTCATCGCGAGCCGGCTCCTCGTAGGGTACGTCCAGCCCGAGGCCACCGAGGTGTCCGCTGCGCAGCGCTGCCAGCAGCGCGTCCCGGTCGACCAGTTCCGAGCGGGAAGTGTTGATCAGCACCGCACCCTTCTTCATCGCGGCGATACGCGCGGCGTCCATGAAGCCACGCGTGCTGTCGCTGTGCGGCAGCTGGATGCTGAGCCAGTCGCTGGTCGCCAGCAGCTCGTCCAGCCCGGCGTACTCGATCGACAGTGCGGATTCCTCGGCGGCATCGAGCCGGGTACGCTGGTGGTAGCGAACATGCATGCCGAACGCGGCCGCCCGGGGTGCCAGCTCGCGGCCGATCTCGCCCATGCCCAGCACGCCCAGCGTATCGCCCTGCAGGATGCGCAGCCCGCCGATGCCCGCCCAGTTCGAGTTGGCGGTATGCCTACGGTCGTAGGTGCGCGGCTCGAAGCCGGCCTCGCGCAGCTGGTTCAGGCTGATGCGACCGGCCACCTCGGGCAGCCGTTTCGCCAGCGCGAGCATCAGCATCATCGTGTGCTCGGCGCAGGCGATGTTGGCGCGCCGGCGCAGCCCCAGCACCGGCAGGTTGCGCGCGCTGCAGGCAGCGGTGTCGATGTTGCGCAGGACCTTGCCGTATTTCTGCACCGCCTGCAGCTTCGGTGCGACCGCCAGTTCGGCGGCGCCGATGCGCAGCGACTCGACTACCAGCACGGTCGCCTCGGGTAGCGCTGCCCGCAACGCCTCGTCCGATCCGGCGAGCAGCACGCGCGAGGGGTAGAGCGGACCAGCCGCCGCGCGCGCCTTCACCAGCCAGCCGTCGAAGTCGGGCAGGTCGAGCGACAGGAAGTGGCGGAAGGCCTCCACCCGCTGCGGGTCGCAGGCTGGATCGAGGATGACCTGGAGCAGGCGCGGGAACGGGTCATCTTCCACCACCACGAGGTGGCTGGTCGGCAGGGCATTCGCAGCGGCAGCCATCAGTTCCCCTCCGCGCTGGCCGGCGCGTTCTCCGGGTGCCACTGGCCCCGGCGCATGCGCGTGATCTTCACCGACCTGAACAGTCCGGCCTTGCGGAACGGCTCGTTCATCGAGAACGCCTCGGCGTCGGCGAGCGAGGGCACGTTCAGGATCAGCACGCTGCCCAGGCGCGTCGCGCCGTCCTCGGCAAGCGTCGCCCCACCGAGCACCAGCTTGTCGCGGTGCTGCTCGAGGTAGGCGAAATGCTGTTCCTTGACGCGCGCGCGGATCGCGAGGCTGTCCGGGCCGTCTTCCTGGTAGATGATGTAGAGCATGGAGCGTTGTCCGTGGAGGGCAGGGCGTCAGCGCGCGGCGGTTGCCGCGCCTTCGATGTCGATGCGCAGTGCGCGCGCGACCCGGGTATGCATGTTGTAGGCGCTGATCAGGACGGTCAGCTCGACCAGCTGGCGGTCGTCGAAGTGGCGCCGCATGGCCTCGCAGGCGTCATCGCCCGGTTCGATGTCGCGGGTGATGCCGTCGGCCCAGGCGAGCACCGCCCGTTGTGCGTCGGAGAACAGTGCGCTGTCCGTCCAGTGTGCGATGGCCGCCACCTGTGCTTCGGTGAGCCCGGCCTTCAGTGCATGGGTCGGGCCGTGCACCTTGAACTGGTAGTCGGCGCCGTTGAGTACCGACACGCGCAGGATCGCCAGTTCGTTGAAGGCAGCCGGCACCGAGGTGCGATAACGCACCGCAGTGTTGAAGTCGAGCCAGGCGCCGGCCACCGGCGGGCTGTTCAGCAGCACCTTGTAGAGGTTGATCAGCCTGCCGCCGCGCTCGGCCTTCAGGTGCTCGATGAGTGGTGCCAGTTCGGCATCGTCTTCCCGGATCAGCGGTACACGGGCCATGCAGGGTCCTTTCGATCTCAGTCGGCGCGGATGCGTGCAGTGCGCACGACCTCGGCCCAGCGGGCGATCTCTGCCTTCAGGAATGCGGCGAACTGCTCCGGCGTATTGCCCACCGGTTCCGCACCCAGCGCGGTCAGCCGGTCGCGCATGGATCGTCTTCTGGCTGTTCCGCCCGGGTTGGCGCAGGGCCGCCAGTATAGCGGCTGCCGTCGTGGCACCGGCGCGTCAGCTCTCCGGCTTGCCGTAGCCGCCGCCACCAGGCGTCTCGATCACGAACACGTCGCCCGGTTGCATCGGCGTCGAGTCGCAGCCGTCGAGTTCCTCGATGCAACCGTCGGTGCGCTGCACGCTGTTGCGCCCGACCAGCCCCGGTTCACCGCCAGCCATCCCATAGGGCGGCACGCGGCGCCGCCCAGACAGGATCGCTGCGGTCATCGGCTGCAGGAAGCGCATCCGGCGAACGGCGCCGTCGCCGCCATGCCAGCGTCCTCGTCCACCACTGCCGCGGCGGATCTCGAAGCTGTCCAGGCGTACCGGGAAGCGCCATTCGAGCACCTCGGGATCGGTCAGCCGCGAGTTGGTCATGTGCGTCTGCACCACGTCCGTACCGTCGAAGCCGCGTTCGATGCCATCGCTGCCGATGCCGGCCGTGCCGGCGCCGGAACCGCCGGCCACCGTCTCGTAGTACTGGTAGTCGGCATTGCCGAAGGTGAAGTTGTTCATCGTACCCTGCGAGGCACCGATCACGCCAAGCGCGCCGTAGAGCGTGTCGGTCAGGCACTGCGAGGTCTCGACGTTGCCGGCGACCACCGCCGCTGGATAGCGCGGGCGAAGCATCGAGCCCTCGGGCACCACCAGGTCGATCGGCTTCAGGCAGCCGGCGTTCAGCGGGATGTCGTCGTCGACCAGCGTGCGGAACACGTAGAGCACCGCGGCCACGCAGACCGCCGATGGCGCGTTGAAATTGTTGGCCAGTTGCGCCGACGTGCCGGTGAAGTCGATCTTCGCGCGACGCGCGGCGCGGTCGATGGTGATCGCGACGCGGATCAGCGCGCCATGGTCCATCTCGCAGCAGAAGCTGCCGTCCGCCAGGCGATCGATCACCCGGCGCACCGCTTCTTCCGCGTTGTCCTGCACATGGCCCATATAGGCATGCACTACGTCCAGCCCGAACTGCCTCACCATCCGCTCGAGTTCGAGCACGCCTTTCTGGTTGGCGGCAATCATCGCGCGCAGGTCACCGAGGTTCTGCTCGATGTTGCGCGAGGGATACTCGCCGGAGGCGAGCAGGGCGCGCGTCTCGTCCTCGCGCAGCCGACCCTGCTCGACCAGCAGGAAGTTGTCGATCAGCACGCCTTCCTCCTCGACGCGCGTGCTGTCGGGCGGCATCGATCCGGGCGTGATGCCGCCGACGTCCGCATGGTGGCCGCGCGAGCCGACGTAAAACAGGATGCGCGGCGGGGCGGTGTCGCCGGTGGCTGGCGCGGTGTCGAACACCGGCGTGATCACTGTGATGTCCGGCAGGTGAGTGCCGCCGTGGTACGGGTCGTTCAGCATGAATACGTCGCCAGGACGCATCCGACCGGCGTTGCGCTCGATCACGGCCTTCACGCTCTCGCCCATCGAGCCCAGGTGCACCGGCATGTGCGGCGCGTTGGCGATCAGCTGGCCGTTCTGGTCGAACAGCGCGCAGGAGAAGTCCAGGCGCTCCTTGATGTTCACCGAGCAGGCGGTGTTGGCCAGCGTCAGCCCCATCTGCTCGGCGATCGCCATGAACAGGTTGTTGAAGATTTCAAGCATGATCGGATCGGCGCTGGTCCCGATCGCGGTGCGGGCAGGCCGCTCGACGACGCGCTCGAGCAGCAGGTCGCCGCCGGTCAGGGTGCGTGCCGACCAGCCGGGCTCGACCACCGTGGTGCCGTTGGCCTCGGCGATGATCGCCGGGCCGTCGACCCGTGCGCCCTCTGACAGCGCATCGCGTACCACGACCGGCGTGTCATGCCAGCAGCCGTCGCTGTACATCGGCACCCGCGTTGCCGCGATCGCCGCAGCGGGGGGGGCAGCCTGCCCGGCATCGGTACCGGTGCTGTTGGCCGCGGCGTGGCCGGAAGCCGCTGTGCCGGTTTCCCCGATAGCCTCGACGGTGATCGATTCGACGACCAGGTCGCGTCCGGGCATCAGGAAGCTGTAGCGGCTGCGGTAGGCCTCGTCGAAACGCATCCGCAGTTCGGCGATGCTGCCGGCCGGGACCGGCAGCGAGGTGTCGGTCCCGGCATAGCGCAGGTGCACGCTGCGGCGCTCGGCGATGCAGGCCTCGGCGATGCCCTGGCCGGCGACTTCGGCCCGCGCCTGCGCGGACAGGCCGGCGAAGCGGCGTTCGAGCTCGGGTACCAGCGCGTCGGCGAGCAGCGCCTCCACCGTGGCCTCGCGCATCGCCGTGATATCGGCGAGCCCCATGCCATAGGCGGACAGCACGCCGGCATAGGGATGGATCAGGATGCGCCGCATGCCCAGCGCATCGGCGACCAGGCACGCATGCTGGCCACCGGCGCCACCGAAGCTCGCCAGGGTATAGCCGGTGACATCGTGGCCGCGCTGAACGGAGATCTTCTTGATCGCGTTGGCCATGTTCTCGACCGCGATCCGCACATAGCCTTCGGCCACCGCTTCCGGCGTGCGCTCGATGCCGCTTGCGGCGGAGATCTGCGCGGCCAGGGCGGCGAAGGTCGTGCGCACGCCGTCCGTGTCCAGGGGCTGGTCGCCGCCGGTGCCGAACACCGTCGGGAAGAACGCCGGCTGTACCTTGCCGAGCACGACGTTGCAATCGGTGATCGTCGGCGGGCCACCGCGCCGGTAGCAGGCTGGTCCAGGGTTGGCGCCGGCGGAGTCCGGGCCCACGCGCAGGCGCGCGCCGTCGAAGTGCAGGATGGAGCCGCCACCGGCGGCCACCGTATGGATGCTCATCATCGGCGCGCGCATGCGCACCCCGGCTACCAGCGTGTCGAAGGCCCGTTCGAACTCGCCCGCGTAGTGCGACACGTCGGTCGAGGTGCCGCCCATGTCGAAGCCGATGATGCGGTCGAAGCCCGCGGCGGCGGCCGTGCGCACCGCGCCGACGATGCCGCCGGCCGGGCCGGACAGGATGCTGTCCTTGCCCTGGAACAGCGAGGCATCGGTCAGCCCGCCGCTCGACTGCATGAACATCAAGCGCGTGCCAGCGCCTGTGCCGCTGTCCGTACGGCCCAGCTCGCCGGCGACCTGGTCGACATACCGGCGAAGGATCGGCGACAGGTAGGCATCCACGACCGTGGTGTCTCCACGGCCGACGAGCTTCATCAGCGGACTGACCTCGTGCGACACCGAAACCTGCGTGAAGCCGGCGGCGCGTGCCAGCTCCGCCAGCGCGCGCTCATGTACCGGCTCGCGCCAGGCATGCATCAGCACGATCGCGCAGGCGCGGTAGCCCTGTTCGAACGCCGCGCGCAGCGAGGCACGCGCCGCATCGACATCGAGCGGCCGCACCACGTTGCCGCGCGCATCGAGCCGCTCGTCGATCTCGTGCACCGCGGTGTAGAGCAGTTCCGGCAGCACGATATGCCGGTCGAACAGGCGCGGCCGGTTCTGGTAGCCGATGCGCAATGCATCGCGGAAGCCGCGCGTGATGAACAGGCAGGTCGGCTCGCCCTTGCGCTCGAGCAGCGCATTGGTGGCCACCGTGGTGCCCATCTTCACCGCTTCGATGGCGCCGGCCGGCAGCGGAGCACCGGCCGGCAGGCCGAGCAACGCGCGGATGCCGGCGATGGCGGCATCCGGATAGCGCGCGGAGTCTTCCGACAGCAGCTTGTGCGTGACCAGCCGGCCATCGGGGCGGCGCGCGACGATGTCGGTGAACGTACCCCCGCGATCGATCCAGAACTGCCAACCCATGTCCATGCCAGCGGCCTTCAAGGTATCCGACCGGTACGCGTCAGCGGGCGCACGCGCTGGCCAGCACCCGGCCCCAGCGCGCGTCCGGCGCTACCTGCACCCGATCACCAGCGGCGCGCAGCGCGCAGCCGGTCGTCGACAGGATGTTGAGCAGCACCGGCTTGCCGTACTTCGCTTCCAGCACCGGTACTGCATGGATCGCGAACCACAGCCCGCCCGGCATCAGCAGGGCCTGGGCGCGCGGCGCGGCCTCGAGTGCTTCGCTGCCGAGCGCGATCGCGAGTTCATGGTCGGCCATCGGGTTGGCGGCCTTGTTCTGCGCGAGGTTGCGGCTGCGCGAGCGGCAGGCCAGCACTTCGATGCCGGCTTCGGCAAGATAGGCAGTGAGGGCCTGGTTCACCGCGTCGGGCCAGCGGCTGGCCAGCGCGATGCGCTCGGCACCCAGTCGCTGCAGGGTCGCGATATGTGCCTCGAGGTCGGTGTCGCAGGCGATGCCGGTACGCTCGCTCGCCTCGGCGAGCAGGGCGCGCATGCGGGTACGCCCCAGCACGGATGCGACCGGCACGCCGCTCAGCGCGATCCGGTCGACCGGCTTCTTCGCGAGCAGGTCGACGCATCCATGGAACGCGTCCAACTGCGACTCGACCGCCGCCAGGGAATACTCGGCGAGGTCCATGCCGGTGGTGACCAGCATCATGCCTTCCGGTGCGACCCGGTAGAACTGGTAGCCGTCGAGGTCGGTCTGGCGGTGGGGAATGATGTAGCCGAGCTGGTACCAGGGTGCGATCATCGGTCAGTCCTCGTTCATTGGCTGTGCCGCCGAGCAGCCGCGTTCGCTGCACAGATAGAGGCGGGTATCACTGAACAGCCAGTGCTGCATCGTGCGCAGGGACACCGTCTCGTCCTTGGTGAACTCGGTGTCCGCAGTCACGCCGTACATCTGGCCGTCCAGCAGCACATGCTGGAAGGCGGCGGTGAACGCCTTGGCCTCGAGCAACTCGACGCGCTGCACGACGGACTGACGGTCGGACACGGTCCGGTTGAAATCGTCGTCGCCGGAGATCACGGTCATGCCCACAAGGCCGATGAAGCATCCGAAGAACATCAGCCAGCAGAAGTTCATCCAGCGCGGGCGCGGATACCAGACCGCTGCAAGCGGGAAGGCGAAGAACCCGAGGCCGAACGCGATGGTCAGCAGCTTCATCATGTGCGTGGCGTGGCCTCAGCGACCGGACGGCGGATGACGGTCATGCCAGTGCCGGGCGATGTCGGCGCGGCGGCAGATCCAGACGCCGTCATGGGCCTCGACATGGTCCAGGAATCGCTGCAGCGCGCGGAAGCGCCCCGGGCGGCCGACCAGGCGGCAGTGCAGCCCGATCGACAGCATGCGCGGACGATCCTCGCCCTCGGCATAGAGGACGTCGAACGAGTCGCGCAGGTAGTTGAAGAACTGGTCGCCAGCATTGAAGCCCTGGGCCGAGCCGAAGCGCATGTCGTTCGCGTCGAGCGTGTAGGGCACGACCAGGTGCTGGTGGCCGGCCACGAGTTGCCAGTAGGGCAGTTCGTCGGCGTACGAATCGGCGTCATAGAGGAAGCCGCCGTGCTCGACCACAAGGCGCCGGGTGTTCGGGCTGTCGCGGCCGGTGTACCAGCCGACCGGCGCGCTGCCGGTCATGCGCCGGATCACCTCGACCGCATGCTTCATGTGCGCGCGCTCGGTGGCCTCGTCGACGTTCTGGTAGCTGATCCAGCGCCAGCCGTGGCAGGCGATCTCATGCCTGGCCTCGACCATCGCGGCGACCAGTTCAGGATGGCGCTCCAGCGCCATCGACACGCCGAACACGGTCAGCGGCATCTGGCGCCGCTCGAACTCGCGCAGCAGCCGCCAGGCACCGACCCGCGAGCCGTACTCGTAGATCGATTCCATGCTCAGGTGCCGCATCTCGAACGCCTGCGCGTTGATGATCTCTGACAGGAAGGTCTCGGACGCACGGTCGCCGTGCAGCACGCAATTCTCGGCGCCTTCTTCGTAGTTCAGGACGAACTGCACGGCGATGCGCGCACCGCCGGGCCAGTCGGCATGCGGCGGGGTGCGTCCGTAGCCGATGAGGTCGCGCGGATAGCTGTTCGGATCGAGGGGCTGCATCGGAAGTCCGGTGGCGGGAAGGGCGGCGCTCAGCGGCGCGGCTCGAAGTGTTCGATGAAGGACTGCAGCACGCGCATGCCGGTGGCTGCATCCTCGGCGGTGATCGACTCGGCCGGATGATGGCTGATGCCCTCCCGGCAGCGCAGGAACAGCATGGCCACGTCGGCCAGCGCGACCATGGCCATGGCGTCGTGGCCGGCGCCGCTGGGCAGTGCGACCACCCGGTGGCCGTCGGCAGCGATTGCGGCCGACAATTGATCCTGCAGCCACGGCGCGCAGGCGCAGCTGGCGAGCTCATGCGTCTGCACGACCTCGATGCCGATCTTGCGCCGGGCCGCGATCGCGCGGCACTCGTCGAGGATCGCCGCGGCGACCTGTGTCCGGTCTGCATCGCGCGGCGAGCGCACGTCGAGCGAAAACACGGCGCGTCCCGGGATCACGTTCGTCGCACCCGGAGACGGGGCCAGCTGGCCCACCGTCGCGACCGCGTCGGGCACCGCGCCGGCGATGCGCTCGGCCGCCAGCACGCACTCGGCGGCGGCGACCAGTGCGTCCTGGCGCAGGCGCATCGGCACCGTCCCGGAGTGGCCGGCCATGCCGTCGAGCTGCACCCGGAAGCGCTGCTGGCCGTTGATGGCGGTGACCACGCCGACCGGAAGCCCCTCGGCCTCGAGCACCGGTCCCTGTTCGATGTGGTACTCGACATAGGCGAGGACGTCTTCGCGGCGGCGCGCGGCACCGGCGAGCGCCGACGGGTCCAGGCCGAAGGCGGCCATCGCCTCGCGCAGCGTCGTGCCGCCTGCGTCGCGCAGGTCGAGCAGGGTCGGGTCGAAGGTGCCGGCGAGCGCGCGGCTGCCCAGCATCGTGGCCTGGAAACGCACGCCTTCCTCGTCACCGAAGCCGACCACCTCGATCGCGAACGGCAGCGCGCGCTCGCCCAGGGCCTCTACGCATTCGATCGCCGTGAGCACGCCGAGCATGCCGTCGTAGCGCCCGGCGTTGCGTACGCTGTCGAGGTGCGAGCCGAGCATCAGGCAGGGCAGGCCCGGGCGCACGCCTTCGCGCCGCCCGACCAGGTTGCCGGCCGCATCGACGCGCACCGCCATCCCGGCCTCGGCCATCCATCCGCCAACCAGGCGGTTCGCCTCGGCGTGCTGCGAGCTGAGGTAGACGCGCGTCAGGCCGTCGGCCTGTTCGCTGACGCGCGCAAGCGCGTCGATGCGCTCGAGCAGGCGCGCGGCGGAGGGATCGGGCGGGGCGTGCCGGGACGGCGCTGGGGCGGAAATCATCCGGGTTTTTGTACCATGAAGCTGGAAGACGCGCCACGCGGTAGCATCGGTCCGGGCTTCGTCCACCCGCCGTCCCATCGCTGTTCACCGTACCGCCGCCCGATGCCCGCAGATCCAGTCGTCCAGCCGTCCGACCTTGCCGTCCCCATCGACCGAACCGGGTTTATGGAACGCTTCGGACCGGTTTTCGAGCATTCGCCCTGGGTCGCCGAAGCGGCCTGGGAGAGCCGGCCGTTCTCCGATCTGCAGGCGGTGCACAGGGCGATGGTCGATGCGGTGCGCGGCAGTCCGCGCGAACGCCAGCTCGCGCTGCTGCGCGCGCATCCGGAACTGTGGGGCAGGGAAGCCCGTGAGCGGCGCATGACGGCGGACTCGGTGGCCGAGCAGTCGACCGCTGGCCTGTTCGCGCTGACGCCGGAGCAGGCCGCGCGCATCGAGCGGATGAACGCCGAGCACCAGCAGAAGTTCGGCTTTCCGTTCATCATCGCCGCCATGAAGAACACGCGCGAGCAGATCCTGTCCGCGTTCGAACGGCGCCTGGCGCTGGATGCCGAGGCGGCGTTCCAGGCCGGGCTGGCGCAGGTCGAGGTGATCACCGGCCTGCGCATTGCGCGCCTGGCCCAGGCGCAGGAGCAGGAGCAACGCCCATGATCGGAAAACTGTCCACCCATGTGCTCGATACTGCCCGCGGCTGTCCCGCAGGCGGCGTGCGCATCGACCTTGCACGCATCGACGGCAGCCAGCGTGTCGAACTGAAGACGGTGTTCACCAACGCCGATGGCCGTACCGACCAGCCGCTGCTGGACACCCATGAGCTGGATGTCGGCCGTTACGAACTGACCTTCCATGTCGGCGACTACTTCCGCGAGGCGGGCACCGCGCTTGCCTCGCCGGCCTTCCTCGACACGGTGCCGCTGCGCTTCGCGGTGTCGGATCCGCAGGCCGGCTACCACGTGCCGCTGCTGGTCTCGCCGTGGAGCTATTCCACTTACCGCGGGAGCTGACGCCGATGCCGACCATTGGGGCGCCGCGCTCAGCCCTCGACCTGCAGGTGCTCGACCATCCGCTGGCGCTGCACAAGTTGACCTGCCTGCGCGACCGCGACACGCCGGTGGCGCTGTTCCGGTCGACCGTGCGCGAGCTCGGGCGGCTGCTTGCCTGCGCTGCGACCGCCGACCTGCCGCTGTCCTCGCGCGCGATCGAGACGCCGCTCGCACCGATGCAGGCGCCCTGGGTCGACGAATCCCGTGTGATGGTGGTGCCGGTGCTGCGCGCCGGGTTGCCGCTGGCCGAGGCCTTCTGCGAACTGATGCCCTCGGCAGCGGTCGGCCATGTCGGCGTCTACCGCGATGCGCAGGCGCGGCCAGTGGAGTACCTGGTCAAGCTGCCGGCGCCGGTGCCCTCCGCGCCGACCCGGGTGTTCATCGTCGATCCCATGCTCGCGACCGGCAACTCCGCCGCGCATGCGATCGACGTGCTGGTCGCGCACGGCTTCCCGATCGTCGATATCCGGATGGTGTCCATCCTCTGCGCGCCGGAAGGGCTGGACCTGCTCGGCCAGCGCTTTCCCGGCCTGCGGGTGCACGTGGCCGCGATCGACGAGCGGCTGGACGCCAACGCCTACATCGTGCCGGGCCTGGGCGACGCGGGCGACCGCATGTTCGGCACCCAGCACTGAAGGCAGGCCGATGGAGCTGACGCATGCGTTCGTCCTTGCGCTGCTGCTCGGCATGCAGCACGGACTGGATCCCGACCACCTGGCGGCGATCGACGGCCTGACCCGGTTCAACGCGCGTATAGATCCGCGCCGGGCGCGCTGGTGCGGGCTCTGGTTCTCGCTGGGACACGGCACGCTGGTGACGCTCGCCACCCTGCTGGTGGCCACGCTCGCGGCGGGCTGGCAACTGCCCGAGTGGGTCGATGCCGCGAGCGGGTGGGTGACCGTCGCGCTGTTGGTGATGATCGGCCTGATCAATGCCTGGAGTGTCTACAGCGGGCAGGCCGACCTGCACGGTCCGAGCGGGCTGCGCAGCCGCTGGCTGCGCGGGCTGCTCGCGGTGCGGCATCCAGTGGCGATCTTCGGCATTGGCGCGCTGTTCGCGCTGTCCTTCGAGACGCTGACCCAGGCGTCGGTGTTCGCGCTCGGTGCCGGCAGCGCCGGTGCCGCGGGCAGTGCATGGGTGCCGTTGGCGATGGGTGCGGTGTTCACCGCCGGCATGATGCTCACCGACGCGGTGAACGGCCTGTGGCTGTACCGGCTTGCGCGCAACACGCAGCGGCATTCGGCGCACGCCATGCGCCGTCTCGCCCTGGCGGTCGCCGTGCTCAGCTTCACGATGGCAGCCTGGGCAGCGGCGCGCATGCTCTCGCCAGCGGTGGATGCCTGGTTCGATGGCAGCGAACTGCTGATCGGGCTCGCGGTGCTCGCAGCCGTGGCTGGCTGCTACCTGCTGGCGATGCGCGGGGCAGGACGCACGGCGCCTCTGCCACTGGAATGATCCTGCCTTGCCGATGAAGGAGCAACCATGAAGGCAGTCCCCCAGGATGCATCGTCGCTGGCCGCCAATGCAGCGGCCAGCGGCGTCGCGATCGATCCGGTGCGCCTGCCGATGATCCAGGGCGGCGTGGCCGCGGTTTCGTCGGCCTTGAGCCTGTCGCCGATCGCGGTGGCCTTCGAGACCGAGCCATCCGCCTTCATTGCGATGCTCGATCGGCATGCATGGCAGCCGGACGGCAACCGCTGATGGGCACCGACCTGCCGCCAACCCTGGTCGATGCGCTGGCCGCGCTGCGCGCCGGCACGCTCAGCTCGGTCGAACTGACGGCAGCCTGCATCGAGCGTGCGCGCGTGGCCCAGCCGCAGCTCAACGCATTCCTCTCGCTGGAGGCCGATGCCGCGCTGGCGTCCGCGACGGCCAGCGACGAGGCGCGCGCGCGCGCCGCCCGCGGCGCACCGGCACCAGGGTTGCTGCACGGCGTGCCGCTGGCCCACAAGGACATGTACTACCGCGCCGGCAAGGTCGCGACCTGCGGCTCGCGCATCCGGCGCGACTGGGTGGCGCCGGTCACGGCCACCGCCCTGGCCCGGCTGGAGGCGGCGGGTGCGCTCAACCTCGGTACGCTCAACCTTGCCGAGTTCGCATTCAGCCCGACCGGCCACAACGTGCACTTCGGCGACTGCTGCAATCCCTGGAACCCGGCTTACATCACCGGCGGATCGTCCAGCGGCAGCGCGGCGGCGGTGGCCGCGGGTCTGGTCTATGGCGCCCTCGGCTCCGACACCGGGGGATCGATCCGGGTGCCGGCGGCGCTGTGCGGCATCAGCGGCATCAAGCCGACGTGGGGCCGGGTGAGCCGCGCCGGCGCGATGCCGCTGTCGCAGTCGCTCGACCACGTCGGGCCGCTGGCCCGTTCGATCGCCGACTGTGCCTGGCTGCTGCAGGTGATCGCCGGTGCCGACGCGGCCGATCCCACCGCCACCCTGCGCGAGGTGCCCGACCTGGTCGGTGCGCTCGGCCGGCCGATCGACGGGCTGCGCATAGGGCTGGCCGATGGCTATTTCGACCGTGACCTGGCAGCGCCGATCGCCGCCGCGCTGGAGGCGGCGGCGGCCGCTTTCGTGGCGCTCGGCGCACACGTGGTGCGGGTGCCGATGCCGGTGCTCGACCCGGTGAACGCCGCCGGGACGGTGCTGATGTGGGCGGAGGCCGCCAGCGCCCACCAGGCCTGGCTTGCCGAGCGGCCGCAGGACTACGGTGCCCAGGTCCGTTCCCGTCTCGAACACGGCGCGGCCCTGGGCGCGCTGCAGTACCAGCAGGCACTGAAGCAGCGCGGCCCCGCGCTCGACGACTTCTGCCGGCGGGTGTTCGATCGCTGCGACCTGCTGCTGGTGCCGACCCACTCGCAACCCGTGCCCACCCGCGCCGAGACCGACCTGGTCGATCGGCCGGAGGCGGCGGTGGTACTCGGTGCACTGACCCGCCTGACCCGGCCGTTCAACTACCTCGGCCTGCCGACTGCATCGCTGCCGGCAGGGTTCGACGGCAACGGCATGCCGATCGGCCTGCAACTGGTCGGCGCCCCCTGGAGCGAGCCGCTGCTTTGCACCGCCGGCGATGCCTTCCAGCGCGAAACCGACTGGCACCTGCGCCGGCCGTGCATCAGCACAACAGGGAACCTGCAACCATGATCGAACGCGACTTCAAGGGCTACGGCACGAACCCGCCGGACATGCGCTGGCCGAACGGCGGCCGCTTCGCCGTGTCGTTCGTGCTCAACATAGAGGAGGGGGCCGAGCTCAACATCGGCGATGGCGACGACCGCAACGAGGCGCGGCACGAGGTTCGCCAGGAGGTCGTCGGCGTACCCGATCTGTGCACCGCCTCGCACTACGAGTATTCGACCCGGGTGGCCTACTGGCGGATCATGCAGGAGTTCGAGCGGGCAGGGATGCCGGTCACCTTCAACGTCTGCACCCGCGCGCTGGAGCGCTCGCCTTGGATCGCCGAGGATGGCGTGCGGCGCGGCGCCGAGTTCATGTGCCACAGCTACCGCTGGGAATCGCACTACGGCATGACGCCCGACCAGGAACTGGCCGCGATCCGCAAGGGCGTGGCAGGGATCCGCCGGCTCACCGGCGAGCGGCCGATCGGCTGGCACACCCGCTCATCGCCGTCGGTGAACACCCGGCGGCTGATCGCGCAGGAGGGGTTCCTGTACGACAACGATGCCTACAACGACGACCTGCCGTACTACGTGCAGACGAACGGCAAGCCGCACCTGGTCGTGCCCTACTGTTTCGACACCAACGACATGCGCTTCCACGACAGCTATGCCTTCGTGCGCGGCAGCGATTTCGCCGACTACACCATCGACGCGTTCGACTGGCTCAATGCCGAGTCGGTGCATGCGCCGAAGATGCTGTCGATCGGGCTGCACATCCGGATCATCGGGCGCGCGGGCCGGATGGCCGGGCTGCGTGCGCTGCTCGACCATGTGAAGAACGTCCCCGGCGTCTGGTGCGCCCAGCGCCGGGATATTGCACGCCACTGGCTCAAGGCGGTACCTCCCGAATGAAACTGCTCGTCATCAACGGCAACATGACCCAGGCGATCACCGATGCCTGCGCGAACGCGGCGCGCGAAGTCGCCTCGCCCGGCACGGAAGTGGTCGGTGCCACCGGAACCTTCGGTCCGCGGGTGATCGGCAGCCGCAGCGAGAACGCGCTGGCCCAGCACGGCATGCTCGAACTGGCCGCGAAGCACGCACCCGGCTGCGATGCGGTGGTGATCGCCGTATCGATGGACACCGGGCTGCCGGCCTTGCGTGAACTGCTGTCGATCCCGGTGGTCGGCATGACCGAGGCGGGCGCGCTGATGGCCTGCACCGTCGGCGCGAAGTTCGCGGTGGTCACCTTCGGCCGGCGGCATATCGCAACCTACGGCGAACTGATCGACAGCTATGGCCTGGGTTCCCGCTGCGTGGGCGTGGAGGCGATCGACGCCGGTCCGACCGCCGCACTTGCCGATCCGCGCGGGGCGGTGCAGGCGCTCGCGGGCCTCGCGACCCGCGCGATCGAGGAACGCGGCGCGGAAGTCATCCTCATGGCCGGTGCAGTCGCCGCCGGATGGCAGCGGGACCTGCAGGCGCTGCTGCCGGTGCCGGTCGTCGAGGGCGTTCGCTGCGCGACGCTGATGGCCGAGTCGCTGGTGCGGATGAAGATGCCCAAGCCCACGGTGGGCAGCTATTCATCGCCGGGCGTACGCGCCGTGAGCGGCGTGGATCCCGCGCTGCTTGCCCTGTTCGGCGGCACGCCTGCGGGCTGAAACGCAACGGACAGCGACTGACGGCGACTTACGGCGACTGACGCACTGCGGTGAGGCGCGCGCCCTGCAATGGTGCGTGACCTGTGCATCCCGGTGCGTTTCGGGAGCATGAGGCCCTGATTGTCCCCAAGGAGACCGCTGCAGGGACACTGTCCCGCGGATCAGGAACGCTCCTTGCTCAAGGCTGCACCCGTCGCGACGACTCCGGTCGTCGTCCGCAGCCCGAGAGATCCAGGAGACAGTACCCATGCGTCTTGCCAGCACGTCGTTGATGGTTGCCCTTTCATGCACGCTCGCAGCGCCAGTGTTTGCGCAGGGAAAGTGGCCGGAGCGTCCGATCCGCGTGATCAACCCGTTCACCCCTGGCGGCACCTCCGACCTGCTGATGCGGCTGAGCACCGAGCGCGTCGAGAAGGCCCTGGGTACGCAGCTGATCATCGAGAGCCGGCCCGGTGCCGGCGGTTCGATCGGCAGCGCAGTGGTCGCGCAGGCACCGGCCGATGGCTACACGCTTCTGGTGACCACCACCGGCCCGGCCGCCATCGCGCAGGTGCTGTTCGAGAAGCCACCGTACGACGTGGTCAAGGATTTCACCTACCTGTACATGTTCGGCGGTGCGCCGATCCTGGTCGCGGTCAGTGCCAAGTCGCCGATCAAGACCATCCAGGACTTCGTGGCTGCCGCGAAGAAGTCGCCGCAGACCTTCGCCAACAGCGGTACCGGCAGCGTCGGACATCTCACCGGCGCACTGTTCGCGGGCGAGGCCGGCGTGAGGCTCACGCATGTGCCGTTCAAGGGCGCGCCTGAGGCGCAGGCGAGCATCGTTTCGGGTGAAGTCGTCTCGCTCTGGAACACGCTGGGCGCGCATGTCGGCGGCCTGAAGGGTGGCGAGATCCGGGGCATCGCAGTGACCTCGCACGACCGTTCGCCGCAGTTCCCGGAGATCCCGACCTTGCGCGAGCTCGGCTTCCCGGACGTCGTGGTCACCAACTGGTTCCTGATGGCCGGCCCGGCGAACCTGCCGCAGGACATCGTGCAGCGGGTCAACAGTGCCTTCACCGAGGCCGGCAAGGACCCGAAGGCCGCTGCCGGCATCGCGGCCCTCGGCGTACAGCCGATCCCCGGCCTGAACCTGAAGAACTACACCGACTTCATCCGCAAGGAAGTGGCGGTCTGGGGCAAGGTGATGAAGGAACACGCGATCAAGCGGCAGTAACCGGTGCAGGCCTCGCACAGCCGCGCCGGGCAGGGCCTTGGCGCCGGGCTGATGTTCATCTGCCTGGGCGCGCTCGGGCTCTGGTTCGGCCGGGGGCTTGCGGTCGGCAGCGCGCAGGAGATGGGGCCCGGCTATGCGCCAGCCCTGATTTCCTGGGGAATGGTGCTGGTCGGTGCGATCGCGCTGGTTCGCTCGCTGCTGCGCGGCAGCGAGGCGATCGAGCCGGTGTCGCCGCGCGCGGTGCTGGGCATCATCGCCGCCCTGGGCGTGTTCGCTGCGACCATCGGCAGCCTCGGGCTGGTGCTGTGCTCGCTGGTCACGGTGGCTGTGGCCTGTCTGATCGAGCCGAAACTGCGCTGGAAGGAAGTGGTGCTGCTGTCCGCCGGGTTGTCGGCCGCGGCAGTCGTCCTGTTCGTCTGGGTGCTGCGCATCCCGTTCCGCACCTGGCCGTTCTGAATGGACCTGATCGACAACCTCTGGCTCGGATTCACCGTCGCGGTCAGCTGGGTCAACCTGCTGTTCTGCCTGGTCGGGGTGCTGGTGGGTACGCTGATCGGCGTGCTGCCCGGGCTGGGCCCGGTCACCACCATCGCGATGCTGCTGCCGATCACCTATTACCTGGAGCCGGTGACCGCACTGATCATGCTGGCCGGCATCTTCTACGGCTCCCAGTACGGCGGGTCGACCACGTCCATACTGCTTAACATGCCGGGGGAGGCGTCCTCGGTGGTGACCTGCCTCGACGGGCACCAGATGGCGAAGAACGGGCGCGCCGGCGCGGCGCTGGCGGTGGCGGCGATCGGCTCGTTCATCGGCGGCACGGTGGCGACGCTGATCGTCGCCGGCGCGGCAATCTACATCGCCGACTTCGTCAAGACCTTCACCTCGGTCGAGTACTTCTCGCTGATGGTGTTCGGGCTGGTTGCGGCGGTGGTGCTGGCGAGCGGGTCGGTGCTCAACGCGATCGGCATGGTGCTGCTCGGCCTGTTCCTCGGCATGGTCGGCACCGACCTGAGCACCGGCGCACAGCGCTACGTGTTCGGCGTGCCGATGCTCGCCGACGGCATCGACTTCGTGATCCTCGCCACCGGCATGTTCGGAGTGGCCGAGGTGCTGGCCAACCTGGAGCGACGGATCCGTTCCGGGCAGCCCACCGCGATCAGGAATGTCGGGCGCGCCGGCCTGACCCGGGACGAATGGCGCCAGTCGGCACCGGCGATCTGGCGTGGCACCTTGATCGGATCGGCGCTCGGCGTGCTACCGGGCAGCGGCGGCATGCTGAGCGCGTTCGCGTCCTACACGCTGGAGAAGAAGGTGGCGAAGGACCCGTCGCGCTTCGGCAAGGGCGCCATCGAAGGCGTCGCCGGACCGGAGAGCGCGAACAACGCGGGCTCGCAGACCTCGTTCATTCCGCTGCTCACCATGGGCCTGCCGTCCAACGCCACCATGGCGATGATGGCTGGGGCGATGATGATCCATGGCATCGTGCCCAGTTCGAAGGTGGTGACCGACCAGCCCGAGCTGTTCTGGGGGCTGATCGCGAGCATGTGGATCGGCAACGTGCTGCTGCTCATCATCAACCTGCCGCTGATCGGCATCTGGATCCGCATCCTCGAGGTACCCTATCGACTTCTCTACCCCACGGTACTTCTGCTGTGCTGCATCGGCGTCTACTCCCTCACCAATTCGCCGCAATCGATCCTGTTCATGCTCGGCTTCGGCGTGATGGGATGGATGTTCCTGAAGTTCGGCTGCGAGCCGGCACCCCTGGTGCTCGGCTTCGTGCTCGGCAGCCGGATGGAGGAGAACCTGCGCCGGGCGATGCTGGTGTCCGGCGGGGATGGCTGGGTGTTCCTGCAGCGTCCGATCAGCCTCGCGTTCCTGGTCTGTGCGGCGCTGCTTCTGATGCTGGTCGTGTTGCCTTCGTTCAGCCGCAGTCGAGAGGTATTGAAGGAAGGGTGAGCGATCGTCCTTCCCTGCAAGCCTGGCTGGCGGCGATGATGGTGGTGCTGTTGCTGGCCGGTTGTGCCGGTGGCGGGCGGTGGGCAGGGGCGGGGGCGCAGGCGTCCGACGCACGGCTACGCGTGACCTTCCACCTGCACTGTTTTTCCGGCGTGCCGGCAGCTGGGCAGGCGCGACTCGAGTACTGGAACGAGGGCATCGCCCGCGGCAATCCGGATCCGGACTGCGTCGCACGCACGCCGCTGCTGCCGCCGGTCGACCTGCTCGCAGTGGTCCGCACACAGGATCCGGAGTCGGCCGTAGAGCAGCTTTGGCTGGAGGTCGAACCGTCGGCGCTGGCGTCCATCCGTCAGGCGCTGGACACCCACCAGCGCCAGGTGGTGGCGATTGCCGTGCAGGGCAGGCTGGTGTCGGTAGTATTCGTGCTGGGCACGGTGCCAGAGGGCGGCATCCCGCTCTTCATCGCGGACCGCGAAGCCGCAGCCGCACTCGAAAGCGACCTGCTGATATTGCTCGGTTCCAGGCGCTGAACGGCGAAGCAGTGAGTTCGGGTACGGACCTCCGGGTACGCACCCTGCGGATGCGCTGCGGCGCTCGACCCTGCTGCTAGATCGAAAGGAAGAACCCATGTTGCCGGAAATCATCGACCAATCGCGCTCTGGATCGGCCATGCCGAGTCCGTCGCTGGTCACGCTCACCCACGTCGTGTACGGGCTGCATTCGCTGTCGCTCGTGATCGGCGCCTTCGGCGCGGCCACGATCATCGGAGCCTTCCTGTTCGGCTGGCCTTCGATCATCGCGGTGATCATCAACTACGTGAAGCGCGGCGAGGTTGCCGGCACCTGGCTCGAGTCGCACTTCCGCTGGCAGATCCGCACCTTCTGGTACGCGGCACTGTGGGCGCTGCTGGTCGTGGTGGTGTCGGTGCCCCTGACGCTGGTGCTGATCGGCTTCGCGATCTGGTCGATCGGCCTGTTCGCGCTCGGCATATGGGCGACCTACCGCATCGTGCGCGGCTGGCTGGCGCTGAACGACCGCAAGGCGCTGCAGCCATGAACAGCCCGCCGCGGCCCGCACTTCGCTGAGCGGGCCCCGCGCCGTGCGCGGGGAGGGCTGCCTTCTCTTGCAACAGGGTTGCCTTTACGCGAGGGCGTGCCTATACTCGCCACCCAGTTGCATCAGCGGTGCATTGCCGCCGGTGCGGGACGGCGAACGGGGGCTGGATGAGACAGGGATCGATCGGCGCGCTGGCCGCGCTCTTGATGGCGACGGCAATGGGGCAGGCCAGTGCCCACGGCGTGTGGATGGCGCAGCGGTCGGGCGAGATGGCGGTGGTGTACGGCCATGGTGCCGAGGACCTGGACATGATCCGTCGCTTCGAGCGCATCCGCGAGGTGAGTGCCTTCGATGCCACCGGGAACCCGGTGAAGACCGGGCTGCGCAAGACCGATCACCTGGTGCTGCTCGACCTGTCGGCGAAGCCCTCGGTGGTCGCGCTGGTGCTCGACAATGGCTTCTGGAGCAGGCAGGCCGATGGCAAGTGGGTAGCCAAGGGGCGCGACGAGGTGCCGGACGGGAAGGAGAGCGGCCGCTACATCAAGTACGCGGTGCGCCTTACCGGGCCCCTGAAGGGGCCGCTCGGGCCGCTGCCCGGCCAGGTTCTGCAGGTGGTGCCGGTCAAGCTGACGCTGCCCCAGCACATGAACGAGCAGATGACGGTCCGCGTGCTGTTCAATGGCAAGCCGGTGGCCGGTGCCCGCGTTATCCGCGACTACGTGGGCGACCCCGAGGCGAAGCCGGCGATCACGGGCAAGGACGGGCTGTTCACGTTCCGCGTGCGCAACCAGGGCCTGAATGTGGTCGCCGCGAGTTACGACGCACCGCCTGAAGACCCGGCCAGGGCCTCCAAGAATGGCCTGCATGCCACGTTGACCTTCGCGCTCGAACACGGTCCGGAGTAGCCGCCGACCCGGCGATCCATCGCGCGCGGCACCGGCTGCGCCGCTGCATTCCGTACCCCGCCCGCAGCAAGGGTGGGGCTCCCGCTCGCCCCCGTTTCCTGGAGGTATTCCCCGTGGCAGTCCGCTCCCGTCATCCGCTTCGCCCGACCCTGCTCGCGCTCGCGCTTTCCGGCGCCTGGTCCTTGCCGGCCGCTGCGCAGTCCCCCGCGCAATCGCCAGCGGTGCAACCCCCGGCGGCGCCAGCCGCCGCGACAACCCCTGCGCCAAGCATCGTCGCCGCAGCTGCGGCATCCGCCAGCAGGGAACTGCCTGCGATCGAGGTGGTCGGCCGCCGACAGTCGGGTGCGTACCACGCAGAAGAAGCGAGCGGGGCACGCACCGACCTGCCGCTGCGCGAACTGCCCCAGGCGGTGCGCGTGATGTCGCGCCAGACGCTCGATGACCTCGGTGCCACCCGCATCGACGACACGCTGGACTTCGTCGGTGGCGTCTCACGGCAGAACAGCTTCGGTGGCCTGTGGGACAACATCGCGATCCGCGGGCTCGCCGGCGACATCAACAACGGCATGCCGCTGCTCTTGAACGGCTTCTCCAGCAATCGCGGCTTCAACGCGCCGCGCGACACCGCCAACGTGGAGCGCATCGAGTTCCTGAAGGGGCCGGCGGCGTCGCTGTACGGTACCACCGAGCCGGGCGGCACGCTGAACATCGTCACAAAGCGGCCGCTCTGGAAGCCGGCACATTCCATCGAGGCCTATGTCGGCAGCTACGACTCCTACCGGACTGCCCTCGACTCGACCGGGCCGCTGGGAGAGGACGTCGCCTACCGGTTGAACGTGGCGCTGGAGGACCGGGACAGCTTCCGCGACTTCATCCAGACGCAGCGCTGGCTGGTGGCACCGGCGCTGACCTGGCGCCTGTCCGGCACGACCCGGCTCGACTACACCGGCGAGTTCCTGCGCCATCGGACGCCGCTCGACCGCGGCGTGGTGGCGGTCAACAACCGGCTGGGCGCGGTGCCTCGCTCGCGATTCCTGGGCGAGCCGGTCGACGGCGATGTGCGGATCGAGAACGACACGCACCAGTTGGTGCTGGAGCACGACCTCAACGCCGAGTGGACCAGCCGGTTCGCCTTCGCCTACAAGCGCGGCTCGCTGCGCGGCTTCTCGAGCGAGGCCCAGCCGGCGCTGCAGCCCGACCAGCAGACGCTGCGCCGGCAGCGGCGGTTCCGCGACTACACGTCCGAGGACGTGTCCCTGCAGGGCGAGGTGATCGGACGCTTTCTCGCCGGCGGCGTGCAGCATGAACTGCTCGCGGGCATCGCCACCTACCGATTCGACATCGACCAGTTGATGCTGCGGGTGAACCCGAGCAACGCTTCGCCCTATGCCATCAACATCTTCAACCCGGTCTACGGCCAGGCCCAGCCGGCCCTGCTGCCGAACACGAACACGCGCGAGGAACAGACCAGCGTCGCGCTCTACGTGCAGGACACGATCTCGATCGGCCAGCACTGGCGGCTGCTTGCTGGCGTGCGCGTCGACAGCTACGAGCAGTCGCTGCAGAACCGGCGCACCAACGTGCGTACCGACCAGAGCCCGGGCGCGACCTCGCCGCGCATCGGCGTGAGCTACCTGCCCAACGCACAGTGGACCCTGTTCGCGAACGCCGGCAAGTCCTTCCGACCGAACACCGGTTCCAGCGCAGCCGGTACGGCGTTCAATCCGGAATCGGGCACTGCGTTCGAGGCAGGAACCAAGTGGGAGAACGCGAGCCGGTCGCTCGGTGCGACGCTGTCGCTCTATGACATCCGCAAGAAGAACGTGCTCACGGGCGATCCGGCGAACGCGGGCTTCTCGGTCGCCGCCGGCGAGGTCGGCAGCCGCGGCATGGACATGGACATGACCGGCATGCTCAGCCGGTCATGGCGTATCAACGCCAGCTTCTCTTACATCGACGCGGAAGTGTCGCGCGACAACACCCTCGAGGTCGGATCGCGCCTGCTCAATATCCCGAAGGTGAACGGCAGCGTGCTGCTGGTGTACGAGGGGCTGCTGGGCGAGGGCGGGCGCTATGGCCTGGGTGGCGGCGTGACCTACTCCGGCAAGCGGCTGGGCCAGTCGCGCACGGCGGCCGACGCTGCCGCCGGCACGCCGGCATTCGACCTGCCGTCCTATGCCCTGGCCAAGGTCGTAGCCTACTGGCGGGTGAACCCGACGCTTCGGCTTTCGCTCGACGTCGACAACCTGTTCGACCGTACCTACTACACGAACTCCTTCCAGAGCACGTGGGTGTCGCCGGGCGTGCCGCGCACCTACACGCTTGGCGTGCAGGCGAAGTTCTGACCGCGCCTCACAGCGCGACGGTGCTGCCGACGTAGAGGGGAACCATCGAACAGCAGCACGGTCAGCACCAGCGATGCCGCGACGGGCACTGCGCCCAGAGACTGCCAGTCAGCCAGTCGCTGACACCAGCGCGGCGAATCCCCGGTCGCAGATGGCCGGCTCGCGGGGCGAACTGCGCCTCGGAACCGGTCGTCGGCGCGAAGGACTGTCACTTCGATGCGCGGGGTCCGCTTCCTCGGTGCTGGTGGGCGGATGTCCAGGTTCAAGCATCATCGACCGGCCAGTACAACCGGGCAGATTCCTCCGGCAGCGGAAGAACTCCACTAGGATCGGGAACCTGAACGGTCGGTCGTGACGGCCTGTCCGGGCCGATTCAAGACAGCGACTGGCTATGGGCGTGCAGGTCCATCTCGATGGCCAGAACCCCCATCGCCAACGTTTCCAGTACTGAGGCCAGACAACTCGACCGAATTGTCTTGCAACGGACACACGAATCAGGCCCTCATGTCGGCAGTCTTGCGAATGAGACGCGCGCGATGGTAGCCTATTTTTGGCGTCCCGAGGGACACAACGGGCGATCGCGACTCGGCATCGAATCGCTGGCGGTGACTGCCCAAGGACAACAACACACGGACGGATAGCGGCAGACCGTCACGCACCCATGCCCTGCACAGCACGGAGAGCGCACGTAATGTCATCAGCAACACGATTTGGAAAGGTCTTTCTATCCGCGGTTGCGATGATCGCGTTGCACGGATGTGCGAGCGTCCCTGACCGCCGATTCCCCGATTCATTCACTTCCCGACCGCAGGTGGTGCCCGCGATCCCGGCTGCCGCAACGATTCTCGTCACCTATCCCGCAGAGGTCACCCCTGCGGCGCTGACACAGGCACAGCAGTTGTACTCGAAGGTGCAACTCGGGGGGGCCGCTCCTTCCGACCTGCTGGGGCTCTATTCCGGCCGCAACTTCTCGGCCCTGGATGACTCGATCGCGCGTACACCCTACTTTCTCTTCGAATATGTCCAGGCGCTGAGAAAAGCCGCTCCGGGTTTCAACGTCATCGTGATGCCGGCCCGGGTCGGCCTCGTCGAGGGACAACTGGTGTATCTGACCCAGGACGTCCGGGTCCCGGTTTCGCTACGCGTTGACTTCATGGTGTACGACTCGTCGCACCTGCATATAGGGCGCCCCTGGGTCGGGTCGACGCTGCCGGAGCTCACCCTGTTGCTCGAAGGCCGTACCCTCGTACCCGCGACCCGAGTACCGGACGGCCTGCTGCTGAAAAACGCAGAGCTGCCGGCGCTGCGAGCGTACACGGCCGACAACGCGCCATCGGTCTTGATGGCCCTGTTTGCGAAGGCTCGAGGCACGGAGGGCGAGCGTCATCCGTTCTCCACCGAAAGGGTCGGCCCGACACAGGGGCTCGCGCTGCCCACGACGGAGTATGTCATCACCCCCGAGGAGCTTTCCTCCCATGTCGGCGCGCCAGCCAACGCCCGACCGCTCTTGAGCCAGCGGAAGATGGACGCCTTGGTTGGCGTGAGCCTGCAAGCCCTGGCCCAGGTCAACATGAACACGGTCGCCCTGGACAGTACGGTCGCTTACGCCCGCGTGATCGACCCTCGCCTCGACATTGCCGCCCTGCCTCCTGACGACGCTCGCCGACGTCTGGTCACCCAGTTCGCCGCCATCGAATCCGATATCCTGGCGAAGGCCAGCAATGACCTGCTCGCGAACGCCTATGCTGGTGCCTGGGGCAATGCGTGGCGTGACCGATTCCGGAAGGAATACGAGTCGGCTACCCAGGTCAACCAGATGATGTGGAAGCAGGCGCTTGCGGGGTTCGCTTTCGCTGGACAGGCAGCCTCCCTGGCGACGCTTTCCTCCCAGTTGTCGGCGTATGCGGCCACGGCTCAGGGCGTGGATGCGCTTACCAGTTCCCTGAAGGCAAATGTCGAAAGCCTCGCGATCAGCCAATCGCAGGTAACGACGAAGATCGCGGAGCAGACGCGAACGCTCAGCGTGAAATCCATCGGCGAACTCCGGGACGAGTTCCGAGCGATCTACATCCAGCAGTTCGGTCCCATTCGTTGAAGGTCATGAGCAGTCCGCGAATGACCGATCACCCGGCTGGCTTGCGCATGCACGTGGAGCGACGCGTCTGCAGGTACGCCGCGACGGCAGCCGGCGCCCTGGTACTGTGCTGCATTGCTGGTCCCATCGCTCCGGCGGCGATCGCCGCTGCTTCGCCGGCAGCACCACCCGTCGTCGCCCCAGGCCCGGATGCGGGCAGGCAGCCGCCAGTGGATTCGCGGGCTGGACAGGTTACCGGTCAGGTTCTCCAGGTACCCAACTATCTGGTCGGCGCGGCTGCATGCGACCAGATGGCCAGAGACGCAGCCTCCTATCGCGAAGCCGGGAGGTGGCTGAAGGGATACGACAAGTACATGGGCGCGATCGGGACCATTGCTGCCCTGCATGAAGCGTATGCGAAGGGGACGGCCGCACCAGGAGGCCTCACGGACAGTATCAATGCGGCGGGCGCCGCGCAGAACCTGGCGATGATCGTGATCGATCAGCGCATGTGCTCCGCCGCCGCCCACGTGTGTGCCCCGTGGCTGGTCGGGAGAAGTCTTGGCGAAGCTATCAACATCGTCTATCAAAATCTCGCGCCAACGGAAAGTACGCGCGGAGCGAACGCGCGCACGCTTCAGGACGCATGGACCGACGAAGTACATGCATGGTGGTCCAGCCTGACGTTCGGAGATGCCCGGACGCAGCTCGATTCCATTCGCCATCTGTCCGAAGAGGGCATGCGCCGACGCATTGAAGCGCTGAAGCAGATCGAGTCGAAGCGGCAGGTGCTGTTAAACCAGTGGGATACTGACGCCAACCGAACGAGCTCCGATCTTCAACGGTGCGAGGCGCAGGCAGGCCAAAAGGCACAGTTTGCAGCCGATGGCTTCCTGTCGCGCATACTGGCAAACCAGCGGCAAGCGCTGGACGCGGCCAGTAGCAGCGTCGAGCGCGACCGCCGCAACTTTGCCGAGAACCCGCTGGATACAGGTGGCGCTGGCCTCGGTACCTCGGCCGTCGCTGGCGCCTGCGGCGTCACGGGTACCTGTGGCGCCCAGCCCCCTCGACCTGCCAGTGGCTCAGCCTGCCCCTCGTTACCGCAATGCAGAGCGGTCGCCTCCCGGGCGAAGTCGTTCTTGGACTCTGTATCGAGCAAGGTGGGCACGAATTCGGGCGCACAGCGTTCCGCGTCTGCCGTGGCCTGCCAGCAGATGGTGGGCGCGGAAGCCAACCGGATCTGCGCCGAGGAATTCGCTGCGGCGGGATACCCCAAGTGCGCAGCCGAGAGTGATGCCATTCACCGGAACATGCTCGCATCGGCCCGTCAGACGTGGCGCGCAGGCCAGAGCATTGCTGCCGTGCCATCAACCTGGGCGCGCGAATGCGGGTGGTAGCGGCGCGTCGACCTCGACCACAAGGCGCGCGGTTCAGGAGCCGGGCACGGAAATCCGCTCAGGGGACAGCTACGGAATCCGCCGCTCGTTAAAGTCCCCGCCTTGGGGAAAGCATCCGACAGGGCCGCGACCCGCTGCAGTTCAAGGCGACATCACCCGGCATCAGCGCCACCGGTGTCTTAACGGTAGAAACCCAGGATGTCCGCGGTGTCGTCGATGGCGCCAGGGTGGAAGGAAACCCTCACTCCAGCACGGCACGCAGCCGGCCCAAGGCGTCTTCCAGAGGCACGGCCTTCACCTGCCCTGACGCCAGCTCCGCCTCGCGCCGGGCAGCGAGCGCATCCCAGGCAGCGGCCGTATCGCCTGCATCGCCGGTGTCGAGGCTGGCGACCACGCGATCCAGCAGACCCGTGCGCAGTTCGGGTGAAAGGCCCAGAACCTCTTTTGCGAGATCGTCGACGGAGCGGGGCACGGCGGGTCTCCCAGTCTGATTCGCCAAGACTGCCATAACTCCCGCCCCACCACACCCACCGCGTCCAGCCCGCCACGCCGGGAGTTCCATCCCGTCCCCGGTCATTCCGGCGGGAGCCAGATCTCCGGCAAGGCGCCAGCCGCAAACGGTCACCCTACACAACCACCCCCCCACCCCCGGCCCCCACCACCATCGCGGCTACAATCCCGCCCACCATGCTTCCGCACATCCTCGGTATCGACCATGTCCTGATCCGCGCCGGCGAGGCGATGGATGCCGCCACCGACGCCTGGGCGCGGCTGGGCTTTCGCATGACCCCGCGCGGGCATCACTCCTCCGGGTCGATCAACCACCTGATCATGCTGGGGCCGGACTACCTCGAGCTGATCGGCGTGCCCGAGGGGGGTGCGGCGCGCCGCCCCGAGCTGGCGCAGCAGCCGCCCGGCCTGCACGGCATCGCGTTCGCGGCCGACAGCGCCAGCGGCGCGCACGCCGCACTGGCCCACGCGGGCTTTGCCCCGCCGCCGGTGGAAGCGCTGTCGCGCCCGGTGAACACCGCCGAGGGGCCGCGCGAGGCGCGCTTCAACCTGGTGCGGCTGCCTGCGGACACGGTGCCCTGGGGTCGGCTGCTGGTGTGCGAGCACCTCACGCGCGAGCTGGTGTGGCGCGACGGCCTGCGCAGCCACCCCAATGGCGCGCGCGAGATCACCCTCGTTGTGGAGTCCCAGCAGGAGTCCCTGAGGCGTGAGCGCAAGGCTGGAAGCAAGAGGCCCATCAAGCCTATGACCCGTCTATTGTTTTTGGTGGGCGGTACTGGGATCGAACCAGTGACCCCTGCCGTGTGAAGGCAGTGCTCTACCGCTGAGCTAACCGCCCCTTATGGGGACGCGGATTTAAGCATGGACGAGCCGCCCGGTCAATCCGGGCAGTGCATGGCCACGCCTGGAATCATGCACACTTCGTGTCTTTCGTCCTGCGGAGCCTGCCGTGAACCCTTTCCGACATCGTCTGCCTGCCCGCCGCCCGTGCGTGCGCGGTGCGTTCCTTCCTGTGGCCCTGGCCCTGGCCGTGGCTGTGCTGTCCGTGCTCGGCATGGGTGATGCGTTGGCGCAGGCCTGGCCCGCCAAGCCGGTACGCATGATCGTGCCGTTCCCCGCGGCCGGGGCCACCGACATCGCCGCGCGGCAGGTGTCGCAGCGCCTGTCCGACGCCTGGGGCCAGCCGGTGGTGATAGAGAACCGTCCCGGGGCCGGCGGCACGCTGGGCACCGAAGTCGCCGCTCGCGCGCCCGCCGACGGGTACACGCTGATGACCGGCTCGGTCAGCACCCACACGATCGCGCCGCATCTCTACCCGAAGCTCGCCTACGACCCGCTGAAGGATTTCGTGCCGATCACCGAGGTGGCCACCACGCCCAACGTGCTGGTGGTGAACACCGCGCTGCCGGTGCGCAACCTGCGCGAACTCGTGGCGCTCGCGCGCAAGCGCCCGAACGAACTCACCTACGGTTCCAACGGCAGCGGGGCGAACAACCACCTCGCGGGCGAGTTGCTGCAGGCCGGGTCCGGCATCCGGCTGCAGCATGTGCCCTACAAGGGCTCGGCCCTCGCCACCAACGATCTCCTCGGCGGCCACATCTCCTTCATGTTCGACACGCTGCTCACCGCGCTGCCGCACGTGAAGTCTGGCAAGTTGCGTGCGATCGCGCTGGCCGGCCCGCGCCGTTCGCCCTCGCTGCCCGATATCCCCACCGCCGCCGAGCAGGGCTTCCCCGATCTCGAGGTGATGGTGTGGCTGGGCATGTGGGCGCCCGCCGGCGTGCCGCCCGAGGTGGTGAAGCGCACCAACGCCGACGCGGTGGCTGCGCTGCGCACGCCGAAGCTGCAGGAGTTCTTCGCATCCCAGGGCGCCGAGGCGGTGGGCAGCACGCCCGCCCAGTTCGCCGCCCATATTCGCACCGAGCACGCGCGCTGGAAGAAGGTGATCGATACCGCGAAGGTGCGGCTGGACTGAGCGTCTCGGTCCCCGCCGGCGAGGGCCGGGGCAGGGCGGGCCCGGCTGCTTCGGGCGGACTCCCGGCGCCTCGCCTTGGGCTTCGCCCAGTCGGGGGGGCGCTGGCTGCATCGGTTGGCCCGGTGGCTGGTCGCGCCGCGGTTGGGGTATAAAGTCTGCCGCCGCTCCCGTATGCCCGGTCTCGCCCGGCCGCGCGGCCGTCACCCCCGCGCGCTGTTCCGCCTTCTTCGCCAGAGTCGACATGTCCACCATCCGTACCCGTTTCGCTCCCAGCCCGACCGGCTACCTGCATATCGGCGGTGCACGCACCGCGCTGTTCTCCTGGGCCTATGCGCGCAAGCATGGCGGCAAGTTCGTGCTGCGGATCGAGGACACGGACCTCGAGCGTTCCACCCAGGCTTCGGTGCAGGCCATCCTCGACGGGCTGTCGTGGCTCGGCATCGACTGGGACGAGGGCCCGGCGTTCCAGATGCAGCGCCTCGCGCGCTACCAGGAGATCGCCGAGCGGATGATCCGCGAGGGCCATGCGTACCACTGCTACGCGACGAAGCAGGAACTGGACGAGATGCGCGAGGCGCAGCGGGCGCGCGGCGAGAAGCCGCGCTACGACGGCCGCTGGCGCGATTCGACGCGCACGCCGCCGCCAGGCGTGCCGCCGGTCGTTCGCCTGAAGAACCCGATCGGCGGGGAGGTGGCCTTCAACGACCTGGTTAAGGGGCCGATCTCGTTCTCCAATGACGAGCTCGACGATTTCGTGATCCTGCGCGCCGATGGTGTGCCGACCTACAACTTCGGGGTGGTGGTCGACGACCTCGACATGAACATCACGCACGTGATCCGTGGCGACGATCACGTGAACAACACGCCGCGCCAGATCAACGTCTATCGTGCGCTGGGCGCGAGCCTGCCGCTGTTCGCACACGTGCCGATGATCCTGGGCGCCGATGGCGAGCGGCTGTCCAAGCGGCATGGCGCGGTCAGCGTGATGCAGTACCACGAAGAGGGCTACCTGCCGGAGGCGCTGGTCAACTACCTCGCACGCCTGGGCTGGTCGCATGGCGATGACGAGGTGTTCAGCGCCGCCCAGCTCGTCGAATGGTTCGACCTGCGCCACATCAGCCGCTCGCCGGCGCAGTTCAACCCGGAGAAGCTCGGCTGGTTGAACCATGAGTACATCAAGGTGGCCGACGATGCGCGCCTGGGCCGTGAGGTCGCGCAGCGCCTCGAGGCCGCCGGGGTGTCGCTGGTCGACGGCCCGCTGCCGCTGGAAGCGGTGAAGCTGTTCAAGGACCGCGCGCGCACGCTGGTCGAACTGGCCGATGGCGCGCGGCTGCTCTACGCGCCGGCGGAGCCCACGCCGGAGCTGCTGGCCCAGCATGTCACCGACGCGGTGCGCGAGCCGCTGCGCGAACTGGCGAACGAACTGGCGACGCTGGCCTGGACGCGCGAGGAGATCGGGGCGCTGGTCAAGCGCAGCGCGGCGAAGCATTCCCTCAAGATGCCGCAGCTGATGATGCCGCTGCGCGCGATCATCGCCGGCACCGGGCAGACGCCGTCCCTCGATGCGGTGATTGCGCTGTCGCCTCGGGAGCGGGTGCTGGGGCGGCTGGAGCGCTACCTGGGGTGAGTTGGCGCTACTGCGCCATCATCCACGCGAGCAGCCGGGTGCCGAGTTCGAAGTCCGCGTAGTCCATCGCTTCCTTGGCGTTGTGGCTGCCGTTGGCGTTGCGCACGAAGATCATCGCCGACGGCAGGCCGGCGTGCACGAAATCCTGCGCGTCGTGGCCGGCACCGCTCGGGATATCCATCGCCGGGATGCCCAGTTCGACCGCACCGCGGTTGAGCGCAGCGCGGAAGCCTGGATCCATCGTCGCCGGATCCTGCGGTGAGAAGCTGCCGAGTTCGAACGAGACGCGGCGTTCGGCCGCGATGCGGGCCGATTCGCTGCGTGCATGGTCGGCCATGTGGTCGAGGATTACGCGTTCCTGGCTGCGGTACTCGAGGCAGAAGTCGACCTGGCCGGGCACCTTGGTGATCGAATGCAGCCCGGCATCGGTGAACAGCTTGCCCACCGTGTACGTGAGGTCGCCGCCCGAGGCCCGTACGCGCGTCGCCTCCTGCTCGATCAGGTGCACGAGTTCGACCGTGGCCAGCACGGCATCGCTGCGGTATTCATGGGGCACCGCACCCGAGTGGGTATAGGCGCCGATGCAGCGGCAGCTGCGCGCCCGGGCGGAACCGCGGATCGCCGTGACCACGCCCACCGGCAGGCCGAGCCGTTCCAGCACCGGCCCCTGTTCGATGTGCAGTTCCAGCCAGCCCCTGTATCGCGCGAGGTCGAGCGTGCCTCGGCCCAGTTCTACGCGATCGGGGGAGAAGCCGGCCTCGGCCATGTGTTCGCGCAGCGTGCGGCCGCTGCGCGTGTTGATGGCCGAGTCGAGTTCGGCCGGGGGCAGGATGCCCAGCGCCGAGCGGCTGCCGATGTGCCCTCCATGGGCGCCGGCATACCAGGCGCTCGCTTCCTCGGCGCGCACGCCCATCACGGTTATGTCGGCCGGCGGCACGATGCCTGCCTCGCGCAGGGCCGCCACCGCGGTGAGCCCGGAGACCACGCCGGCCAGGCCGTCGAAGTTGCCGCCGCTGGGCACCGAATCGATATGCGAACCGGTGATCCAGCCGGGCGCGCCGCGATCGCAGCCTGGCAGCGTCATGTAGAGGTTGCCGAAGACGTCCTTCTCTACGTGCAGCGACAGTTCATTCGCCCTGGCCTCGAGCAGGTCGGAGGCCGTCTGTTCATTCGCGCTGTACGGCTCGCGCGCCATGCCGACACCGTCGGTGGTCGCGGCAGCGATGGTTTCGAACAGCGCACGTGCCAGCGGCATCGCACGGCAGGTGGCCTCGGAAAAGCGGGCTGCAGCGGCAGGCAGGGGGGCGTCGAGGTCTGTCGGCATGGGGGTGCGTCCGTCGGAACGTGGGGGCAGAGCGGCTGGGCAAGACGGACAATCTAACATTCAACCGCTTTCGTGTTTACACGCGAGCGCAGGCCTGCGTATAATTCGCGCCTCTCGTGTGGGGGTATAGCTCAGCTGGGAGAGCGCTTGCATGGCATGCAAGAGGTCAGCGGTTCGATCCCGCTTACCTCCACCAATTACCTGAAGTACCGCCATCTGAAGTACGGCAGCACGGTGGCTGATGTAGAAGTGCAGGCAGCAAAAGCAGCAAACGCAGTCGAAGTCTGTTTCAATCCGTAGAGTCCGCACCACGCCTCGTCCCCATCGTCTAGAGGCCTAGGACATCGCCCTTTCACGGCGGTAACGGGGGTTCGAATCCCCCTGGGGACGCCAAGCATCACGGCGTCGTTTGCGCACGGTACACCCTGCAGACATTGCAGGGCCTGCAATAGGCCATACGGCTCTACCTGCCGTCGGGAATCTGTACGATCCGGCATTCCGGGCATCCTGATCGCCGCTGTGCCGATATCATGCGGGCGTGCCGCTCCGGTACATCCCCCTGTTAGATGCCCATGGCCCGCCTGACATCCATCCTGCTGTCCCTGATCAGCCTGCTCATGATGACCGGGCCGGGTGCTGCTGCCGTTGCAGCGGAACCTGCGGCCTCTGCCCGTGAGGCCCCGGTGGTGGTGTTCAACCGGACGGTAGCCACCTTCCGTGCATCGTTCCTCGGCACGCCGCCCGACGACCGTGCCCGCCGTACGCGGCAGACGCTGTCGGAACTGCTCGGGCGCGCCGGCGCCGGCGAGGTGTCCACGCACGCCGAACCGCAAGGCATGGTGATCCGGCTCGACGGCGCGTTCGCGATGATCCTGTTGCCCGAGGACGCCGACCGGTTGCGCGGCGAGACGCTGGAGGCCGCCACCGCGCGCACCGTCGAGGCGCTGCGCCAGGTCGTTTCCGAGACCAGGGAGGGACGCGACCGCATGTTCCTGCTGCGTGGCCTGGCACTCGCCGCGGCTGCGACGGTCGCGCTGGCGCTGCTGACCCTGGCCGTGCTGCGCGTGCGTCGCCGCCTGCGCGCGAAGGCCCACGCCTTGATCGGCGCGCGGGCCGACCGGCTGCGCATCGGCGATGCCCAGCTGCTGCACCCGGCGAAAGTGGCCGAGGTGGTCGGTGCATGCATCACCCTGAGCGCGTGGCTGCTGCTCCTGCTGTTGAGCTACCAGTGGTTGAGCTTCGTGCTCGAGCGCTTCCCGTACACCCGGCCCTGGGGTGAACAGTTGCAGGCCTACCTGCTCGGGGTTGCGTACAGCCTCGGCACCGGGGTGCTGGGGGCCTTGCCCGACCTGCTGGTGGCGGTGCTGATCTTCATGCTGGCCCGCAGCGCGATCGGCCTGGTGTCGCCGCTGTTCGATCGCGCCGGCCAGCACGGCGGTGCGCTCGGCTGGCTGGACGCCGATACGGTGCGCCCGACGCGCGCGGTGTTCACGATCGGCGTCTGGCTGTTCGCGATCGTGATGGCCTACCCCTACCTGCCCGGTGCGGGAAGCGAGGCCTTCAAGGGCATGTCGGTGCTGGTGGGCCTGATGCTCACCGTGGGCGGGGCGAGCCTGGTGAGCCAGGGGGCGAGCGGGCTGATCCTGATGTACTCGCGCACGCTGCGCGTGGGCGAGTACGTGCGCGCCGCCGACCACGAAGGTACGGTCACGGAGATGGGCATGTTCACCACGCGCATCCGGACCGGCATGGGGGAGGAGGTCACCTTGCCGAATGCGCTGCTGCTGGGCACGGTGACCAAGAACTATTCCCGGTCGGTCGTGGGTCGTGGCTACGTGGTCGATACCACCCTCACGATCGGCTACGACACGCCGTGGCGCGAGGTCGAGTCGATGATGCTGGAGGCGGCACGTCGCACCACGGGCGTGCTGGCAGCGCCCGCACCGCGCGTGTTCCAGACGGCACTGTCGGATTTCTATATCGAGTACCGGCTGGTCTGCCAGGCGGTGCCCGGCGAGCCGCGGCCGCGCGCGGAAGTGCTGACCATGCTGCATCAGCACCTCCTCGATGTATTCAACGAGCGTGGGGTGCAGATCATGTCGCCGCACTACATCAGCGACCCTGCCGAACCCAAGCTCGTTGCGCGGCCTGCAGCCAGCGACGCCCCGGCGCGGCAGGACTCCTGATGGGCGGCGTTCACGCGGCGTCAGGCGAGCCATCGGCCGCGGCGGCAGCCGCTGCCCTCGCGCTGTTCGCCGACCCGGCCGGCGATGCCGTGCAGGCACTCGCGGCGCTGTTCGATTTCGTGCGTCCGCGCGACCCGAAGGATGCCGAAGGCAGCGCGAAGCGCTACACGGCAGTCATCGAGCTCCTCGAGACCGATCCGACCCGTGCTGCCCAGGTGCGGCAGCATGTGCTGCAGCTGATGGCACGCCGACGGCTGGTCGGGTTCTTTTCCGAGAGCGGCATCCTGCCAGGCACCGGTTTCTTCACCGAACTCGGCCGTATCGCGGCCGACCGGCTGCTTCCGGACGTGCCGGATCCAGACGATCTGCGCGGTGCGCTTCGCCAGGTGTTCCACCGGCGCGGGGACTGGGTCTGGTTCTCGGCGCTGCCCTCGGAGTTGTCGCGCCGATTCTGGCATCTGGTCGCGCGCGAGGACGGATCCGACGAGTTCCTGGGCCGGGCGATCGTCGAGCACATCATGGAGGCGCTGCTGATCCTCGCCTACCGGGTCGGTGGCATCGACGTCGAAGGGGAATTCGGCCGGCTTGGCGCGGAGTTCAAGGGCCATGCGGCCTGCTTCCGCGGGCTCACCGGTGCCGCCCAGCGCTATGTCGACGGGCTGCGTGCGCACCTTGTCGATCCGGACGTGGTGCCGATGGACAGCGCCGAGGTCCAGGTGCTGGTCGACCAGTGCCAGTCGGTGATCGATCGCGCGCACCGGCTCGCCGTGTCCCAGGGCACGAGCGTGCGCCTGTCCTACATGATCCGGCGCAGCGCGCAGACCCTGCGCCGGATCGACGACCTGTGCCGGCTGATCGACGCGGGCCTGGTGAACGGGCAGGCCGGCCTGCGCCGGCAGGAAGTTGTCGAGCGCTGGAGCGCACTGGTGCGCTCGGCGCTGGCGGCCGAAGGGCAGCGCCGGAGCCTGCGCAGCCACGTCGGTTCGGGCGTGTCGATGCTGGCGATGCGCGTGACCGAGAACGCCGCCAGGACCGGCGAGCACTACATCGCGGAGACGCGCGTCGCGTACCGCGCGATGTGGCTGGCCGCGATGGGCGCTGGCGGGCTGATCGGCGCCATGGCCCTGCTCAAGATCTTCGCCGGCAAGCTCGACCTGGCCCCGGCCGGTTATGCGATCGGCTACAGCCTGATCTACGGGCTGGGCTTCGTCATCATCTACATGCTGCACCTGACCGTCGCTACCAAGCAGCCAGCGATGACCGCGCAGACCCTCGCCGGCTACCTGGGGGACCTGCATGCCGGCGGGGCGCGGCGCGTGGCCGATCTCGACCGGGTGGTGGAACTGTTCGCGGCGGTCGCGCGGACCCAGACCGCGGCCATCCTCGGCAACGTGGTCGTCGCCTTCCCGATGGCACTGCTGCTGTCGCTGCTGTTCGTGGCCCTGTCGGGCGCGCCGCCCATCGATGAAGCCAAGGCGGCGCATCTCCTGGCTGACCTCGATATCGCCGGCTGGGCCCTGCCGTATGCCGCGATCGCAGGCGTGTTCCTGTTCCTGTCGGGTGTACTCACCGGATACTTCGACAACCATGCGAGCTATACGCGGCTCGGGCAGCGCATCGAGCGGCTGGCCTGGCTGCGCCGGCTCGCCGGGCCGGCGCGCGCGGGCCGGATCGGTGCCTACCTCGAAGCCAACCTCGGCGGCCTGCTCGGCAACTTCCTGTTCGGCTGCATGCTGGGTACGGCTGGCACGATCGGGATGATCCTCGGGTTGCCGATCGACATCCGGCATATCGCCTTCTCATCGGCCAACCTCGGCTACGCGCTGGCGGGGTTCGGCTTCTCGTTGCCCTGGCAGGCCCTGGCCTGGGGGCTGCTCGGGGTCTTCGCGATCGGCGCCGTGAACCTGCTGGTGAGCTTCTGGCTTGCGCTGTGGATGGCGATGCGCGCCCGCGCGATCGTCGTCGCCGACGTGCGCGGCCTGGGCGGTCGCCTGTGGCACCGGCTGCGTGCCTCGCCGGCGACGTTCTTCACTGCGCGCGGCCTGCCGCGCGATCAGCCGGTCGAGCCGGCTTCGCGCCAGAACTGCTGACGGCGTCACCCCGACGGGCGATGCCGCCGTCCGTCAATTGGCGGGATGCTGCGTGATGGTGCACGGAAGGCTCAACGCGCACCGTGAAGGGGAGCGGAAAGCCGCCTGGACGCGGCCTGCACCGAGAAAGCGCACGCTGGCACGACTGCTGCTTTAGGTGTGGGCTATCCCAACCCACACTGGAGATCCGAGTGGCCGCGTTCGACAATCCCTTCGACCCCTCGTTGACGCTGAACCCCTGCGAATGCGGACGCCATGCGTCGCAGGCCGACCATGACGCGCATTCGACCTCCGCGCCGGCGGCATCGGGCCCGGTCGATGCGCAGGCAGCGCCGGGCACCTGGTTCGATGGCAACCAGGCGACCGAGGCGGCGAGCAACCGCATCATCGAACAGGCGGTGGTCAGGGCGATCTTCCCCGACGACGAGGTACGCCGCCGGTTCCTGAGGGCCGTGGGCGTGCGTACCGCGATGGGCGCGATCGCCTCCGTGCTGCCGATCGGCGCGATGCAGGCGATCGCACAGGACAGCAAGCTCGCGATCGAGAAGAAGAACCTGCAGGTCGGGTTCGTCGCGATCACCTGCGCCACGCCGCTGATCATGGCGCATCCGCTGCGCTTCTACGAGCGCGAAGGCCTGAACGTCGAACTGCAGCGCACGGCCGGCTGGGCGCTGGTGCGCGACAAGATGATCAACCGCGAGTACGACGCCTCGCACATGCTCTCGCCGATGCCGCTGTCTATCTCGATGGGACTCGGTTCGGTCGCGACCGGCATCAACGTCGCGACCATCCAGAACGTCAATGGGCAGGCGATCACGCTGCACCAGAAGTTCAAGGACCGGCGCGATCCGAAGACCTGGAAGGGGATGCGCTTCGCCGTGCCCTTCGAGTACTCGATCCACAACTTCCTGCTGCGCTACTACGTGGCCGAGGCCGGGCTCGATCCCGACAAGGACATCCAGATCCGCGTGACGCCGCCGCCGGAAATGGTGGCGAACCTGCGCGCCGGCAACATCGACGGATTTCTCGGCCCCGAGCCGTTCAACCAGCGTGCGGTGTACGACGGCATCGGCTTCATCCACCTGCTCACCAAGGAACTCTGGGACGGCCATCCGTGCTGCGCCTTCGGCGTGTCGGATGCCTGGATCAAGCAGAACCCGAACACCTTCGCCGCGCTCTACCGCGCGATCCTCAATGCCCATGCGATGGCCCGCGATCCGAAGCACCGGCCGCTGATCGCCAACGCGATCGCGCCATCGCAGTACCTGAACCAGCCCTACGAGGTGATCGAGCAGGTGCTGGTCGGTACCTATGCCGACGGCCTGGGCAACGTGCGCAAGGATCCGAACCGGGTCGACTTCGATCCGTTCCCGTGGGGCACGATGGCGGTCTGGATCCTCTCGCAGATGAAGCGCTGGGGATACGTCAAGGGCGACGTGAACTACCGGAAGATCGCCGAGGAAGTGTTCATGATCACCGACGCGCGCAAGGCGATGGGCGACCTGAAGATGAACGCGCCGAAGGACGCCTACCCGCGTATCCGTGTGATGGGAAAGGAGTTCGACCCGGCGAAGAGCGTCGACCAGTACATCAACAGCTTCGCGATCCGCCGGACCTGATCCGCGGCAGCCTGGTAAACGAAAGTCCGGAGTCATCATGTTCAAGAACTTTGCAAGATCGCAGGGGTTGCGGGCGGGCGTGCTGTCGGCCTGCATCCTTGCCCTGGTGCTGGTGCTATGGCACCTCGCGACCGCGCCGGTGGCTGCACCGCAGTATGCAGACCCGGAGTACGCACGGCTGATGGGCGGCAAGGGCCAGACGAGCTCCGGGCTGCCTTCGCTGCCGCAGATGGGGGCGGCCATCTGGAAGCACGTGTCCAATCCCTTCTACGACAACGGCCCGAACGACAAGGGCGTCGGTATTCAGGTCGGCTACTCCATCGGTCGCGTGCTGCTCGGCTTCATGCTGGCGGCTGCCGTGGCGATCCCGCTGGGCTTCGTGATCGGCATGTCGCCGCTGCTGTTCCGGGCGCTCAACCCGTTCATCCAGGTGCTCAAGCCGATCTCGCCGCTCGCGTGGATGCCGCTTGCGCTCTACACGATCAAGGATTCCACGATCTCCTCGATCTTCGTGATCTTCATCTGCTCCATCTGGCCGATGCTGATCAACACGGCGCACGGTGTCGCGGCGGTGCGGCGCGACTGGCTGAACGTTGCACGCACGCTGGAGGCAGGGCGGCTTCGCACGGCGTTCCGGGTGGTGCTGCCGGCCGCCGCGCCGACGATCCTGACCGGGATGCGCATCTCCATGGGCATCGCCTGACTGGTGATCGTCGCGGCCGAGATGCTGGTCGGCGGTACCGGCATCGGCTACTTCGTCTGGAACGAATGGAACAACCTGTCGCTGACCAACGTGATCTTCGCGATCCTGATGATCGGTGTGGTCGGCATGCTGCTCGATCTGGTGTTCGGACTGCTGACCCGGCTGGTCAGCTACCAGGAGTAAACCGGTGACTGCATTCCTCAAGGTAGAGAACCTTCGCAAGGTATTCCCGTCTCAGCGCGGCGGGGCGCCGCTGACCGTGTTCGATGACGTCAACTTCACGATCGAGCAGGGCGAGTTCGCCTGCATCATCGGGCACTCCGGCTGCGGCAAGTCGACCATCCTGAACGTGCTGGCAGGGCTCGACGAAGCCAGTTCGGGCTACGTGATCATGGACGGACGCGAGGTGCGCGGCCCCAGCCTCGACCGTGGCGTGGTGTTCCAGGGCCATGCGCTGATGCCCTGGCTGTCGGCCGAGCGCAATGTGGCCTTCGCCGTTCAGTCGCGCTGGCCGGAATACGACGCCCGCAAGGTCAAGGCGGTGTGCGACCAGTACCTTGGCATGGTCGGGCTGTCGGGGTCCGAACACAAGCGGCCCTCTGAACTGTCCGGTGGCATGAAGCAACGGGTCGGCATCGCCCGTGCGTTCGCCATCGAGCCGAAGATGCTGCTGCTCGACGAGCCCTTCGGTGCGCTCGATGCCCTGACCCGGGGCGTGATCCAGGAAGAACTGCTCAGGATCTGCGCACAGACCCGCCAGACCGTGTTCATGATCACCCATGACGTGGACGAGGCGATCCTGCTGGCCGACAAGATCCTGCTGATGACCAACGGGCCCGATGCGCGCATTGCCGAGGTGGTGGTGAACACCATGCCGCGCAGCCGCAACCGGCAGACGCTGCACAAGGATCCGCAGTTCTACCGGATCCGCAACCACCTGGTCGATTTCCTGGTGAACCGTTCGAAGACCTTCCGCGACGAGCCACCGGCCGGGTTCGATCCGCGCAACCTGCCGCAGCTCACGCCCGGCCTCGATCCGTCCGAGGCCCCGGGCGCGGAAGCGATCGCCAGCGCCGCCGCCTGAGCGGTGGCGCCCTTGATGAAGTCGTTGATACCCGTCGAAAGAGGAGAGATGCAATGAAGCGAGCAGCGAACGAAGCGCCGATCATGCCTGCGCGGCCGATGACCCGTGACGATGTGACCGCGCGGATCGTGTCGATCAAGATCCAGAAGGGTCTGAAGTGGGCCGACATCTCGAAGAAGGTCGGCGAGAGCAAGGAGTGGGTCACCGCAGCCTGCCTCGGCCAGATGACCCTCACGAAGCAGCAGGCCGACACGCTTGGCAAGCTGCTCGGGCTGACGAAGGAAGAGATCACCCTGCTGCAGGTCGTGCCCTACAAGGGCTCGCTGCCGACGGCCGTCCCGACCGACCCCCTGATCTACCGCTGGTACGAGATCGTCAGCGTGTACGGCACGACGATCAAGGAGTTGATCCACGAGGAATTCGGCGATGGCATCATGAGTGCGATCGATTTCTCGATGGACATCACGCGTGAGCCCGATCCGAAGGGCGACCGGGTGAAGGTCGTGCTGAGCGGGAAGTTCCTGCCGTACAAGACCTACTGAGGCGTAACGCCCCGTGCTGACCGGGTAGCCGGTCAGCCGTGGTTGCCTGCCGCGGCGAACGCGGCCAGCAGCAGCAGTACCTGCACCCCGTTCAGCATCACGCTGGCGCGGTGCAGGCGATCGAAGCGGCGGGCGGCTGCCGGATCGGCCATTGCGGCATCGCGCGCCGCGTTGATCGCCGGCATCAGTACCTGCCTCGCCAGCAGGAAGCCGAGTGCCGTCGCCAGCGACAGTGCGGCTGCCATCGGCGCGACGCCGATGAAGAGCATGGTGGCGATGCCGCTGCCTGCGATGCCGAAGCCGTAGTACCACGGGAAGAGCGCCCGGATGAAGCGTCCCGCGATCGCGGGCTCCAGGCGCATGAACACCAGGGGTGCGACGCAGGCGGAGAAGAACAGCATCGCTCCCAGCGTGATGCCGATGGCCAGCGCGCCCCAGCCAGCCGCATCCGGCATCGAATCGATCAGCGCAGAGATCATCGGGGCTTCAGGCTGCGCCAGCTTCGTTGGCCCTGGCCTCAAGGTCTTCCCAGCGCTGCATGGCGCGCGCAAGGTCGTCCTCGAACCCGGCCAGCTTCGATTGCAGGGCCTTGAGCTCGGCCGGTTCCCGGGTGTAGGTGGCCGGGTCCGCCAGCACCATGCCCACGGCAGCGATCTCGCCTTCGATGCGTTCGATGGTCGCCGGCATGGCATCGAGCTCGCGCGTTTCCTTGAAGCTCAGCCGGGGCTTCGCCTTCGCAGGCGCGGCGGGCGCGGGCGCTGTCGTGCCGGCCGGCACCGCCGGCGACACAGGAACGGCGCGTGCCGTGGCCGCGCTGGCAGCTGAGGCCGGGGCCGTTTCCGCAGCCGAGGCAACCATGCCTGCGCGATAGCGCTGCCAGTCGCTGTACCCGCCGGCGATCTCGACCAGCTGGCCATCGCCGGCGAACGCGATCACCTGGGTCGTCACGTTGTCCAGGAACTCGCGATCGTGGCTGACCACCAGCACCGTGCCCTTGTATTCGGCCAGCAGGGACTCGAGCAGGTCGAGGGTCTCGATGTCGAGGTCGTTGGTCGGTTCGTCGAGCACCAGCAGGTTGGCCGGGCGGGCGAACAGCCGTGCCAGGAGCAGCCGGTTGCGCTCGCCGCCGGACAGCGCCGACACCGGCGAGCGCGCCCGCTGCGGCGGGAACAGGAACTCCGACAGGTAGCCGATCACATGCTGGCGGCTGCCGCCGATCTCGACGAAGTCCGAGCCCGGGCTGACCACGTCGGTCAGGCGCGCCTCGGGGTCGAGCTGTGCGCGGAACTGGTCGAAATAGGCGATCTCGAGCCGGGTGCCCAGCCGGGCCTTGCCCGAGTCGACCTGCAGTTCGCCCAGCAGGACGCGAAGCAGGGTGGTCTTGCCCGCGCCGTTGGGGCCGACCAGGCCGATGCGATCGCCGCGCACGATGCGGGTGGAGAAGTCGCGGATCAGCGTGCGGCCGCCCAGTGCAACGCTCACGTGTTCGAGTTCTGCCACCAGCTCGCCCGAGGATTCACCGGAGGCGAGTTTGAACCCGACCTGTCCGATGCGTTCCCGGCGTGCGGCACGGTCGCGTCGCAGCTGCTCGAGGCGGCGTACGCGACCTTCGTTGCGGGTACGACGGGCCTCGATGCCCTTGCGGATCCAGACTTCCTCTTCCGCGAGGCGCTTGTCGAAGCGGGCTGCGGCTGCCGCCTCATCGGAGAGCTGCTGCGCCTTGCGTGCCTTGTAGTCGCGGAACGAGCCCGGGTAGCTTGCGAGCTGGCCACGGTCGAGCTCGATGATGCGGGTGATCACCCGGTCGAGGAAGCGCCGGTCGTGGCTGACCACCATCACGGCGCCGCGGAAGGCGAGGAGGGTGTTCTCCAGCCACTCGATCGCTTCCATGTCGAGGTGGTTGGTCGGCTCGTCGAGCAGCAGCAGGTCTGGCTCGCCGGCCAGTGCGCGCACCAGTGCGACCCGCTTGCGGCCGCCGCCGGACAGGGTGTCGAACGGCGTGGTGCCGTCGAAGCCGTGCGTGAGCAGCAGGGCCGACACCCGCGACGGCAGGTCCCAGCCGCGCTCATGGTCGAGCCGATCGTGCAGCGATTGCATGCGTTCGGCATTGGCCGGCGTGTCCTCGGCGTGTGCGAGCGCCTGGTGTTCCGCGAATACCTGCGCAATCTCGCCGAAGCCGCCGGCGATCACCTGCTCGATCGTGAGCCCCGGGTCGAAGACCGGCTCCTGATCGAGCAGCACGCTGCGCAGGGCCGGAGTGCGCACGATCTCGCCGCTGTCGGCGGCGATGCGGCCGTCCACCAGCTTCATCAGCGTCGACTTGCCGGTGCCGTTGCGGCCGATCAGGCCGACCCGTTCACCCTCCTGGAGGACGAACTCGGCCTGGTCGAGCAGCAGCCCGGCGCCGAAGCCCAGCGATACCCGGTTAAGCGCGATCAGCATCGCGCATCGCCGTTCATTGAGCCTGCAGGCCGATGGACTTGATCAGCTTTCCGTAGAAGGCGTAATCGCGCCGCATGCGCTGGGCGAACTGGTCGGAGGTGAGCTGCGGGGTATCGAAGCCCTGCTGCGCCCAGAGTGCACGCAGGTCCTTGCGGTCCAGTGCCCGGTTGATCGACGCGTTCATGCGTTCGATCACCTCGCGCGGCACGCCGGCCGGCGCGAGCACGCCATGCCAGCCGACCAGGTCGTAGCCCGGCACGCTGTCGTTGATCGGCGGCACGTCTGGCAGCGCCGCGATGCGGGTGGTGCCGGTCACGCCGATGGCGCGCAGCTTTCCTGCCTCGACCTGGGTGCGCACGGCTGCATAGCTCTCCCACATCATGTCGATGCGGCCGCTGACGAGGTCGGGCATGGTCGCGCTGCCGCCACCGCGGTAGGGAACGTGCACCATGTTCACTCCGCCCATCGAGGCCAGCAGTTCGCCGGCGAGATGGAACCCGCTGCCCACGCCGGTCGAGCCATAGGTGAGCACGCCGGGCCTGGCCTTGGCGATCGCGACGAGGTCGCGCGCGGTCTTCGCAGGCACCGAAGGATGTGCGACCAGCACGAACGAGAACGCGGTGATCATCGCAATCGGCGACAGGTCCTTCAGCGAATCGTAGGGCGCCTTCTGCAGGTGCGGTGCCGAAGTCAGCGAGCTGCCTGGCGCGGCCAGCAGCGTGTAGGCGTCCGGTGCCGACTTGGACACGAACTCGTTGGCGAGCTGGCCGGTCGCGCCCGGGCGCGGCTCGACCGAAAAACCCTGGCCGAACTCGGTGGCGAGCTGCGCGGCCAGCGGCCGGATCGAGACATCGATCGCGCTGCCCGGGGCGAAGCCGTGGATCAGTCGCACCGGCTTCAGGGGCCACGACTGTGCGCCCGCAGGCGCGACGGCGGCGAACGCCAGTGCACAGGCCAGTGCAGCGTGCGGCAGTGCCGGATGCATGGGCCGACGCTGGTCGCCATTGGAGGAAGAGGTGTATCCGACACGAAGCGCGGAGGTCATCGAAGCTCGGTACCATTGGAAGAGGAAGCCTCGATTCTATCGGGTTTGCCCCGCCAATCCCGCCTCTGCCTCTGCCCCACTGGAGTAGCCATGCCGCACCTGAAGCCTGCAGATCCCGCACGCCTCGGCCTGGAGCCGCGCCTGCGCGCGATCCTCGACCAGCCGTTCCCCCGTTTCTCGGACGCAGAGATGTTGCGCCGTCGTGCAGCGCTGGCCGAGGTGATGCGCAAGAACGATGTCGACCAGTTGCTGGTGTGCGGGGAACAGCGTGCCGGCACCGGCATCTCGTGGCTGAGCGGCTGGGTGACCACCAGCGAGCAGATCATCGTGTTCGATCCGCGCGAGCAGCCGAAGATGTTCGTCGAGTGGGTGAACCATGCGCCGCTGGCCAAACAGATCGCCTGGCAGTGTGATGTCGAGTGGAGCGAGCACCGCAGCGTCGAGAAGGTGGTTGCCGAACTGAAGCGCCGCGGCGCCCGTCGCGTGGGGATCATGGGCGTGTTCAACTTCGGCAAGTACCGGAAGCTCGCGGCCGCGTTCCCGGACGTGGTCGACCTGAACCCGGCCTACAGCCGGCTGCGCCTGACCAAGTCGGAGGAGGAGATCGACTGGCTGCGCATCGGCGCCGCGTTCTCCGATGCATCGATCACGGCGCTGGTCGACGGCCTGTGCGACGGGCTGAACGAGCGCGACCTCGGTGACATCGCCGAGCGCGCCTATGCGCCGTTCGGCGGCGTCACCATGCTGCACTACTTCGGCGTGACGCCGATGGCCAGCCCGGACTGCTACATCCCGCGCCAGCATCCGATGAACCGCATCGTGCGCAACGGCGACTGCGTGTTCACCGAGATCACGGGATCGTTCTGGGATTACGGCGGACAGGTACTGCGCACGTTTGCGGTCGGTGCCGAGCCGCCGGCCCTCTACCGCGACCTGCATGCGACGGCGGAGGCGACCTACGACGCGGTGACCGGGGTGATGCGCCCGGGCTGCACGATGGCCGAGATCGTGGATGCAGCCTCGGTGATCGAGGAGCGCGGCTTCACCATCTGCGACGACCTGGTGCACGGATTCGGCGGTGGCTACTTCCAGCCCATCCTTGGCAGCCGCAGCCGTCCTGCAGGGCCGTTGCCCGACATCGTGCTGGCCGAGAACATGACCATGGTCGTGCAGCCGAACGTGATCGACACCGCCCGTACTGCGGGCGTGCAGGTCGGCGAACTGGTGCGCATCACCGCCACCGGCTTCGAAAGCCTGCACCGGGCGCCGCGCGGCTTCCTGCGTGCCGGCTGAGCGAAGGTTCTGCACCGGGCCGAGCCGGTACAGACGTTCTATCTGGCGGGCGTCTCGCTGATCTTCGTCGGCATCCTGCTGACCCGGCGCGACGCTCGTCCGACCACCTAGCCGTTCAGCCCTTCGAAGCAGGTGCGGACGAGGTACTCGACGGTCTGCACGTCATCGTAGCGACCACTGGTGCGCAGGTATTCGAGCGTCGGGTCGCAGGAGCGGGCGTAGATGGTGTAGACGATCACCTCGTGCGGCAGCGTGCGGTCGAGGGCTCCCTCGTTCTGGGCTGCGATCACCAACTGCTTGAGTTCGGCGTTCAGCTTCATGATCAGCCGCACGTAGCTCAGGTTCAGCATCAGGCTTCGCTGCAACGCAACGCTGGTCGACGGCAGGTGAGGCACTGCGCCCTGCAGCCGACGCTGCAGGGCCCAGCGCAGGGTGGCCTTGAGTTTCTCGATCGGGGGCAGGGCCGGGTCCATCGCGGCGAGCACCTCGATCGTGTCGCGGGTCATCCGGCACAGCGCGGCAGCCGCCAGACTTTCCTTTGACGCAAAGTGCTTGTAGAGGCTGCCCTTGGCGATTCCGACCTCGGCTGCGACGTCGTCCATCGTCATCAGATCGAAGCCTTTCTTCGCCAGCAAGACGTTCACTGCGTCGAGGAGTGCGTCCTCGCGGGCTGCAAACTGTTGTTTCTGAAAAGAAAGTCTCATCTGATGCGCTTTGGCAAGGTATGCGTCCGGCATCGATGGGGCCGGCTCGGGAACTTTATTGTACAAAAAATGACTAACCAGTCACAATACGACCGTTGCGTCTTTGACTAGGACAAACTACTATCAATGACGTTAGCGGGCAGCGCTACCTGAGCAGAAATACGGAAGGCGTAAGATGGAATCTTGCCTCCCGGAAGTGCCTGAAGCGGGCTTCCGGATGGGTGGGAACCATGTTTCAGAAGGGTGGTACGGATCGTCGGTTCACCCCCGATCGGTGCATGTGTCTCTGCGGTTCAGCGCACCGGTTTCTCCCCTGTCGTTCCAACTCCGAGGCTAATCATGCTGGACACCTGGAAAGGTCTGGAAGTACTGTCGGGCGGTGCCGAACCGCGTCGCGTCCGCGCGAACCGGCGTCCCGTCGAGGAGATCCGCTCGATCGAACCGGCCGATCTGATCGCGCTGCGCAAGCGTCATGGCGACAAGGTCGTTGTCGTGGACGTACGCAACAGCCCGAAGGAAATGCTGCGCAGCACCCTGCCGGATGCCCAGGTGCTGTCGGTGGAAGAACTCGAAGTCCGCTGGCGGCAATTGCCCCAGGGCGCGACGATCGTTGTCTACTGCTGGGACCAGTGGAGCACGCTGTCGGCACGTGCGGTGCATCTTCTGACCTTGCGCGGCCTGAAGGCGATCGAACTGGCCGGCGGCATCAAGCGCTGGCGTGGGCTCGGCCTCGAGGAAACGCCGGTAGCGTCGACCGTCGAACGGGCCCGCTACCACTGAACGACGCGAGGCTGCTCCGTGGCGGCGCCAGTTGCGGGAGACCGCGTGGACGGTGGCAGCCAACCGGCAGGCGCTAGAGGGTCCGGACGTCGATCCAGTGCACCCGGCCGGTGCGCCGCTTCACTTCCTCGTACATGTGGGCGGTGCCGCCCGGGCCGTCGCCGCCAGCGCCGTTCCAGAGCGTCAAGAACCTGACCTTGTCGACGCCCCAGACGAGGGCCGTGTTCAGCATCCATTCGTTGCAGCGTTCGTAGGCATTGGCGTCCGGGGGCAGGGGCCCGAGTTCCACTGGCATCACCCGGACCGGCATGCCGAGCTTCGCCTTCATCGTGTAATAGCGCTCGCGCCAGGCTTCGCCGTTCTTGACCTGCAGTACCGAGCGCGACAGGAACTCGGGTTCCGGGAGGGGCAGCATCAACTGGCAGCGCACGCCCCGGGCCTGGCACGCCTCGATGAACAGCAGGTCGCCGCCGGCGGCACCCTGCGACAGCGCGAGGTCCTGCGGTCCGACGCCGGCCCCGTCCAGGGCGGTGGCCAGCCGCTGCGCCGCGACGTCGGCCTTCTCGGCCGGAAAGCGCGGCACCGGACGGTTTGCCCCGTCGATCATGTGACCGCTGAACAGCAGTACCTGTCGTGGTCGGAAGGGCGGTTCCGCGCGTGCGATCTCGCGCTCGACGATGGCAAGCGCCGCGGCCGTCTCGGCTGGCCGGAACCCGAGGTCGCGCAGTACCGCGAGCGTCCGCCGCGATGAATCGAGCGCGAACCAGTCGCGGTCGGCGACTGCGACGGCCGCGCCCCATGCCTCCTTGACACGCTCGGCGTCGAAGCAGAGCAGGCACAGCTCCGCAAAGCTGGCACGCGCCGAGTAGTCGCGCGGATTGCGCTGGCGCGCACTGAGGCAGGACCAGTGCACGCCACCGAGCAGTTGTTCGACCAGCGAGGCATCGGTGCGGCCGGTCAGGTGCACATGCAGCGTCGCCAGCATCAGCCAGTGGATTCCGGCGAAGTAGTGGGCCGGCTGCAGCGTGAACGCGCTGCGGAACGGCTCGATCGCCTGCGCCAGCGCAGCCTCCTCGTCGGTGGCAGCCTGGCGCAGCGGGGTGGATTCGCCGCCGCCGGCTGCGGCATCTGGCGCGGCCGCAACGGATCTGGCTGTCCCCGGTCCGACCTCGGGCGCGGTGTTCTCGGCTTCGGGCTGGTCGCCGCGCCAGCGCTGGATCCAGCTCTGCATCTCGATCCGTCCGGTCAGCGATTGGATCTCGGCATCCTGCGGATAGTCGGCATCCAGCTGCTGCGTGGTCTCGCGCGCCTCCTCGAACCGGCCCAGGCGCGCCATGCACAGTGCCTTTCGAACGCGCGAGGCACGGTCGTGGTCGTCGAGCGCCAGGGCCGAATCGATCTGCTCGAGCGCGAACTCGAACTGCCGCAGCTTCATCAGGCTCTCGGCGGCTGCGCGGCGCGCTTCGAGTGCCAGTGCACGGGTGGGCGTCTCGCCAGCCAGTACCAGGATGTCCCCCGGACGGTTCTTCTGGCGTGCGACCTCCAGCCGGCTGCGCCAGTCCTCGTAGGCACGGCTGAACTCGTTGTCGCCCGAGAGCAGGAGTTCGCGCCACTGCGGCTCGCGCAGCTCATCGAGCAGGGCATACACCGGGCTCACCTTGCGCGCGCTGCCGGCGGCAAGGGTATCGCGGGCCATCGTCGCCAGGCGCCCGCGCTCGGCCTCGATCGTGGCCGGATCCGGCATCCCGTCCTTCAGCGAGTAGCGCAGCTTGCGGTCGGTATAGATGTCGAATGGCTGGTTCGGGCGCGGGCCCTGGATCAGCACGACGCCGCGGGCGCGCAGCGCATGCCGCACCCCGAGTTCGTACCAGACGTTCGGGTTGTCCAGCGTGAGGTCGGCCAGTACCAGGTCCGCCACCAGCAGTTCCTGGAACATGTCGGTGCGGATGTCCCCGGCACGCGTCTCCTCGTCGGCCCGGAAGACGGTGCAGCCGGCCTGCTCGAGCGCGGGCCTGATCAGCATGGCGAACACCCGGTTGAAGTCGATCGGCTGACCATCGTGGCCCGGCTTGGTGCCGAACGGCATCGCGATGAATGCATGGGGTTTCATGGGCAGTACCTCATCGTGGTCAAGTCCTCCGGTGCGCCTGCCGATTGAATGCGCCGGGTAGACTGTACGCCTCGATGACTTGAGGTGCGGCATGCAGGCAGTGCGGGCAGTGCAGGCGAAGGGCAGGGCACGGTCGTTGCTGGGGATGCTGCTGGCGTGCATCGCCGCGAGCTCCATGTTCCCTGCCCGGGCAGCGGTGCCTGCCGTCCCTGCTGCGGCGTCGGCGGTGGTCCCGGCGACGGCTGCCTCGTCCGGCTGCCCCGCGCTGCTCGACCATGTGTTCCCGGAGCTGGTCAGTGGGAAACCGGTCTCGCTCTGCCAGTTCCGCGGCAAGGTGCTGATGGTCGTCAACACGGCGAGCGAATGCGGCTTCACTCCCCAGTATGAACAGCTCGAGGCGCTGCACCGGAAGCTGTCGGCGCGCGGTCTGGTGATCGTCGGCTTCCCGTCGAACGATTTCGGCCAGCAGGAGCGTGGCAGCAGCCGCGAGATCGCCGAGTTCTGCAAGTTGAACTTCGGGGTGTCCTTTCCGATGTTCGAGCGCACGGAGGTGTCCGGCCGGCGTGCCAATGCGTTCTACCAGCAGTTGCAGAAGCGCAGCGGCGTGGCACCGGGCTGGAACTTCCACAAGTACGTGGTGGACCGCAGCGGCAACCGTGTGCAGAGCTTTGCGACGACGCTGCGCCCGGACGATCCAAAACTGGTGCGCGAGATCGAGCGTCTGCTCGCCGAGGCGCCACGCCCCGCGGGCTGACACGCGGCGGTTGAACCCTGCGGCCTGCAAAGGCTACCCTTGGCGGTCCCGTTTCCGTACCTGCCCTCCAAGGAGCCTTCATGGATACCACCGCCGCCCCTGCCTATCCCAAACTGTCGCTGTACATCGACGGCCAGTTCATCGGCGCGGAGGGGCGGGTCGAGCAGGATGTGACCAACCCGGCCACCGGCGAGGTGATCGGCCGGCTGCCGCATGCCACGCGCGAAGACCTCGACCATGCCCTGGCGGCGGCCGACCGGGCGTTCCAGTCGTGGCACAGGAGTTCTCCGGTCGAGCGTTCGAAGATCCTGCGCCGGGCGGCCGAACTGTTCCGCGAGCGCGCGCCCGAGATGGCGCGTGGCATCACGCTCGACATGGGCAAGCCCTATGCCGAAGCGATGGCCGAGGTGATGGGCGGTGCTGAACACTGCGAATGGCATGCAGAGGAATGCCGCCGCATCTACGGCCGGGTGATCCCGCCGCGCGTCGACGGCGTGCGCCAGCTCGTGCTGCGCGAACCGATCGGCGTCTGCGCGGCCTTCACGCCGTGGAACTTCCCGTTCAACCAGGCCATCCGAAAGGTGGTCGCGGCGATCGGCGCGGGCTGCACGCTGGTGCTCAAGGGGCCGGAGGACGCGCCCAGTGCGGTGGTCATCATCGCCCAGGTGTTCGCCGACGCGGGGCTTCCCGCCGGCTGCCTGAACATCGTCTGGGGCGTGCCGGCCGAGGTGTCCGACTACCTGATCCGCTCGCCGATCGTGCGCAAGATTTCGTTCACGGGTTCGGTGCCGGTCGGAAAGCAGCTGGCCGCGCTGGCCGGCTCGCTGATGAAGCGTTGCACGATGGAACTCGGTGGACATTCGCCGGCCATCGTGTTCGAGGACGCCGATGTCGACCGGGCGGCCGAACTGCTGGCCAACATGAAGTACCGCAACGCCGGGCAGGTCTGCGTATCGCCCTCGCGCATGTTCGTGCACGAGCAGGCGTATGACCGCTTCGTCGAGAAGTTCGCGGCCGTGGCCTCGTCGCTGAAGGTGGGCAGCGGCCTCGACAAGGACACGCGCATGGGCCCGCTCGCCCACCAGCGCCGGGTGCCGACGATGGAGAGCTTCGTCGACGATGCCGACCGCCGTGGCGGCAAGGTGCTGGTCGGCGGTTCCAAGATCGACGGTGCCGGCCACTTCTTCTCGCCGACGGTGATCACCGATGTGCCGGACGACTCGAAGCTGATGACGCAGGAGCCGTTCGGCCCGATCGCGCCGATCGTCCGCTTCAGCGAGTTCGACGAGGTCGTGCGCCGCGCCAACAGCCTGCCGTACGGACTGGCTTCGTACGCGTTCACCCGCTCCTCGCGCAACGCCACCGCGATTGCCAACGCGATCGAGGCCGGCATGGTGAACATCAACCACTTCGGCATCGCCCTGTCCGAGACCCCGTTCGGTGGGGTGAAAGACAGCGGTTATGGCAGCGAGGGCGGTGCCGAGACCTTCGACGGCTACCTGGTCACGAAGTTCGTCACCCAGCTGAACTGAAGGCCTGTCATGAACATCGCGATCCTCGACGATTTCCTCGGCGTGGTGCAGTCGCTCGACGTCTATCGCAAGCTCGATGGGCACCAGGTGACGGTGTTCCGGGACCCGCTGACCGATGTCGATGAACTCGGGCGGCGCCTCGCCGCGTTCGACGCGCTGGTTCTGTCGCGCGAGCGCACGAAGATCACGGCAAGCCTGCTCGACCGCCTGCCGAACCTGCGCATCATCAGCCAGACCGGCGTCATTCCGCACATCGATGTGCCGGCCTGTACCCAGCATGGCGTGGTGGTGTGCTCGACGCGGACCGGGCCGTCGTACACCACGGCGGAACTCACCTGGGGGCTGATCCTGGCCTCGATGCGCCACATCCCGCAGGAAGCGGTGGCGCTGCGCGAGGGGCGCTGGCAGACCCGCTTCGGTCGAGGGCTGCGCGGCCGCACGCTGGGCGTCTTCGGCTATGGGTGGATCGGCGCGCTGGTCGCATCCTACGGGCGTGCGTTCGACATGAAGGTGCAGGTGTGGGGGCGCGAAGGCAGTCTGGCACGGGCGCGCGAGGCGGGCTACGACACGGCGCCCGATCAGCGCACGTTCTTCGAGACCTCCGATATCGTGACCCTGCACCTGCGGATGCTGCCCGAGACCGATGGCATCGTTTCGGCGGCAGACCTGGCCGCCATGAAGCCCGATGCCCTGTTCGTCAACACCAGCCGGGCAGCGCTGGTGGAGAAGGGGGCGCTGCTCGCTGCCCTGCGCGCCGGGCGGCCCGGCCATGCAGCGGTCGACGTGTACGACCAGGAGCCCGTCGTGGGCGCGCTCGATCCGCTGGTGTCGATGGACAACGTGGTCTGCTCGCCCCACGTCGGCTATGTCACGCGCGACCGCTTCGAGATCATGTTCGAATCCGCATTCGAGCAGGTCGATGCATTCGCCCGCGGCGAGCCGGTCAACGTGGTGAACCCTGAAGTGCTCGGCCGCTGACGTCAGCACGTGGCCACATCCTGAGTACAGCCCTCTACAGACCGCCGGGACGATGATGAAACTGCTGGTAGCAAACCCGAACACCTCCGACGTCGTGCTCGACGTGATCCTTGCCTCGGCACGTCGGCGCGCGCTGCCGGACACCGAGATTGCCGGCCTGTCCTCGCCTAACGGCACGCGCAGCATCGACTGTGCCTATGGCGACTACATGAGTGCACCGCACATGATCGAGGCGGTGCGCCGGCGCGTGGCGGTCGATCGCCCGGATGCAGTCGTGCTGGCCGGCTTCGGCAACGTCGGCATCTATGCGCTGAAGGAACTGCTCGACATCCCGGTCGTGTCGATCTCCGAGGCCAGCATGGCGATGGCCTGCCTGCTCGGGCACCGCTTCAGCACGCTGACCATGCTCGAACAGTTCATTCCCTACCAGCAGGACCTGGTCCGGCTGTACGGGTTCGAGTCGAAGTGCGCGTCGGTTCGGGCGATCAACATCAACGTCGAGGAGGCCGCGACGCACCGCGAGCGCACCCTGCGCGACCTCTCGGTGCAGGTGAAGGAACTGGTCAGTCGTGACCAGGCGGAGGTCGTGATCCTCGCCTGCGCCGGCCTGTGCGGTTACGACGAGGCGTTGTCCGAACTGTCCGGGGTGCCGGTGATCGACCCCGTGGTCGCCGGCGTGAAGATGGCCGAGGCATTTGTCAGCATGGGCATCAGCCATTCGAAGGTGCGCAAGTTCCGTGCGCCGCCGCAGCCGATCGCAGACTACGGCACCGAGGTGCTGGCCCCGGGGCAGGGCGGGAAGGTCACCCCGGGTCGCGGCTGATCCGGGCCTGCAGGGCCGGCCCGAGTCCGCGCGCGGGCTTGGCCGGGGGGCGTGCGAAGCTGCCGGCCTGGGGCACGGCGGGATTCAGGCCGACCAGTGCCTCGGCAAGCCGCACGGCGCAGCTCACGCCATCGATCACCGGCACCGGCAGCAGGTGCGCGATCTCCCGCGCCACCCCGGCCAGCGGGCCACCGCCGACGATCAGCACCTCGGCCTGGTCTTCGTCCACCGCGCGCCGGCATTGCTCGAGCAGCGCGTCGCGCGCGGCCTCCCTGGCCTCCGTGATGTCGGCGTCGAGCTTCGGCAGGGCGCGGACGCTGGCGAGCCGTCCATCGAGCCCGACATCGCGCGCGCATTCCAGGTACCAGGTGCGCAGGCGCGGCGTGAGGCAGACGACCGAGTAGCGCCGCCCCAGCAGCCATGCCATGTGGAACGCCGCCTCCGAGATGCCGACCACCGGGATATCGAACAGTTCGCGCGCCGCTTCGACGCCGGGATCGCCGAACGCCGCGACGATCACCGCGTCGCACCCTGCAGCATGGGTGGCGATGGCATCGAGCACTGCATGCGAGGCGATCGCCGCCTCGGCGCGGTTCTCGACGTACTGCGTGCCGAACGGCGCCGACACCGCTTCCAGCAGGGTGCCCGGGCTGGCACAGCGCCGGGCCTCCTCGAGCATGATGGCGGTGATGCGGTCGGTGATGTTCGGATTGACGAGCAGCAGTTTCATGGTGGTGGCGTTGCCTTTGCGACGGGGCGTTCCGGAAGGTCACTGCTGTTATCATTGCACGGAGCGGACGGCTCGTCAGTGGCCGTCCATTCCCACAAGATGCGATAACGGGGGGTGTGGATGGGCATGCTGCAGGAGTTCAAGGATTTCGCGGTCAAGGGCAACGTGATGGACCTCGCCGTCGGCGTGATCATCGGTGCTGCCTTCGGCAAGATCGTCGACTCGGTGGTGGGCGACCTGATCATGCCGATCGTCGGACGGGTAGTCGGTGGGCTCGATTTCTCGAGCTTCTTCATTGCGCTGAAAGCGGTGCCGCCGGACGTCGCAATGAACCTGGTCGACCTCAAGAAGGCCGGCATCCCGGTGTTCGCCTACGGCAGCTTCATCACCATCCTGATCAACTTCGTCATCCTTGCCTTCATCATCTTCATGCTGGTCAAGTGGATCAACCGCCTCAAGGCGGATGCGCCCCCGCCTGCACCGGCAGCCGATCCTGAAGAAGTGGTGCTGTTGCGGCAGATCCGCGACTCGCTGAAGAAGTAGCCCGCGCGCTCAGCGGAACAGCCTGCGCTCCGGCGGCGCAGGTTGTTCCATGCGCAGCGGCGTCACTTGCAGATCAGCACCGGCGTGCGCGCGTGCGCCAGGACCTTCTTCGTTTCGCTGCCGAGCAGCAGGCTGGCGAGCCCGCTGCGCCCGCGGGAGGACATCACGATCAGGTCGCAGCCCTGTTCCTCCGCGACATTGATGATCGTGTCGGCGGTGTGGTAGCTGGTCACGTGCACCGCGCCGGCCGGCACGCCGGCCGCCTCCGCCTCGTCGGTGACCTGCGACAGGAAGCGTTCGGCACGGTTGACCGCTTCGCGCTCGAAGCGCGCCTCGATCTCGGGATCGAACGGGCCGGAATCCTCGTAGACCGGTGGGTAGTACTCGGGCACCACGTGCAGTGCGGTGATCTTTGCGCCGACGGCCTTCGCCAGCCCGATCGCATGCTTCAGGGCATTGGCTGACCGCTCGGATCCATCGGTTGGAAACAGGATGTGCTTGTACATGCTTCACCTCCTTCGGCGGTTGGACCTGCCAGGTTCGGGCATTGCGCATCGACGGCGCGGCGGCAGTTGCCGGTGCAGGCGCTCTCGACGTCGGCGGAGCGTGCTACGGTCCGAGGATTTTCGCAAGCATGCCCCGTGTCGTCTGGCGGTAGCCGGCAACCGGCCATCGGTCCGGCGCGGGCCCGTCTCCTGCGTGTTCTGTCGTCATCGTTGCCCGCCATGTCGCAATACTTCTTGATCCATCCCGAAAACCCGCAGGTTCGCCTGGTGCGGCAGGCGGCTGCCATCGTGCGCGGCGGCGGGCTGATCGCCTATCCGACCGATTCCTGCTATGCGCTCGGTTGCCAGATCGGCAACAAGGACGCAGCGGAGCGGATCCGGCGCATCCGCCAGCTGGAGCCACAGCACCACTTCACGCTGGTCTGCAAGGACCTTGGCGAACTGGGCCGATACGCCAGGGTAGACAACCGCCAGTTCCGGCTGCTGAAGGCGGCCACGCCGGGCAGCTACACCTTCATCCTCGAGGCTTCGCGCGAGGTGCCGCGGCGCATGATGCATCCGAAACGCTCTACGATCGGCCTGCGCGTGCCGGAGCACCGGATCGTGGCCGCGCTGCTGGCGGAACTGGGCGAACCGCTGCTCAGCTCGACGCTGTGGCTGCCCGGCGACGACCTGCCGATCAACGACGGCACCGAGATTCGCGAGCGACTCGAGCACGAACTCGACCTGGTGCTCGATGCCGGCTCCTGCGGCATCGAGATGACCACGGTGATCGACCTGACGCTGGACCCACCCGAGATCACCCGGCAGGGACGCGGTAGCGCGGCCATCCTGGGCGGGCGCTGAGCCACTGGCGGTCGGTGGCAATGCGCAGGGTTGCTTATACTCAGCCACTTGCGAGCGCACTTCCGGCGGTCGCCACGAACGGAGTCGAACACGATGTATGCCGATCGCGTGCTGTCGGGAATGCGGCCGACTGGCGCACTTCACCTGGGCCATTACCATGGCGTGCTCAAGAACTGGGTGCGCCTTCAGCATGAGCACGAGTGTCTGTTCTTCGTTGCCGACTGGCATGCGCTGACCACGCACTACGACACGCCGCAGGTGATCGAGCAGAACGCCTGGGACATGGTCATCGACTGGCTTGCAGGGGGCATCGATCCGGCTCATGCGACGATCTTCCTGCAGTCGAAGGTGCCCGAGCACGCGGAACTGCACCTGCTGCTGTCGATGATCACCCCGCTCGGCTGGCTGGAGAGGGTGCCGACCTACAAGGACCAGCAGGAAAAGCTTGCCGAGAAGGACCTGTCGACCTACGGATTCCTCGGCTATCCCCTGCTGCAGGCGGCGGACATCCTGATTTACCGCGCCAACCAGGTGCCGGTCGGCGAGGATCAGGTCCCGCACATCGAGTTCACGCGTGAGATCGCGCGCCGCTTCAACCACATCTTCGGCCGCGAAGCCGGGTTCGAGGACAAGGCCGAGGCGGCCATCAAGCGCCTGGGCAGCAAGCGCGCGAATCTCTACCGCGACCTGCGCTCGAAGTACCTCGAGCAGGGCGACGACCAGGCGCTCGAGTCCGCGCGTGCGCTGCTCGAGGAGGTGCAGAACCTGAACCTGTCCGACCGGGAGCGACTGTTCGGCTACCTGGAAGGGGGCGGCAAGGTCATCCTCGCCGAGCCCGAGGCGCTGCTGACCGAGGCTTCGCGCATGCCGGGACTCGACGGGCACAAGATGTCGAAGTCCTACAACAACACGATCTCGCTGCGCGAGGACGAAGACAGCGTCGTGAAGAAGATCCGCACGATGCCGACCGATCCGGCGCGCGTCAGGCGCACCGATCCCGGCGAGCCGACCCGCTGCCCGGTGTGGACGTTCCACCAGGTGTATTCGCCCGAGTCGGTGCGCCAGTGGGCCGAGGAGGGCTGCCGCAGCGCGGGCATCGGTTGCCTGGAATGCAAGCAGCCGGTGATCGACCGTGTGCTCGAGGAACAGGCGCCGATGCGCGAGCGGGCGCGGCCGTACCAGGAAGATCCTTCCCTGCTCCGGAGCATCGTGGCTGATGGTTGCGAGAAGGCGCGTGCGCTGGCCGGGGAGACGATGCGCGACGTGCGCGAGGCAATGGGGCTCGACTACGATTAGCGGGGCGCCTGCGCAGCGGCTTCGCGCACGGCCCGGAACGATCGTTCCCTGACGGTCGGCCCTCGCGGTCAGGCTGCGGTAAACTGCGGCGCGCCATGACGACCACCCCCCAGCCCGAGCAAGCCGCGACCGAAGCATCGGCTCCTGCCGCGAACGCCTCGGCCGATCCCGTCGCGCCCGGCGCAGAGGCGCCGCCTGTCGTGGCCGTCGTGGCAGGCATCGCCCGCATCCACGGCGAACCGATGATGGCGGTGCCTCAGGACCTGTACATCCCGCCCGATGCGCTGCAGATCATCCTCGAAAGCTTCGAGGGCCCGCTCGACCTGCTGCTGTACCTGATCCGCAAGCAGAACCTCAACGTGCTCGACATTCCGATGGCGCAACTCACGCGCCAGTACCTCGAGTACATCGACGTCATGCACGACAATCGGCTGGAACTCGCGGCGGAGTACCTGCTGATGGCGGCACTGCTGATCGAGATCAAGTCGCGCATGCTGCTGCCGCGACCGCCGACCGCGTCGCCCGACGAGGAAGATCCGCGCGCTGAGCTCGCGCGCCGGCTGCTCGAGTACGAGCAGATCAAGCTGGCCGCGCAGCAGCTTGCTGCGATGCCCCAGGTCGGCCGGGATTTCGAGGTGGCGCAGGTGTTGTTCGAGCGGCTCGACCTGCAGTTGCCACCGCATGTGCACCCCGAGGACCTGAAGGCGGTGTGGCTGAGGCTGCTGGCGCGTGCGAAGCTCAACCGCCACCACCGGGTGACGCGCGAGGAGCTCTCGGTGCGCGAGCACATGACGCGCATCCTGCGCCGCCTGAAGGGGCACAGGTTCGTCGAGTTCTTCAGCCTGTTCGAGCCCGATGCAGGCGTCCCGGTGATCGTCGTCAACCTGCTGGCGCTGCTCGAGCTGTGCCGGGAGTCGATGATCCAGATCACCCAGCAGGCGCCGTTTGCGCCGATCCATGTCCGCCTCGCGGGGAACGATCCGGAGGACGAGGAAACCGTCGCCGCGATCGGCTCTCCAGAAACCTGAACGCATCCAGATGACAGACATCGAAGACAGCCCGCCCGGCGGCGAAGCCGCGGCCGCCGCGCAGGATCCGGTAACCGCATCGCCTGTCGACACCGCGGCGTCCGAGCAGAACGCCACCGCTGCGGCCGGGCAGGGCGCCAGCACTGCATCCGGGCAGGAGACCATCGCGCCGGCCGACGCTGACGTCCACACATCGACCGGAGTGGCCGACGCCGCCGACGCCGCCGCCGCCGACGACGCGTCGGCCGCCGTGCCGGCGGTGCGCGATGGCGTCGATGCCGGTTTTGACCTCGACCTGGTGAAGCGGGTGCTCGAGACCGCGCTGCTGGTGGCAGACAGCCCCCTGTCGGTGCTCGAGCTACGCCGTCTTTTCGACGATGAACTTGGTGCAGACGCGCTGCGTCGTGTGCTGGAAGTCCTGCGCAGTGACTGGCATGGGCGGGGCATCGAGCTCACCCATGTTGCGAGCGGCTGGCGGTTCCGGGCGCGTCCCGAAATGCAGCAATACCTTGACCGGCTGCGGCCGGACAAGCCCCCGCGCTACTCGCGTGCGGTGATGGAGACGCTGGCGATCATTGCGTATAGGCAACCGGTCACGCGTGGCGACATCGAGGCGGTGCGCGGCGTGACTGTCTCGGGCGCGCTGGTGAAGACGCTGGAGCAGCGGGGCTGGGTCGAGGCGGTGGGATTCAAGGAGGTGCCTGGCCGGCCTGCGCTGTATGCGACCACCAGCCAGTTCCTCGACGATCTCAATCTGTCCTCGCTTGGCGACCTTCCGCCGCTCGAAGACCTCGGTTCGCTGCTAGAGACGGCACCGCAGCTGCCGCTGGACGAGCCTGCGGTCCTGCCCGACGGGCAGGACGGGGCGCTGATCGCAGCGCCTGCCGCCGAGCAGGACGATGCCGGTGACGATGGGGCCGAAGCTGCCGGGGATGCCTCGTCCGAGGCTGCAGCAGCGGAGGAACCCGAGGCGCCGCAGTCGGCTGCGGACGAGCGCCCGGCCGGTGGCGACGAGGACGCAGCAGGTGCGGACGGCGAAACCTCTTCTGCGACACGACATAACGCTTGATTCGCAGCCGCCTTCCGCGTACCATTCATTTTCTGGCGCGGGGTGGAGCAGTCTGGCAGCTCGTCGGGCTCATAACCCGAAGGTCGTAGGTTCAAATCCTGCCCCCGCAACCAAAGAGCATGCGCATTGGCCAACCCACAAGGTTGGCCTTTTTGCTTTAAGGTACCTGGGCGCTGCGCTGCGTTGTCATGGCCCGCTATTTGCTCGTTGCGCTGGTGGACGTCGGCGCAGTCGCGGCCGCGATCGGCGTCGCCTTCCTGTCGAGTGGCCGCGCGAGGGGTGTAGCTCGCGCCGACTGCACTTTCCCCAACCAGACTCAGGGTTCCTACCTATGCGCCTGCTTTCCATACTTTCCGCCTCCGTCACTGTCGCCGCAGCCGTACTGGCGCCCGTCTCAGCCGCGTTGGCCCAGGCAGATTACCCGTCGCGTTCCGTGCGCATGATCGTGCCATTCGCGCCCGGCGGAATCTCCGACGTCCTCGGACGTCTGATCGCCCAGCGCCTGGGCAGTTCGCTGGGCCAGCAGGTGGTGGTCGATAACCGTCCGGGCGCGGGTACGCTCATCGGCTCCGGCATCGTGACCAAGGCCAACCCGGATGGCTACACGATCATGATCCAGGACATGACGACGCATGCGATCAACGCCACGTTGTACGCGCGCCTGCCGTACGACTCGGTGAAGGATTTCACCGGCATCACGCTGGTCGCCCAGACGCCGTTGATGCTGGTCGTCAACCAGAGCCTGCCGGTGAAGAGCGTGGCCGAACTCACCGGCCTGATCCGCTCGCGCGGCGGCAAGTTCAACTACGGTTCCTCCGGCAACGGCACCATCCTGCACCTGGCGAGCGAGAGCTACCGCATGGCGGCGAAGCTCGACATGGCGCACATCCCCTACAACGGCAGCGGCCCTGCAGTGGCGGCACTGCTGGCCGACCAGGTCGGACTGGTCTTCTCGACGATGCCGGCCGCACTGGGGCAGGTGAAGGCGGGCAAGCTGCGCGCGCTGGCGGTGACCACGCTCAAGCGCAACGCGTCGGTGCCGGACGTGCCGACCATGGCGGAGTCCGGCGTGCCGAACTTCGACCTGGTGCTCTACAGCGGCATCATGGGCCCGGCCGGGATGTCGAAGCCGGTCGTGAGCCGGCTGTATGCTGAACTGGTGAAGATCACTGCGTCGCCGGAGATGCGCGAAGTGCTTTCGCAGCAGGGGGCCGAGGCTGTGACGCTGCCGCCGGACCAGTTCCCCAAGTTCATGCGGTCCGAGATCGCCAAGCTCGGCGCGGTGGTGAAGGCCTCGGGCGCGAAGATCGATTAACCTTCCGCGGCTGCGGTGGCAGCCTGCCGCCGTAGCCGTTCCAGCTCACAAGACCGGTCAGGAGGACCCCGTTCGATGATTCCGTCCCAACGCATTCCCTACGACCCGATCGTCGGTCGCAAGCCACTCAAGCTCGACAATGCACGGCTGATCGTATGGCCGATCGTCAACGTCGAGGTGTGGCGAATCGAGCGTGCGATGCCGCGCCAGGTGCTGCCGCCGCCCACGCACGTCACCACGGTGCCGGACGTGCCGCACTGGGGTTGGCATGAATACGGCATGCGCGTCGGTTTCTGGCGCATCAAGCAGGTCCTCGACCGGCTGAACGTGCCCGCGACGCTGGCCATCAACGGTGCGGTATGCACCGAGTATCCGCAGGTGGCGAAGGCCGCACTGGAGTCGGGCTGGGAGTTCATGGGACATGGCTACGACCAGCGTCCGACCCACCAGGAACTCGACGAGCGGGCGACCATCGCGCGTACCGTCGAATCGATCAAGGCTTTCACCGGCAAGGCGCCGGTCGGCTGGCTCGCGCCTGGCCTGACCGAGACCCTGCAGACGCCCGATTTCCTGGCCGAGGCAGGTATCCGCTACACCGCCGACTGGGTGATCGACGACGAGCCTTGCACGATCGAGACGCGCCATGGTCCACTCGTGACGATGCCCTACACGGTCGAGCTCAACGACATCTCGATGATGATGGTCTCCCGTCATGCCGCATCGGAGTTCGAGCAGCGCTGCATGGACTACTTCGATTGCGTTTACGCGGAGTCCGCCGAGCGGCCGAAGGTGATGGCCATTGCCGTGCATCCGTACATCTCGGGCGTGCCGCATCGCATCGGCTATTTCGAGCGTGTCTTCTCGCGCCTTGCCCAGCAGCCAGGCGTCGTGTTCTGGACCGGCGAGCGCATCATGGATTGGTATCAGGGCCAGCAGTGATGGAAGGCGCGCATTGACGGTATGCGGGGCCCGCCAGCCGGGCATGTGGGCGAGGGCGGTACAGGATTCTGGATCGCCAGCCTCCGAGGCGGCCCTGCAAGCCGTTGAATTGCAAGCCGAAAAAGGGCGGTGAAAAATATAGTGAAATAACACCCCAAAGGGTGTTGCATCCTGAAGAACTCGGGGCTATTATTCGCCTCCCCGTTCACCGCCTCTGCGCAGATCCGCAACGAAGCAAGCGTGGATCCAAAGCAACAAGCAGGGGCCGTTGGATGAAGCTGGTAACGCAGGTCAACGCGTTGCCGGATGTGCCGAAAGGCACTAATGCTCTTTAACAAACTACAGCCGATAGGTGTGGGTGCTTGATACAGGCGGGTGGAAGGTTCTGTGAGCGTTGAGAGACGCGAGTGGGACTGGAAGCTTGAAGAGATCGAGTACTTGCACGAAACATGAAGATGGATGTTTGTCTGGTCTGGGCGCGAGTCTGGGTTGGATAGATGTCTGCTTCGGAAATTTCTGCGAGCGAAAACTATTTGCATAGGATTTAAACTGAAGAGTTTGATCCTGGCTCAGATTGAACGCTGGCGGCATGCCTTACACATGCAAGTCGAACGCGAAAGGGGGCAACCCTGAGTAGAGTGGCGAACGGGTGAGTAATGCATCGGAACGTGTCCCGTAGTGGG